>NZ_JBSKHW010000001.1:559363-798521 GCF_057128765.1 Pseudomonas corni
GCGCGCTCCTACAGGTCATGCGTTGCCGCAATCCGCGCAGATAACCCATTGCTCTGTAGGAGCGAACTTGTTCGCGAAGGCAGCGTGTCAGACGACGAATCAGGTGACTGATCCACTGCCATCGCGGGCAAGCGCGCTCCTACAGGTCATGCGTTGCCGCAATCCGCGCAGATAACCCATTGCTCTGTAGGAGCGAACTTGTTCGCGAGGCGTCTTAGCTGACACAGCGCAAAATCGGCTCGCCAACGAGTTGGCTCCTAAAGGTTATGCCTCTACCTCAGTAATAAACGCCCGGCACCGTCAGATCCACAGGCTTGCCGCCGACCCATTTTTCATACAGCTCGGCATAGCGGCCCGAGCGCACTTGCTGGTTCACGAACAGGTTCAGGTAGTGGATCAGCCCGTATTCACTGCGCTTGGCGGCCAGTGAAACGTAGTCGATGGTGTACGGCGCGTTGCCGGCGATTTTCAGGTTTTTGTATTTGCCGGACTTGATCGTCGCGGCAGCAACGGTGTTGGTCACCACTGAGGCATCAATGTGGCCCTGGGCGACGGCGAGGATGGTGTCGTTCTGAGTCTGGTAGGCGCGGAAGCTGCCGGTGCCCCATTTCTTCACGTCTTTTTCCAGTGCAATGGCTTCGAACGTGCCGCTGGTATTGCCTACCGGACGGCCCTTGAGGTCATCGAACTTCTCGATCTTGGTGTCATCGCGTGTCAGCACCACCATCTGGAAGGCGAAGTAAGGAATGCTCATCGCCACCGTTTTCGCCCGTTCCAGCGTGTCGGAGGTAGACGCCACGATCACGTCGGCGCGTCCGGACACCAGCGCCGGAATCCGGTCCGGGAATGGCGTTTCGACCACTTCGGCGGTCACGCCCAAAACCTTCGCCAGGTCGTTGCAATAGTCCACATCGAACCCGACCGGGGTGTTCTTTTCATCCCGCGAACCCATCGGCGGAAAGTCCAGGGTTACCGCGCAACGCAGCTTGCCGGAATCGATGATGTCATCGAGCTTGTCGGCCATGGCGGTGTTGATAACGCTAGCACTCATGACAGCGAGGAGGGCTACGGCAACAGCGTGGTTTTTCATAGAAGCCTCGTGGGATGCAGATGAGAGAACGGGCGGATAAGTAATTTCGTATACGATATTTACTTTGCATGGATTGTGCCTGTTTGGTCATCCAGTTCATGACTCGCGGTAGATCAGAGACTTAGCACAGGGCGTGGGATGGCGCAGGGGAGGAAGTGACTTTCGACTGTTACATAAAGGAGCAGCGGTGCTTCATTGGTGCACGTCAAACTTGGGGATATCGGTGATCTGTAGGAGCGAACTTGTTCGCGAGAGATTTCACGGAGGATCTCAAATCGCCTCGCGAACAAGTTCGCTCCTACAGAAATGCTCTATTTAAACGGTGCTAACCCTGCGACTCCCGAAACTGACTCGGTGAAAACCCCGTCAGCGCCCGAAACTGTCGGCTGAACGCGCTGTGATCGGTGTACCCGCAACGCAGGGCAATCTCGGTGATCGACACATCCTGCAGCAACAACCGCGACGCTTCCCCCAGCCGTGCCTTGTGGATCATCTGCCGGGGCGTCAGCTGGAAAATCCGTTTGCAGTGCCTTTCCAGCTGGGCGATGGACAATCCGGCAATCGCCGTCAGTTCTTCCAGCAAAATCGGTCGGGCGAAGTGCTGGCGGATGTAGGCATCGACCTCGACCAGCTTTTGATACGCCGGGTGCGTCGATTGCAGGGTTTGCAGGTCCCGTGAAATCCCGGCCAGACCGATGACCTCGCCTGCGTCATTGCGCAACGCCAGCTTGTGGGTGAGGCACCAGATCGGCTGATTGGCGTAATAAAGGTGCAGTTCCAATTGATCGCTGAGCTGTCGGCCGTCTGCCAGCACCCGACGATCTTGCGCGGTGTACAGCGGCCCGAAGCGCGCCGGAAACACTTCTTCAGCAGTGCGCCCCACCAGTTCGTGTTTGTGCTTGCAGCCCAGACGCTGGGCCAGGGTTTGATTGACCAGTGCGTAACGGGCCTCGGTGTCCTTGATGAAAAACACCACGCCAGGGATCGCGTCGAACAGCGGCGCTACCAGCTCAAGACTGGTCAGCAACTGATCGAGCGTGCGCGGGGGACTGGCGGGAATCAGATCAAGCATGTTCACGATGAGATCAGTGGTGGCGAAGGTCGAGCCGATCATGCTGCAACAGGGCGGCGCAGCACAATCGAGCGATGACTCAAGACAGCTCGCCACCTTCATCCAGGCACACCAGGGTTGCGATGCGCGCCGGGGTGAACGGTGGACGCAAACTCGGCGGCTCCCAGCCAAACAGCGTTTGTGCGGCGGTCGAACAGATCCGCCCCTGACAGGCGCCCATGCCGCAGCGGGTGTTGAGCTTGGCGCCGGTCCAGCCGTCGTGGGCAGTCAGCGCCGAAAACGGCACATCTTCACACCGGCACACCAGCGTGTCCGGTCTGGCCAGTTGCTTGATGTGCGGCCTCAAGGCGAAGGCACGATTCAACCGGTCAGCGAAGCGCTGCCAGCGTTGGCGCTCTGACCACAACGCTTGGGCCGGAGCGTTTTCGCCCACCGCTACTAAGCCGGCAATCCGCCCCTCGACCAACGCCAGTTCGCTGCCGCCGAAGCCGGTGCATTCGCCTGCTGCGTAGTGGTCCTCAAGGCCCGTGGCCTGCCACTCATCCACAGCAATAGCGCGATCCGTAATCCGGCAGCCCATTGCCTGACCTATCTCCACATTCGGCACCAGACTGAACCCGCAGGCCAGGCGTTCGCAGGGGATCTCTTCATCGCGATTGCCGACACGAATCCGTACTGCTTCCAGCCGATCACTGCCCAACGCCTCGACCACATAAGCCGACGTCCGATATTGCGAATTCCTGAGTCCTACCGCTTGCAGCGCCTTGCTTGGCCAAGCCCATAAGCCGCTGGCGAAACGGCTGACAGACGCAAGCGAAGCCTGCTCGGCGATGCGCTGAACCTTCGCACCGTTCAAGTGGGCAGTAGCGGCACTGGCCAGCAGCAGCGGCCCGGTTCCGGCGACCACCACACGCTCGCCCGCAACGGGCAGACCGCTTTTGATCAACGCCTGCAAACCTCCTGCGCCGGTCACGCCGGGAAGCGTCCAGCCCGGAAAAGGCAACAGCAATTCCCGTGCGCCGGTGCAGAGAATCAGCTTGTCGTAGCTCAAGATCCAACCGCGTTCGGCGTCTTCCAGCAGCAGCCGTTTGGCGCCTGCCAGGGCAACGACTTTCGTTGTGCTGTGCAGCTGAATATTGCTGTGCTCGCGAAGGCGTGCGCGCAGGGCGTGTGGTTGCGGCGGCAAATGCGCCTGAGGCCCGTCGCGCCAGATTTGCCCGCCCGGCAGCGGGTTATCGTCCAGTACGGCGATGGATATCCCACTAGGTGCTGCCGCCAACGCAGCGGCCATGCCCGCTGGCCCCGCGCCGAGGATTAGAAGTTCGACATGCTGGCTCACAGGAATGTCTCCACCTGCATGCCATCGCGGCAAAGTGTCTGACACGCCAGACGGCGCAGTCCGTCAATGCTCACCCGACATTCCTGACAGATGCCCATCCCGCACAACGGCGCGCGACGCTGGCCGCTGAGGGATGTGCGGCTGCATTGATCCCTTGAAGACATCAGCGCAGCGGCAACCGTAGTGCCATCGGCCACGCGCAGAGTCTGGCCGTCGATACTCAATTCAGGCATGGGACGTTGGCTCCAATGAAACGTTGGGGCAGAAACGGGGTGACATCTATAGGCGGCTTGCTGCGCAGCAATTGGGCTGCCAGTAATTGTGCCGTCCCAGTTGCTGTCGTAACGCCCAGACCCTCATGCCCGACTGCCAGCCACAAGCCGGGCTGCAAAGGATGTTCGCCAATCAGCGGCTGACCGTCGGGGCTGGCCGAACGAAAGCCGGTCCAGCTGCGGATGCCGTTCATCTCGCTTAAGTCCGGCAAAAACTCGGTAGCCCGACGCAGCATCCGACCGAGCATTTTGGCGTCGATGGCCGGGTCGTGGTTGTCGAATTGCCGCGACGAGCCGATGAACAATTGCCCCGTGGGGCGCTGCTGTACGTTGAACGCCACTGACGGGCCGGAACTGTTATGGGCGGCGGTGATGTAGCCCAGCTCCACCAGCGTGTGACTGATCTGAATCGGGTAGCGATCGGTGATCAGCAAGTGGCCTTTTTTCGGCTGCAACGGCAGGTCGGGGCACAGCTCGCGGGCATAGATTCCGCTGGCGAGGACTACGGCGGTAGCTTTGAGCTGTTCGCCGCCTGCCAGTTGCACGCGATTGCCACGTACTTCGACCACCTTCGCGGTGCGCTGCGTAACGCGTTTGGGCTGGCGCTGCAACAGCCAGCGCGCGGCATTGGGCGCATACAAAATGCAGTCACCCGTGACCCTCAAACCGCCAAACAAACCGGGGCGCAGCGAAGGCTCAGCGGCGGCCAAGGCCTCAGGACTCAACAACTCACAGGCCACACCGTAGTCGCGCAGCACCGATTGCTTGCGCTCGGCTTCGGCCATTTCCGCTTCGTTGCAGGCCAGCCACAGTGTGCCGTTGTTGCGCATGGCGCAGTCGTCCGGCAGTTGCCCTGCCAGCTCTCGCCACAGGCGCACCGAATATTCGCCCAGGGCCAGTTCGGCCGGATTGTCGTCCAGCACCACCAGATGGCCCATGCCTGCCGCCGTAGCAGCAGGGCGCTGGCAATCGAGCACCAACACTTCGAGGCCCCGGCTTGCCAGTTCATCTGCGCAGGCCGCGCCGATAATCCCGCCGCCGATGATGATTACGTCAGCGGCCTGGCCTTTGATCACGGGCGAATGCCCCAGGCGAACGGGTCGTCGGCGTCCAGCAATAAAGTGGCTTCGGCGCTGATGTAGGCGCGGCCGCGAATGGTCGGCACGATTCGGTCGCCAATCTGCCGCTCGCCGCCTTGCCACTCAAAGCTGCCTTCGAAACGGCTGCCGATGACGCTGGCCTGGTCCCAGATTTCACCCGGTTGCAGCTTGCCGTCTGCCGCCAGGCACGCCAGTTTGGCGCTGGTGCCGGTGCCGCATGGCGAGCGGTCGTAGGCTTTGCCGGGGCACAGCACGAAATTGCGGCTGTCGGCCTGATCGTCGCCTGCGAACAGCTCGATGTGGTCGATCACGCCGCCGTCTTCGCCACGAATGCCCTGGCTTTCCAGCGCCTGACGCACCGCCCAGGTGTAAGCGGTGAGGGCGTCGAGGTTGTCGTTGCTGACACTCAGGCCATGCTCGGAGATCAGGAAAAACCAGTTGCCGCCCCAGGCGATATCCCCGCTGACGCTGCCTATTCCCGGTACTTCCAACGCAAAATTTTTGCGATAGCGATAAGACGCCACGTTCTGCACGCTGACCGAACCGTCCTCATGCAGCAGCGCTTCCACGGTGCCCACCGGGGTCTCGATGCGATGCACGCCAGGGCCGATCTTGCCCAGATGCGCCAGCGACACGATCAGGCCGATGGTGCCGTGGCCGCACATGCCCAGATAGCCGCTGTTGTTGAAAAAGATCACCCCGGCTGCAGAGCTTGGGTCCACAGGTTCGCAGAGCAGCGCGCCGACCAGCACGTCGCTGCCACGGGGTTCGAGCACGGTGGTCGCGCGCCACTCATCGAATTCGTCGGCCAGCAATTGGCGGCGTTCGGCCATGCTGCCATTGCCCAGATCAGGAAACCCGTCGAGCACCAATCGGGTGGGCTCGCCGCCGGTGTGGGAATCAAGAATGCGGATGCGTTTCATAGGGTCACCCAGGCTGTAGGAATCGGTCACAGATTGGCGCTTGTTGCACCTGTGGTCTTGACCGATTTCCCTCCGACCGATGACGAAATCAGCACAGTGGTCAGTCGCTCATACTTCGCTGATGGTGGCGTTGGGCAGGTGCGCGTAGAGCGTGCGGCAGACGCCAATGATGTGGTGCTCGATCAGTTCGACGGCTTGTTCCACGTCCCGATCGGCACAGGCGCGCAGTATCTCGCGGTGTTCCAGATCCGCGCGCTCTTTGCCTTCGTCGAAACTCATCTGCACCCGCAGGTAGCGCTCAACCTTGTCGTGGATCGAGCGAATCATGTTCAGCAGGAAAGGGCGTTCGGCCGCTTCGTACAGACACGTGTGGAACGCCCAGTTCAGCTCGGCCCAACGGCTGATGTTGTCGTCACCGATGAATTCGTCGCAGATGGCGTTGGCCCGGGCGATATGCGCCGGGGTCATCTTCGGCACCGCCAAGCGAATGGCCTGGGTTTCAAGCAGCACCCGCACTTCAAAGATCTGCGCCAGTTCGGGTTCGGAAATCCGCGTGACTACCGCGCCCTTGTTGCGCTGGAACTGCACCAAACCTTCGGCCTCCAGGCGCTTCAGGGCTTCACGCACGGGGATTTTGCTGACGTTGAATACCCGGGCGATGTCGTCCTGGCGGATCGGCTCGTCTTCGGCGAACTGGCCGGAGATGATCGCGTCACGCAGGTGCTTGGAAATGACCTCGGACGCGGAGGGCGCAACGCCGAGGTTTGGAGCGTCTGTTATCTGGAAGGGCACGCGGGCAACTCAGGCAGTGGGGGAATGGCGAATATTGTATACGACCTCCCATTTGTTACACGCGCGCCGTTCGTTGCCGCTGGAAAAATGGATCAGTGGTTCACGGTATACGCCAGCATGGCCGACAACTGGCACAACGGGCGTCCACTTTGTTCCTGCCATTGGTTGAAGACGTCCTGCACGATCGCCTGGTCGCGCTGACTAGTGGGCACGCGATCAACGATGTTCTGAGCGTTGAGTGCCGCGACCACGTCCCAGGTCGGGATGAAGGTGTCTTTGCCGACCATGCGCAGGAAGCGCGGGGACGACAGGCCGCCCATTTGATTGCCGTGCTTGGCCAGATAACGCCACAGACCGACGATGTCGCTCACCGGCCAGTCGGCAATGAATGCGCCAAAACTGCCGTGGGATTCTTCGATGTCCAGGATCATCTGCGCATTGCGCGGCACGCTTTTGAGCTTGCCCAGGTGGCGAATGATGCGCTTGTCCTGCATCAGGCGTTCGAGGTGGTCAGCGCCCATGAGCACGACTTTTTCCGGATCAAACCGGTAAAACACCTCTTCGAACGCCGGCCATTTCGAATCAACCAGGCTGTGCTTCAGCCCGGCACGAAATACCCGCAGCGCCATGGTCGACAGGTAACGGTCGGCGCTGATGGCCTTGAGTTTTTTCGGCGTGGCGGGAGTCGGCAGATGTGCTTCGAGAGCAGCGGCGGAACCAAAACGATTGAGGCAGTATTCATTGAGCCATTTGTAATCTTGCATGCCCTCTCCAAAATAGATGTCGCCCTTCAGGGCCTCTTCGCGGACAGGTCCGCTCCCACAAGAAATGCGTGTTCATGTGGGAGCGGACCTGTCCGCGAAAGCGATTGCTTGCGTACATACGCCCCATCGCCGAACGCTGTAGGAGCGAATTTATTCGCGATGCGTCAGTAAATTTCATGAGGTGTGTTGCCTGTTCCGGCCCTTCGCGAATAAATTCGCTCCTACAGGGTATGTGTCTCGGCCAACTTGCGGTTGTACTGATACCGCCAACGCACATACAACAGCGCGCTGATGAACACCGCCAAACTCGCGAGCATTTCCAGCGCGCCGAACAGCGAGCGGTTGGGGTCGTAAACCGCGAGCGCGCCCTTGATGAAATACAGATTCACTGCAAAGCACGTCCACGAATGCCCGCGCGCGCTGCCCGTCACCATGCCGGGTGTGAGTAGCAGCAGCGGCACCAGTTCAATCGAAAGAATCACCCACGGACGAGCGCCATGCAGGTCGGCGAACACCAGGTAGTAAATCGTCAGTAACGCCATCAACCCGAAAAAGCACAGCAGCGCGGCGACCCGACTCCAGCGAACGCGGGGTTCGAGCCATGCCAGCGCGGGCAGTGCCTTGAGTTTTTTAGCCACGGGAGGGCGCCAGCAGCAACGCGGTTCTCGCAAGACGTTGACCGAGTGCGCGACACAAAGCCGTTTCGTGTTGATCCAGCGGGCGTTTGCCATCAGCGCCGGCGTGGTGACTGGCGCCGTACGGCGTGCCACCGCCAGTGGTTTCGATCAGCGCCGCTTCACTGTAAGGCAGGCCGGCGACCAGCATCCCGTGGTGTAGCAACGGCAGCAGCATCGACATCAGAGTTGTTTCCTGACCGCCGTGGAGACTGGCGGTGGAGGTGAACACGCTGGCCGGTTTGCCCACCAGCGCGCCGGTCAGCCACAGGTTGCTGGTGCCGTCGAGAAAGTACTTGAGCGGTGCGGCCATGTTGCCGAAGCGGGTCGGGCTGCCAAGGGCCAGGCCGGAGCAGTTTTTCAGGTCGTCGAGGCTGGCGTAGAGCGCGCCGCTGTCCGGAATGCTCGGCGCCGTCGCCTCGCAATCAGCGGAAATCGCCGGGACGGTGCGCAGCCGCGCTTCCATACCGCCCATCTCGATGCCACGGGCAATCTGCCGGGCCATTTCGCTGGTGGAGCCGTTGCGGCTGTAAAACAGGACCAAAATGTACGGCGCACTCACGGCAGGATCTCCAAGATTTTTTCTGGTGGACGGCCAATGACCGCTTTGTCGCCAGCGACCAGGATCGGGCGTTCGATGAGCTTGGGGTTGGCTGCCATGGTGGCGATCAGTTGATCATCGCTCAGGCTGGGGTCGGCGAGGTTCAGTGCCTTGTATTCGTCTTCGCCGGTGCGCAGCAATTGGCGGGGGCTGATGCCAAGCTTGCTCAGCAGATCGCGCAATTGCGCGGCGTCAGGCGGGGTTTCAAGATAGCGGACAATGGTCGGGGCCAAGCCGCGGGCTTCAAGCAGTTCCAGCGCGCCACGGGATTTTGAGCAGCGCGGATTGTGATAAAGCGTCAGATCGGTCATTTGCTGGTCGCATCTTGCTTGAGGTGGCGGCTATTCTACATTCGTGACGAGAAAGGCCAACGGGTAGCGTGGATTGGTCGCACTATCAGTGGCACTTCTGGAATAAGACAGAAAAGAGAGGCGGATCATGGCAAGGCGGTTGGCAGCGGCGGTACTACTGATCGGCAGTGTGTTGCTGAGTGGTTGCGGGGTAGACCTGGGCACTGATCAGAATGGCAAAAAGGTCGCCAGCGAGCGGGTCGATAAACACTGGCTCGTCGTCAATTACTGGGCCGAATGGTGCGGCCCGTGCCGGACCGAAATCCCGGAACTCAATAAATTGTCGAAGCAGTTGAAGGACCAGAAAGTGAGCGTGTTCGGGGTCAACTTCGACGGGCTGCAAGGCGAAGACCTGAAAACCGCCAGCAATGCCTTGGGCATCCAGTTCACCGTACTGGCCCAGGACCCGGCCGAGCAATACGATCTGCCCAAAAGCGAGGCACTGCCGGTGACCTACATCATCGACGACAGGGGCAAAGTGCGTGAGACGCTGATGGGGGAACAGACGGCAGCGGGCGTGGCGCAGAAAGTGACGGAGCTGAAGGCCAAGGGCTGACGTCGCTTCGCCTCTGTGGGAGGGAGCTTGCTCGGGATGGTTCTTTCTGAGTTCGGTGTGTTGACTGGCACACCGTCATCGCGGGCAAGCGCGCTCCTACAGAGTCCAGCGCTCATCAGTCTCCTGCATACCTACCCCATCGCGAGCAAGCTCCCTCCCACTGTTCAAAGTGTTCTGACCCTCAGCTTTCTTCCAGCCAGAACCGCAACGGCTTGCCTTCCGACGGCCACAACTGTAATTGCTCAACCGGGGAAATATCCCAGCGCTGAACTTTGGGCAGCGCCTGAAGGAAGCGTTGTTCCTGCTCCATCACCGCTGGAGTGCAGAGCTTGCGGGTGCTGCCGACCGGGCCGAAAGTGATGCTCTCGCCGTCCAGGCGATAGGGCGCAAACCAGTGATTGCAACCGGCGTTGCCGTACGCTCGACCGTCTTTGCCCAATGTCATGGTCATGTGGCTGTTGTCCATCAGCGGACGTTCGCCGATCCACTCCAGCAGATAACCTTTATCCCGTTGCACCCGTTCGGCGTCGGCGGTACATCCGCTCAACAGTGCCGCACTGACAAGAGCCGCATTCGTCATCAAAAAACCAAGCCGTTTCATGCCGCTTTTTTCCCGCACGCCGGACACAGGTGGTGCTCCCCTTCAACTTTCCAGCCGAGTTCGGCGATGCGCGCCTCAGCGGCAGGCTTTAGGGCTTTTTCGCCGTCTTTGCCTTCGACCATGAACTCGATGTCCTGGGTTTTGCCGCAGCCGTTGCAATTGACTTTCCAGGTGTGAATCGCCAGTTCCGTGAACGCCGGACCGTTAGCCACCGCGACCCATTGGCCGGGCGGATTGATCAGGTGGCGGACTTTTTCAACGGTCAGGCGCATGTGCAGGGTTTTGCTGCCTTTGACGGTGACCAACAGCACGTCGTCGTGCTTGATCGAACCGCCGTTGCCAGTCACTTGATAGCGACCAACGGCCAGGCTGCGGCACTCAATGAGGGTGTGTTGCGGGGTGAGCATGCTGTAACGAAAATCGTGTTCGGCCATGGGGGTCTCCAAATAGGCGCGCATGCTAACACTTTAGATTTAGGCGCTGCTTACTGCTTCTGCCCGGAGGGCGATCCCGGGACGATGGGATCAGGTGCGGTACCTGTGCGCGAAGACTATGGGTCAGGCGCGATGGATGTGTCGGATGTATTGGCCTCATCGCGGGCAAGCGCGCTCCTACAGTATTGGGCGTCTCACACCTGATTCTGCGGGTTTCCCGCCGCCCACGCGGTGATGTTATCCAGTGTGGTCTGCGCAATCGCGCCCAACGCTTCGCGGGTCAGAAAGGCTTGATGCGCGGTGATGATCACATTCGGAAATGTCAGCAGCCGTGCCAGCACGTCGTCCTGCAATGGCAGATCGGATCGGTCCTCGAAAAACAGCTTGGCTTCTTCTTCATACACGTCCAGCCCCAGATAACCGAGCTGGCCGCTTTTCAGCGCTTCGATCAGCGCAGGCGTATCCACCAGCGCGCCGCGCCCGGTGTTGATCAGCATGGCGCCGCGCTGCATGTGGTTCAGCGACTGAAAATTGATCAAATGCCGGGTCTGGTCGTTGAGCGGGCAGTGCAGGCTGATGATCTGCGACTGGGCCAGCAATTCTTCCAGCGGCAGATAACGCGCGCCCAAGGCTTCAACCTGAGGATTGGGAAACGGATCGTACGCCAGCAATTGGCAACCGAAGCCGTTCATGATTTTGGCGAAAGTCGCGCCGATCTGCCCAGTGCCGACCACGCCCACGGTTTTGCCGACCAAGTCGAAACCAGTCAAGCCGTGCAGGCTGAAATCGCCGTCGCGGGTGCGATTGTAGGCGCGGTGCAGATGTCGGTTAAGCGAGAGGATTAACGCCACCGCGTGTTCCGCCACCGCATGGGGTGAATAAGCCGGGACACGCACGACCGTCAGGCCCAGGCGCTGGGCGGTGCTGAGGTTGACGTGATTGAAACCGGCCGAACGCAGGGCGATCAGCTTGGTACCTCCAGCTGCGAGATGTTCGAGCACCGGCGCGCTGAGGTCATCATTGATGAAGGCGCAGACCACCTCGTAACCGTTAGCCAGCGCCACCGTGTCCAGGGTCAGACGCGCAGGCTGGAAATGCAGATCGACGTCCGCCGGAATCCGCGCGGCGAGAAAGCTGTCCTGGTCGTAGGTCTGGCTGCTGAAGATCAATGTGCGCATTGCAGTCATCCTTTATATGATCCCGGCCCCTCTGTAGGGGCGAACTTGTTCGCGAGGCGGTGTATCTGGCGGACCGCATTGGATGCCTCGCCAACAAGTTGGCTCCTACAGGGCATCGTGTGTTCTGAGAACCTGTGGGAGCGGACCTGTCCGCGAGGCGGTGTATCTGGCGGACCGCAGTGGATGCCTCGCCAACAAGTTGGCTCCTACAGGGCAGCGTGTTCTGAGAGCCTGTGGGAGCGAACTTGTTCGCGAGGCGGTGTATCTGGCGGACCGCATTGGATGCCTCGCCAACAAGTTGGCTCCTACAGGTACAGGTCCGCTCCCACGGGAAATCTGTCACCCACCAAAGTTACGCATGCACCCGCGCTTCCATCGCCACGCGGATGATGGCTTTGTCCAGTTCATCCAGCGCGGTATCGATTTCTGGGGACTCTTGCTTGAGCAGGGTTTCGCTGCGTTGACAGGCGGCGCGCAACTGCGGGACGCCGCAATAACGGGTCGCGCCGTGCAGCCGGTGGACGCGTTCGATCAGCGCAACATGGTCGTTGACGGTACGCGCCGCACGAATCGCCTCCCGGTCGGTGTCCAGCGAGGCCAGCAACATCGCCAGCATGTCAGCGGCCAGGTCAGCCTTGCCAGCTGCCAGGCGCAAGCCTTCCTCATGATCGAGCACTTGCAGGTTACCGGTGCCGTGGGCGAGTTCCGGGTGACGCTCCGGTGCCTGATTGCGCAGGGCCAACCCTGTCCATTTCAGCACCACCTGCGCCAGTTGCCGCTCACTGATCGGCTTGGTCAGGTAATCGTCCATGCCGCTTTGCAGCAGCGCGCGTTTTTCGTTGGCCATGGCGTGGGCGGTCAGCGCCACGATCGGCAGCGACGTACTCTGACGCTCGGCTTCCCACGCACGAATCGCCTCGGTCGCTTGTCGTCCGTCCATGCCTGGCATTTGCACGTCCATCAGCACCAGATCGAAGGCTTCGTCCTGGACCGCTTGCACGGCGGCATAACCACTGTCGACCGCCATCACCTTGGCGCCCATGTCCTCCAGCAGCGTTTGCACCAACAGCAGATTCGCCGGATTGTCGTCTACGCACAGCAGGCGCGGTGGACGGCTGTTCAGGGGCTCGGCTAATCCGTTGCGCTGCTGTTTGGGCTGGATCAGGTCCGACAGACTGCGCCGCAGCTTGCGGGTGCACGCGGGTTTGGCCTGCAATTGGGTGTAGGCGTCCGGGACCGACAATTGATACAGCGCCTGTTCGGTGGTCGGACACAGCACCAGCACTTTGCAGTTGAGGTTTTCCAGGTCCCAGATCTGCTGGCGCAGTCGCTCGGGCGGCAACTCATGGGCGGTCACACCCAGTACCGCCATGTCGATTGCGTGGGGAGTCTGGTGCACCACCGTCACACCATTGATCAGGTTTTCGAGGTTGTTGAACACCATCGGTTGCAGGCCGCAGTCTTCCAGCTGATGTTCCAGCGCCTGGCGAGCGAGGTCGTGATATTCCAGCACCGCGACCCGGCGTCCCAGTAGCGGCGGGGCGGGCAAGTCTTCTATATCGTCGCGGGTCTTGGGCAGGCTCAGGCTGATCCAGAATTCCGAACCTTCGCCGGGCTCGCTGTCGACACCGATTTCGCCGCCCATCTGTTCGATCAGACGCTTGGAAATCACCAGCCCCAACCCCGTACCGCCGGGCTGGCGCGACAGAGAATTGTCGGCCTGGCTGAACGCTTGAAACAGAGCGCGCACGTCCTGATTCGAGAGGCCGATACCGGTGTCCTGCACGCTGATGCGCAACTGCACATGATCGATCTGATCGTCTTCGATCATCGCGCGGGCGACGATGGTGCCTTCGCGGGTGAACTTGATCGCGTTGCTAACCAGGTTGGTGAGAATCTGCTTGAGTCGCAACGGATCCCCCACCAAGGAGAGCGGCGTGTCGCGATAAACCAGGCTCACCAGCTCCAGCTGCTTGGCATGGGCGGCGGGGGCGAGGATGGTCAGCGTGTCTTGCAACAGGTCGCGCAGGTTGAACGGAATGGTGTCGAGCACCAGCTTGCCAGCCTCGATCTTCGAGAAATCGAGAATCTCGTTGATGATGCTCAACAGGCTGTCGGCGGACTTTTCGATGGTGCCCAGATAATCGTGCTGACGCGGCGTCAGTTCGCTTTTCTGCAACAGATGGGTAAAGCCGAGAATGCCGTTGAGCGGCGTGCGGATCTCATGGCTCATGTTGGCCAGGAACTCCGATTTGATCCGGCTCGCCTCCAGGGCTTCCTTGCGCGCCAGATCCAGCTCGATGTTCTGGATTTCGATGGTTTCCAGGTTCTGGCGCACGTCTTCGGTGGCTTGCTCGATGTTGTGCTGCAATTCTTCCTGAGCGTTCTGCAACGTGGCGGCCATGCGGTTGATGCCCGAACCGAGTTCGTCCAGTTCATGGCTGCCCATCGGCGGCAAGCGCGCCTCCAGATTGCCGTCCTTCAATTGGGCAACGACGTGTTTGATCTGGGTGATGGGGCCGTTGATGGTGCGGCTCATGCGCAGCGCGAGAATCGCGGTCAGGATCAGCCCGGTGACGATCAGCAGCAAGCTGGCAAACAAACTGCGATAACCGCGCAATAAAGTACCGCTGTGGGAAAGCTCCAGTTCGACCCAGCCCAACAGTCGGTCAGCTTCCTGCGGCACGATATCGCCGGTAAGGTGGCGCTGGCGTCCAAATACCGGCATCAGGTAACGGGTGGCGTCATTGTCCGAGCGTTGCAGCAAGTGGGTTGTGTTACCGATCGGCGCCTGATTGATCATGCTCGGTCCGGCATGCGCCAGCACCTCGCGATCAGCGTCAAGGAACGACACCGCCCGGACATCGGCCTGCTCCAGCGTTTGTCCGGCGATCCGTTCGAGCAACGCTTTATCGCTGCGTGCCAGCGCTGCGGCGGACAGCGGCGCGAGGTCATTGGCGATCATCTCGCCGCGCTTGAGCAACTGAGCCTGCAGCTCAGAAAGCTGCATCCAGGTGAAATATCCCCCCAGCAACGCTGCCATCAAGCACGCCGGCACGATGGTCAGCAGCATTACCCGGCTTTTGATGCCCAGTTTGGTCAGCACACGTTTTCTCCAACAACCTGGCACACAATTAAGCAAAAGCTGCGCCACGCAGCCCTGTGCAGTCAGTAGTAATTGCGCAGTGTAGACAGTTGCCGGTCGGGAATCCCGGCAAATTGCCCAGCTATGGGAAAGGGCGACGGCGGCCCGCTGTCGGCGTGCCTTGCTCCTCCCAGTGCAATCTTGAATAATCGCGCCTTGAGAATCAGTCGCAGAAGCTAATGAATCCCGAATCGATTTACCGCCCCAGCGTACTCGCCATCGAGGATGACCCAGTGCTTGGGGCATTCGTCCACGATCAGCTGGATCGCTGGGGCTTTCAGGTCACCTGGTGCCAGAACGGCGCGGAAGGTCTGGCGACGGCCCAGCGCGAAACCTTCGACGTGGTGCTGATGGATATTTTGCTGCCAGGCATGAACGGTCTGGACATCCTCACGCATCTGCGGCGGGAACAGGCCACGCCGATCATCCTGATGTCGGCATTGGGCGCTGAGGCTGATCGCATCACCGGGTTTCGCAACGGCGCCGACGATTACCTGCCCAAGCCGTTCAGCGTGGATGAACTGCGCGTGCGCATTGAAGCGATTCTGCGCCGTGTGGCGCTGGAGCGGCGTTTCAACCTGGCATCGTCGTCGCCGCCGTCATTGCCGGAGCCGTCAGCCGATCAGCTGTCGTTCGATGAAACCCGTTGCGATGTGAGCTTCGCGGACCGGGCGGCTGAGTTGACCCGCAGCGAGTACCGCTTGCTGGAAACCCTTTGGCGCAATGCCGAAGAGGTCCAGAGCAAACCCTTCCTTTATCAGCACGTTCTGCAACGCGGGTATTCCCAACACGACCGCAGCCTGGACATGCACATCAGCCAGATTCGTCGCAAGCTCAAGGCCATCGGCTATGAAGAGCGGCAGGTCAGAACCGTATGGGGCAAAGGCTACGTGCTGACCGCAGTCGATCACGATGCGTAAGCGCTGTGTGTTGCCGGGCAGGCATTCGCTGTTCTGGAAGCTCGCCATATTGCTGGTGGGATTCTGTCTGCTGATGATCTGGCTGAGCTGGTCGTGGGGGCGTTACGTCGAAGATCAGAACGCCTATCTGTCTAAAGCCGCACACCAGACTCTGGCCGGTTATGCCGCTGACGCCGAGCAAGCCTGGCAGGCGGGTGGGGCGCGTGGCGTTGATGACTGGCTGCGGGAAGTCCGCCGTCATGAGCCCGGTTGGGTAGGGGTGATCGGTCGCGATCTGCAATCGTTGGGCAGTACGCCGCTGGATGACAAGCAGTTTCAGCGCCTGACCTTTTTGCGCGGTCTGGATTGGCCCATGAGTCGGCGCCAGCAAACCACGCCCTGGCTGAAGATCCCGTTTCCTGAGGATTCCAGCGCGGGCAGCCTGGTGATCGAGTTGCCTGAGCGCTTCAAGCCGGGACGCTATCTGGTTGTCTGGCGGCTGCTGACCAACGTCGTGATTCCGGCGCTGTTCACGTTATTGCTGTGTGTGGGGCTGTATCGGCTGCTGATCCGGCCGCTCAATCAGTTGCGTGAACAGGCCAACGCCTGGCGCGCAGACCGTCTTTCCAGTCGCCTGTCGCCGCAGTTGATCAAGCGTCAGGACGAACTCGGCGAACTGAACCGGGCGTTCGATCATATGGCTGAGCGGCTTCAGTCCACAGTGCTCATCCAGCAGCAGTTGCTGCGTGACATGTCACACGAGTTGCGTACGCCGCTGAGCCGTTTGCGCGTGGCGTGCGACAGCGAGCAGGGCGTGACCGAGTTGCGTGAACGATTAAGCCGAGAGATCGACGGCATGCAACGGCTGGTGGACGACACGTTGCAACTGGCCTGGCTCGATACTGAACGTCAAGCGCTGCCTTCCGAAGACATCCAGATTGTCGCGCTGTGGGAGATGCTGGTAGAAAACGCCTGTTTCGAAAGCGGCTGGTCACCCGAGCAACTGCGTTGTGAAGTGGAATCGTCCTGCTGGGTTCGGGGGCATTTGAATACGTTGGCTCAGGCCCTGGAAAATATCCTGCGCAATGCCATTCGTCACTCCCCGGCGCAGGGCATCGTCTGCCTGAGCGGCCGCAGGCGAGGCGACGACTGGCTGCTGTGGCTGGAAGATCAGGGCGGCGGCGTGGACGAACAAGACCTGGAACGCATCTTCGCCCCCTTCATCCGACTGGACGGCGCCCGCCCCGGCAACGGCGGCTTCGGCCTGGGCCTGAGCATCGCCCGCAACTCCCTGCGCCTGCAGGGCGGCGACATGTGGGCCGAAAACCGCGAGAAGGGATTGCGGATGAATATGCGCCTGCGCGCGCAGACGGTTTGACCAGTGGAAACGCTTCTGCCCGGAGGGCGTAGGAGTCCGGCTTGCCGACGATCTGCCGGGCACCGGCAGTAAAACCTGCGCGTGCGGTGTGTCAGTAAAACCGCGTTGCCTGATTCAGGGCCGCTGCGCAGCCCATCGCCTGCAAGCAGGGCTCCTACGCCTTCGGCAGAAGCGGATCTGAAGCGCAGACGAAATCGGGTCCGACGCCTTCGGCAGAGCGGATCTGAAACGCAGACGAAATCGGGTCCGACGCCAATCTGCTTCTGCTCGGAGGGCGTAGGAGTCCGGCTTGCCGACGATCTGCCGGGTACCGGCAGTAAAACCTGCGCGTGCGGTGTGTCAGTGAGACCGGGTGGCCTGATTCAGGGCCGCTGCGCAGCCCATCGCCTGCAAGCAGGGCTCCTACGCCTTCGGCAGAAGCGGATCTGATGCGCAGACGAAATCGGGTCCTACGCCTTCGGCAGAGCGGATCTGATGCGCAGACGAAATCGGGTCCGACGCCAATCTGCTTCTGACCGGAGGGCGTAGGAGTCCGGCTTGCCGACGATCTGCCGGGTACCGGCAGAAAGGCGACCGCCGCTACGTATGAAAAAGAAATCTGTGCTTATTCCATCCAGCACTATCGACCTCACTTTGCGTGATATGGCCTCGCGACGATTGCCGGTATGATAGGCGACCCCCGCAGTCTGGATTGCGAAGACGCCATGACCCTGCAGTATCAAACTATCGCCGATTGCGTCGGCAACACCCCGTTGGTGCGCCTGCAACGTATCGCCGGGAACACCTCCAATACTCTGCTGTTGAAGCTCGAAGGCAACAATCCTGCTGGCTCGGTGAAAGACCGTCCGGCGTTGTCGATGATCACCCGGGCTGAGCTGCGCGGTCAGATTCATGCTGGCGACACCCTGATTGAAGCCACTTCCGGCAATACCGGGATCGCTTTGGCGATGGCTGCGGCGATCAAGGGCTATAAGATGATTCTGATCATGCCGGACAATTCCAGCGCCGAGCGCAAGGCGGCAATGACGGCCTATGGCGCCGAGCTGATTCTGGTCAGCAAGGAAGACGGTATGGAAGGCGCTCGTGATCTGGCCGAGCGCATGCAGGCTGAAGGTCGCGGCAAAGTGCTCGATCAGTTTGCCAATGGCGACAATCCTGAAGCCCATTACGTCGGCACCGGCCCGGAAATCTGGCGGCAGACCGAAGGCACCATCACTCATTTCGTCAGCTCCATGGGCACCACGGGGACCATCATGGGCACCTCGCGCTACCTCAAAGAGCAAAACCCCAATATCCAGATCGTCGGCCTGCAACCCATGGACGGCGCATCCATCCCCGGCATCCGTCGCTGGCCGCAGGAATACCTGCCGAAGATTTATCAGGCAGACCGAGTCGACCGCATCATGGACATGGCCCAGCAAGAAGCCGAAGACGTCATGCGCCGATTGGCCCGCGAAGAGGGCATCTTCTGTGGCGTTTCTTCAGGTGGCGCCGTGGCAGGCATGTTGCGTCTGTCTCAGGAAGTCGAGAATGCGGTCATGGTCGCGATCATCTGTGACCGTGGCGACCGTTACCTGTCGACCGGCGTTTACGATGCGCCCAACTGATGGCCAAGCATGAGCGAGGCCTGCGTTTCCAGCCTGCGGGTGGGACCAAGACCACGCAGGTCCCGACCGGTAAAAAACAGCGCCTGACCATTGAGCGGCTGGCTAACGATGGGCGCGGTATTGCGTTCGTCGAAGGCCGGACCTGGTTTGTCGCCGGAAGTCTGGCCGGCGAAGAAGTCGAAGCCCGCGTACTTGGCGCCCACGGCAAAGTCGTCGAAGCGCGCACCGAGCGTGTGTTCACCCCAAGCCCGATGCGTCGCCCGGCACCCTGCGTGCATTTCGGGCGTTGCGGCGGCTGCAGTGTTCAGCAGATGCCCCACGACGAACAGCTTGCCCTGAAACAGCGCATGCTCGCCGAGCAGTTGAGCCGCGTCGCAGGTATCGAACCTGAGGAGTGGGCCGCGCCGTTGAGTGGGCCGGAATTCGCCTACCGCCGTCGCGCCCGCGTTGCCGTTCGCTGGGACGTGAAGACCAAACGCCTGGACGTGGGATTTCGCGCCGCATCGAGTCAGGACATCATCGCCATCGACGAATGCCCGGTGCTGGTACAGGCCTTGCAGCCGATCATCACGGCGCTGCCGGACATGCTTCGTCGCTTGAGCGCGCCCAAAGCATTGGGTCATGTGGAATTGTTCCATGGCTCTGCGACAGCGGTTCTGCTGCGGCATATGGCGCCCTTGTCTGAGAACGATCTAACGGTCCTGCAGGCTTTCTGCGACACCCACGACGCACAGCTGTGGTTGCACGGCGAGGATGGCCCGCAGCCGGTGGACGCCTCCCAGGCACTGGGTTATCGCCTGGAACCCTGGAATTTGCAGCTGGCTTATCGCCCCGGCGATTTTGTGCAGGTCAACGAAGCGGTGAATACCGCCATGATTGCCCAGGCGCTGGAATGGCTGGCGCCGCGCGAAGACGAACGAGTGCTGGACTTGTTCTGCGGGCTTGGTAACTTCGCCTTGCCACTGGCGCAAAAAGCGCGCGAAGTGGTGGCGGTTGAAGGTGTTGCGACCATGGTCGAACGTGCTGCCGAGAACGCAGTGAGCAATAATTTACACAATGTGCATTTTCATCAGGCGGATCTGTCTCAGCCGCTTAACAAGGCTGTTTGGGCGGCAGAAGGTTTCTCTGCCGTGCTGCTCGATCCGCCGCGTGACGGGGCGTTCGAGGTGGTAAGCAAGCTCAAGGCTTTAGGCGCCGAACGGTTGCTTTATGTGTCATGCAACCCGGCAACTTTGGCGCGCGACAGTGTCGAACTGATTCAACAGGGCTACCGATTAAAACGTGCCGGCATCCTCGATATGTTCCCGCAGACAGCGCATGTCGAGGCGATGGCTTTATTTGAAGCGAGTAAGTGAAGAATGCGGCTCGAGGATCTGAGCCGAGCTTCACACGGAGTCTCGTTTAATCCGACTGACCGCGCGCGTCTAGCGCTTGCTTTGCCCGGCAAGCAACGTGCGCTTTACAAGGTCAGCGACTGATGGCGCATTTCATCGCGCCTTAGGGAAGGTAAGCAACATGGTACAGGTGAGAGCACACCAGCCGATAAACACAGACGGCAGTATCAATCTCGACGCATGGCTTGATCATGTGGTCAGCGTCGATCTGGCAGTGGATCGTCAAGCATTGAAAGACGCCTGCGAATTCGTTCGACAGGCCGAGCAACAGGACAACGCCGCCAAGAACCTCTGGGCGGAGGGCACGTCGAGTTTTCAGACGGGCCTGGAAATCGCCGAAATCCTGGCCGATCTCAAGATGGACCAGGATTCGCTGATTGCCGGGGTCATCTACCGCAGCGTACGTGAGGGCAAAATTCCATTGCCCGATGTCAGTCAGCGCTTCGGCCCCACGGTGAGCAAGCTGATCGACGGCGTGCTGCGCATGGCGGCGATCAGCGCCAGTTTGAGCCCCCGCCAATCGCTGGTGTTGGGCACTCAGGCTCAGGTCGAAAACCTGCGCAAAATGCTGGTGGCGATGGTCGACGACGTGCGTGTGGCGTTGATCAAGCTGGCCGAGCGGACGTGCGCGATCCGTGCGGTGAAGAATACCGACGACGAGAAACGTAACCGCGTTGCTCGGGAAGTCTTCGACATCTACGCCCCGCTGGCCCACCGGCTGGGCATCGGCCACATCAAATGGGAGCTGGAGGACCTGTCCTTCCGTTACCTGGAACCCGAACAATACAAACAGATCGCCAAGCTGCTGCACGAGCGTCGCCTCGACCGCGAGCGCTTCATCACCGATGTGATGTGCCAGCTGGAAAACGAACTGTTGGCCACCGGCGTCAAAGCCGACATCAGTGGCCGGGCCAAACACATCTATTCGATCTGGCGAAAAATGCAGCGCAAGGGTCTGGAATTCAGCCAGATCTACGACGTTCGCGCCGTGCGTGTGCTGGTCCCGGAAATGCGCGATTGCTACACCGCCTTGGGCATCGTCCACACCTTGTGGCGGCACATTCCCAAGGAGTTCGACGACTACATCGCCAATCCCAAGGAAAACGGCTATCGCTCGCTGCACACCGCCGTTATCGGGCCAGAAGGCAAGGTGCTGGAGGTGCAGATCCGCACCCACGCGATGCACGAAGAAGCCGAGCTTGGCGTCTGCGCGCACTGGCGTTACAAGGGCACCGACGTCAAGGCCAGCTCCAGCCACTATGAAGAGAAAATCTCGTGGTTGCGTCAGGTGCTGGAATGGCACGAAGAGCTGGGTGACATCGGTGGTCTGGCCGAGCAGCTGCGGGTCGATATCGAGCCTGATCGGGTGTACGTGTTTACCCCGGACGGTCATGCCATCGACCTGCCGAAAAACTCGACACCGCTGGATTTTGCCTACCGCGTTCACACTGAAATCGGTCACAACTGCCGGGGCGCCAAGATCAACGGGCGCATCGTGCCGCTCAACTACAGCCTGCAGACCGGTGAGCAGGTCGAGATCATCACCAGCAAACACGGCACCCCGAGCCGCGACTGGCTGAACTCGAACCTGGGTTACATCACTACCTCCCGTGCGCGGGCGAAAATCGTTCACTGGTTCAAATTGCAGGCGCGCGATCAAAACGTCGCTGCCGGTAAAACTTTGATCGAGCGCGAATTGGCGCGTTTGGCGTTGCCACAGGTCGATTTCGAAAAACTGGCCGAGAAGGCCAACTTCAAGCTGGCCGACGACATGTTCGCGGCGTTGGGCGCAGGTGATCTGCGTCTGGCGCAGTTGATCAACCTGGCGCAGCAACTGGTCGAGCCCGAGCGTGGCAACGAGCAGCTGGAGCTGATCCCGCGTAAGGCCACGGGCTACAAGCCTGGCAAGCGTGGCGACATTCAGATTCAGGGCGTCGGCAACCTGATGACCCAGATGGCTGGCTGCTGCCAGCCGCTGCCGGGCGATGCGATCGTCGGTTACATCACTCAGGGGCGTGGCGTGAGCATTCACCGTCAGGACTGCGCCTCGGTGCTGCAACTGGGTGGGCGCGAGCCAGAGCGGATCATTCAGGTCAGCTGGGGCCCGGTGCCCGTGCTCACCTATCCGGTGGACATCATCATCCGCGCCTACGACCGTTCCGGTCTGCTGCGTGACGTCTCGCAGATCCTGCTCAACGAGCGGATCAACGTACTGGCGGTTAACACCCGCTCGAACAAGGAAGACAACACCGCGCTGATGTCCCTGACCATCGAAATCCCTGGGCTGGACGCGCTGGGGCGTTTGCTGGGCAGGATCTCGCAATTGCCGAACATCATCGAGACGCGGCGTAATCGCACGCCTTGAGGATCACGCGATCCCTGTAGGAGCCAACTTGTTGGCGAGGGTTAGACTCGGTGTGCCAGTCACACCGCCTCGCGAACAAGTTCGCTCCTACAGGCTTTGCGTTCGCTCTGGACTGATTTGGATTTTCCCATGTACACACTCCAAGACCTTCTCCACCTCATGGCCCGCCTGCGCCACCCGGAATTCGGTTGCCCATGGGACGTGAAGCAGAATTACGCGACCATCGTCCCCCACACGCTGGAAGAGGCCTACGAAGTGGCCGACGCTATCGAGCGCGGCGATTTTGATGACTTGCGCGGTGAGTTGGGCGATCTGCTGTTTCAGGTCGTGTATTACAGCCAGTTGGCTAGGGAAGAAGGGCGGTTCGAGTTCGACGGCGTGGTCGATGGCATCACACGCAAGTTGATTCGCCGTCACCCCCACGTATTCCCCACCGGGGATTTGTACGCGCCGCTGGAAACACCGCGCCTGAGCGAAGATCAGGTCAAGCAGCGCTGGGAAGAGATCAAAGCAGAGGAGCGCGCGTCCAAGGCCAGTGTTCCTGAACAGCTGTCTTTGCTCGACGATGTCCCCAATGTGCTGCCCGCTCTATCCCGTGCCGCCAAATTGCAAAAGCGCGCCGCTCAGGTTGGTTTCGACTGGCCGGATGCGTTGCCGGTGGTGGATAACGTTCGTGAAGAGCTGGACGAAGTCCTTGAGGCCATGGCGGATAACGACCGCGAAGGCATTGCCGAGGAAGTGGGTGATCTGCTGTTTGCAGCGGTCAATCTTGCCCGTCATTTGAAAGTCGATCCGGAAAACGCCTTGCGTGCCGCCAACGGCAAATTCGAGCGTCGCTTCCGTTTTATCGAACAAGCCTTGCGCGACACCCGGCGTCCCATCGAAGATTGCACTCTCGAAGAGATGGACGCGCTTTGGGGCGAAGCCAAACGTCAGGAAAAGAACACGCCCAGCTGTGGCTGAGTGGTTGCTAAAGAGAGAGAGAAAAGATGGCGGGTATTTCACTTCGCGACCAGTTGCTCAAGGCAGGTTTGGTCAACGAAAAGCAGGCCAAACAGGTCTCCAAGAACAAGCAGAAAGAGCAGCGCCTGGTGCATAAAGGCCAGGCGGTGGTCGATGACTCGCAAAAGCGCGCTGCCCAGGAAGCTGCGGCCGAGAAGGCCAAGCGTGATCAGGAACTCAATCGTCAGTTGCAGGAAAAAGCTGAACTCAAGGCCCGTACCGCTCAGGTCAAGCAGTTGATCGAAGCCACCCGCTTGCCTAAGCTGACCACCGAGGACTACTACAACTTCGTCGACGACAAGAAGGTCAAGCGCCTGTCGGTCAACTCGTTGATGCGCAGCAAGCTGAGCAATGGTTCGCTGGCCATCGTCCACCACGGCGGCGGTTACGAAGTGATCCCCCGTGAGGCAGCGCTGAAGATCCAGGAACGCGACCCACGCCGGATCGTGATGCTCAGCGAGCCGACTGAGGAAGTCGATGGCGATGATCCGTATGCGGCGTACAAGATTCCTGATGATTTGATGTGGTGAATTCCTGCTGGGCACTGGGTATTAGATTCTGTAGGAGCGTGGCTTGTCCCGCGATCGGCGGGGAACCCGTCGTAAATTGATGAATGCGGTGTTCCAGATGAACTCTGGGTGCAGATTCACGACGACTGCGTCGCCGATCGCGAGACAAGCCACGCTCCTACCAAGAGCGTGGTCGCACCAAAACAACAAAACCCGCCGAGGCGGGTTTTGTTTTGGCAGCGATTCCGAAGTGTCGTCTTACAGTACAGCGCGTTTCTTTTCCTGCTCTTCCAGCTCTGCTGCGTAACGCTGTGCGTCCGATTCTTGATGGAACATCCCTACCAGCTGGTCTTGTTGGCGTACATCCCAGATTTGAATGCCATCTGCAATGCTTTCATGGGAGATATGGGCGTCGTCGCGTTCACTAACAGTTACGGTCATATTGCAAACTCCTGACTCTCTGAAATCTGCGGCAGGGTGTCGCAGGACTCTTTTATAGAATTTGGTAGCTTCCTAAGTAAACCGCCCATATTGGTAAAGGATAGTTCCAGTAACCGTAATAATCGCGCAAAGCCTTGCGCTAGAGGGTCTGCGGCGTTTTGTCGCACCTTGGTTGGTGCAATGAAGAAAGTTTCATGTTGGTTTGGGGAACATAAATGCGCTCCTCCAGATATTCATCAATAAAAAACCCCGCTCGATGGCGGGGTTTTTTAAGATCAGGCTAACGCAGACTTAGCTGCCCTTGACCGACTTACCGTTCACCGTGCCGTCCTGCAGCATGATGTTGTATTCCTTGCCGTCGGTTTCAACCTGTTGCAAGCGAACCAGCAGGTAGTCGTAGTCCTTGGCGAACCACATCACGGTGATGCGTTTGTTCTGCGTCGGATCACGCACGCGCTCGACCTTGATTGCATCGACCGAGCCGACTTTGGTCGACACCTTCTCCGGACCCAGCACGCGGAAGTCGTAGGTGTCGATCTCATCGCCATCGACCACCTGGTAACTCATGCTTTTCTTGCCGGCAGCCACGTCGTGTTGCAGGGCGAGCTGGTAGGTGGATTTGTCGAAGATACCGGCGTTCAGCGGCAGCTTCACTGCGTCACTGCGATCGGTGCCGGTGATGAACTTGGTTGGCCAGTCGAAGACCAGGTCAACGGTTTTGCTTTTGCCCAGGCCGCCACGTTCAAAATGGTAGGTCTGTGGCAGAAGCGCGTCCTTGTCGACTTTGAGGGTGCTGACTTCGGACAGGCTGGCGATCATCATCGAAGCCTTGAAGCTCAAGGTCCAGGTGCCGTTGGCGTTCTTTTCGAGACTGCGCTCGGCGGTGCCGCCACTCATGGGCAGCTGTTTCCAGTCGGCGGTGTAGCTGGCGGAGAAAGGTTGAAGGTCTGCCGCATTGACCGCAGGGATTGCGAGCAGAGCGAAAGCGAAGAGCAGAGCGCGACGCATAATATCTCCTGTCTTTAAATAAATGGCCGGGATTAAACGGCCGAAATCAGGTGGCCCTTTGGCCCCAGTCGCTGGCCGTCCAATAATGCACCTTGTTCGCCAAGACTCAATCGGCCTTCGGCGAACCAGCGTATGGCCAACGGATAAATCTGATGTTCCTGAGCGTGAACCCGTTGCGCCAATGTGGCGGGGGAGTCATCTGGCGCTACTGGAACAACAGCCTGTACGACCAAAGGTCCTCCATCGAGTTCCTCGGTCACAAAGTGCACGCTGCAGCCGTGCTCAAGGTCGCCAGCTTCCAGTACTCGCTGGTGCGTGTGCAAGCCTTTATACAACGGAAGCAGGGAAGGGTGGATGTTCAGCAGGCGGCCCTGATAGTGCCGAACGAAGTTCGCGGTCAGGATGCGCATGAAGCCGGCGAGTACCACCAGCCTGGGTTTGAAGGCGTCGATCTGTTCTATCAAGGCAGCATCGAAGGCCTCACGACCTTCGTACGCCTTGTGATCCAGAACGCGGGTCTCGATCCCCGCTTTCTGCGCGCGCTCAAGGCCGAATGCCTCGGCGCGGTTGGAGATCACCGCGCGAATCCGCGCAGCACTGGCGTCATCCTGAAAGCTGTCGATCATCGCTTGCAGGTTGCCGCCGGTGCCCGACAACAGCACCACGACATCACAGGTGTCGTGCATCGGCTGAGGCATCAATGAGCCTTGAGGTTTTTCAGCTCGACTTGTGCAGCACCCGCAACAGCGGTGCCGATCTGACCGATGACCCAAGGCTGCTCGCCCGCGTCACGCAGAGCCTTGAGCGATACTTCAACGTGTTCCTGCGCTACGCAGATGACCATGCCAACGCCGCAGTTCAGAACGCGGTGCATTTCGTGCTCGTCGACGTTGCCTTTCTCTTGCAACCAGTCGAATACCGCCGGGCGGGTCCAGCTGGCCACATCGACCACAGCCTGGGCGCCCTCAGGCAATACGCGAGGAATGTTGTCCAGCAGGCCGCCGCCAGTGATGTGGGCCATGGCTTTGACCGCGCCAGTGTCCTTGATCAGCTTGAGCAGTTGCTTGACGTAAATGCGGGTCGGCGCCATCAGCAGATCGGTCAGTGGCTTGCCGTCGAGCTGGATGGTTTCGATGTCGGCGCCCGACACTTCGATGATCTTGCGGATCAGCGAGTAGCCGTTGGAATGCGGGCCGGAAGAAGGCAGGGCGATCAGGGCGTCGCCAGCTGCGACCTTGGTGCCGTCGATGATGTCGGCTTTCTCGACCACACCGACGCAGAAGCCGGCCAGGTCGTAATCTTCGCCTTCGTACATGCCGGGCATTTCAGCGGTTTCGCCGCCGACCAGCGAGCAGCCAGCCAGTTCGCAGCCAGCGCCGATGCCGGTCACAACTTGTGCTGCGGTGTCGACGTTCAGCTTGCCGGTGGCGTAGTAATCGAGGAAGAACAACGGCTCTGCGCCGCACACCACCAGGTCATTGACGCACATGGCGACCAGGTCGATGCCGATGGTGTCGTGCTTGTTGAGGTTCAGCGCCAGACGCAGCTTGGTGCCAACGCCGTCGGTGCCGGAGACCAGTACCGGTTGTTTGTAACCGGCCGGGATTTCGCAGAGAGCGCCGAAGCCCCCCAGGCCGCCCATCACTTCCGGGCGTTTGGTGCGCTTGGCAACGCTCTTGATGCGTTCGACCAATGCTTCACCGGCGTCGATGTCTACACCGGCGTCTTTGTAGCTCAGGGAGGGTTGCTTGCTCATGATCCAGGCCTTTAGGGGGGATTCGGGATATCGACCGGGGCGGGTACGGCGCGTGGCCGTTGTCACAGCCGGTCTGCGAAGGCGCGCGATTTTATCAGGCTTGGGCGCAAGCGGCCATCCTTGGGCCGACGGGCAGGGCATCATGAAGAAAAAATAACGCGGTTTTGCGAGGCTGACCCGTTCGTCGACAGCTATATAAGGTGTAACTTCGTCGCCACAGGGAGCGATTCAGACCATGGTGCGGTCTGAATCTCGCCAATCATTTTCACGCAGCTGTTTTTACGGCTGTTTGCTCTACAGGAATTTTTCATGCCTCTACCCCCTGTCATGCGTCTGACAAGCTGCCTGCTCGCAGGCTGCCTTTCGTTGATCAGTCTGCCGAGTTTCGCTGAGACGGTGAACAACCTGTACCAGGTCCGCGAGCCCGTCAGCGGGCAAACCCCCGACGAAAAGACGCGCGCCACGCAAGCGGCGCTGGAAACCCTGGTGATCCGCCTGACCGGCGACCCCAAGGCCGCGCAAGGCTCAGGTCTGGCGGCGGTGCGTAGCGATCCGCAGCAAATCATCAGTCAGTACGGTTACGAAGCGGGTCCGCCGGAATCGCTGTTGGTGGATTTCGACCCTGTGAGCACGGATCGCACCCTGCGCGGTGCGGGCCTGTCGCTGTGGGGTAGCAATCGCCCGGTGATTCTGGCGTGGTGGTTGAACGACACCACTGACGGCTCCAACCTTGTGGGCGACGGTCAAGGCTCGGCCGAACCTCTGCGCCGCGCCGCTCAGCACCGCGGTCTGCCACTACGTCTGCCGCTGGCAGATCTGGGCGAGCAAAGCATGGGCGACGCCAAAGCGCTTGAAAGCAATGACGTCGGGCCGCTGAAAACTGCATCCGAGCGCTACGGCTCTGACGCGATTCTGGCAGTACACGCTGTCGAGAGCGCGGGCCAATGGCAGGGCAAATGGCACCTGTGGCTGGGCGATCAACGCGAGCAGGGCACTGCGACTGGCACCAGTCCTGACACGCTGGCCGATGCCGTACTGCTGGCAGTGAGTCAGCGCCTGGCACCGAAATTTGTGGTCAAGCCGGGCGCTTCCTCCGGCATCGCCCTTGAAGTCCAGGGCATGACCCTTGAGCGCTATGCGCAGCTGTCGCGTTTGCTGGAGCCTTTCGGTGGGCGGTTGAAGTCGGTCACAGGCGATCAAGTAGTGTTTGACGTGTCCGGCAGTCCTGACCAAATCCGTTCGCAATTGTCGCTCGCCAAGTTGCAGGAAGTGCCAGCCGGTGAGGTAACGCCAGCCGCGCCTGTCACGCCGGACCAGACTGCCGTTCCGGGTGCTGCGCCGACTATTCAACCTGTTTCAGCGCCACAACTGCACTTTCGCTGGTAGCGGCGTTCATAACGACGTTGTAAAACAGGGCATTCATTTTTGGCCACGCATTACGTGGCGCTAGGGGCGGTAATGACTGATACGCGTCGTTGGTTCTGGATCGGTGGGGTTGTCCTGCTGTGTCTGTTCGTTTATTTGCTGCATTCGATCCTGACGCCGTTTCTGGTGGCGCTATTGCTGGCGTACATGGGCGATCCGCTGGCGGACCGTCTGGAGAAACTGGGCATGTCGCGCACGCTCAGTGTGGTATCGGTGTTCGTCGTCTTCACGCTGATCATGATGGGGCTGCTACTGGTGCTGGTGCCAATGCTCGCCAAGCAGTTGTATCGCTTGTATGAGCTGGCGCCGCAGATCCTCGACTGGCTGCAACACACTGCGCTGCCGTGGACCCAGGCCAAGCTGGGACTGGCGGACGGCTTCTGGAAATTCGACAAGGTCAAAGCTGCTATTTCCGAGCACATGGGCCAGACCGGCGACATCGTTGGCATCGTGCTGGCGCAGGCCACCACTTCGACGCTTGCCCTGATCGGCTGGCTGACCAATCTGGTGTTGATCCCGGTGGTCTGCTTCTACTTGCTGCGTGACTGGGACGTCATGATGGCCAAGGTGCGCAGTCTGCTGCCGCGTCATCGTGAGAGCAAAATCGTCGCGCTGGCCGGTGAATGTCACGAGGTACTGGGCGCGTTCATCCGTGGCCAATTGCTGGTGATGGTCGCGCTTGGCTTTATCTACGCCGCTGGCCTGATGCTGGTGGGCCTCGAGCTGGGGCTGTTGATCGGCGTGATTGCCGGTCTGGCCGCGATCGTGCCTTACATGGGCTTTGTGATCGGCATTGGCTCGGCAATCATCGCGGGCTTCTTTCAGTTCGGCGGTGATTTGTATCCGATGCTGGGGATTGTCGCGGTGTTCATGGTGGGGCAGGCCCTTGAAGGCATGGTTCTGACGCCGCTGCTGGTAGGTGATCGGATTGGCCTGCACCCTGTGGCCGTGATTTTCGCCATTCTGGCGGGGGGCGAATTGTTCGGCTTCACCGGGATTCTGCTGGCACTTCCGGTGGCGGCGGTGATCATGGTGCTGGTGCGCCATATCCATGATGTCTACAAGGATTCGGATATCTACGGCGGCTCGGAAGATTTGAAGCTGTAGCAGATTGACCTGTAGGAGCGCGCTTGCCCGCGATTGGGATGTCTCAGTCACTGTTTGTCAGAGGCGGAGATCGATCGCGGGCAAGCGCGCTCCTACAGAGAGAAAGGGCGTCTGGCGCATTTGGCGGCAGGCGCTTTTTTTATGGCTGTCACTGCGCCCTGAAACCAAGGCCTGCAAGCCAGCTCACGCAACTCTTTGATTTTGCAGGCTGTCCGTCGCATTGTGCGGTCTGCCTCACGGGTATAAACTTTGCGCACTTTTCACAGAGGCCCCCAGGCGGCGATTTCTTAGCCGTTCAGCCAGCATGAAACCTATTCAGCTGCCCTTGAGTGTGCGTCTACGTGATGACGCCACCTTCGTCAATTACTATCCAGGCGCCAATGCCGCAGCACTCGGCTATGTCGAGCGGCTGTGCGAAGCCGACGCCGGGTGGACGGAAAGCCTGATTTATTTGTGGGGCAAACACGGGGTAGGGCGCACTCACTTGTTGCAGGCCGCTTGTCTGCGGTTCGAGCAACTGGGCGAGCCGGCTGTTTATCTGCCGCTGGCCGAACTCCTCGATGAGGGGGTCCAGCTGTTCGATCACCTTGAACAATACGAATTGGTCTGCCTGGACGACATTCAGGCCATCGTCGGCAAGCCGGAATGGGAAGAAGCACTGTTTCACCTGTTCAATCGCTTGCGTGACAGCGGTCGTCGCCTGTTGATCGCCGCTTCGTGCTCCCCCCGTGAGCTGCCGGTGAAGCTGGCAGACCTCAAGTCCCGTCTGACTATGGCGCTGGTGTTCCAGATGCGTTTGCTGTCGGACGAAGAGAAGTTGCGCGCCTTGCAGCTACGGGCTTCGCGCCGGGGCTTGCACCTGACGGACGAAGTCGGTCATTTCATCCTGACCCGCGGCACACGCAGCATGAGCGCGCTGTTCGATCTGCTCGAACAACTCGATCAGGCGTCACTGCAGGCCCAGCGCAAGCTGACCATCCCCTTCCTTAAAGAGACCCTCGGCTGGTGACGGCCACTGTCGACCCGGCGCTGGTGCTGCAGACAGCGGCAGCGCTGCGTCACGCCAAGCGAATCCTGATCATCACCGGTGCCGGGCTTTCGGCCGATTCCGGGCTGCCGACCTATCGTGGGGTTGGCGGGCTCTATAACGGGCGCACTGACGATGGGTTGCCCATTGAAGTGGCGCTATCCGGGCCGATGCTGCGTCGCGATCCCGCCTTGTGCTGGAAATATATCGCCCAATTAGGCAGCGCTTGCCTGGGTGGACAGCCCAATGAGGCGCACTACGCGATAGCCCAGTTGCAGCGCAGCAAGCCCGATTGCTGGGTGCTGACACAAAATATCGACGGCTACCACCGCGCAGCGGGCAGCCCGCCTGAGCGTCTGATCGAAATTCACGGACAGATGGCGCCGCTCTATTGTCAGTCTTGCGGCGCCGTTGATCCGCTTTTGAGCGAGCATCTGCAACGGCCACTGCCGCCGCTTTGCGCGAAATGCCACGGCGTCCTGCGACCGCCGGTGGTGTTATTCGAGGAAATGCTGCCGGAACTGGCACTGAAAATGCTGTACGAAGAAATGGCAAAAGGCTTCGATGCAGTTATAAGCATTGGCACAACTGCCAGCTTTCCGTATATTCACGAGCCGATGCTGCGCGCGAGGGTATCTGGAGGCTTTACCGCCGAGATTAATCCCTCGCAAACCGATCATTCTGCGCAGATGGACGTGTTCCTGAAATGCAGGGCCTTAGATGTGATGGCGGACCTCGTAAGTCACATTTGATTCGATTGAATTTGCAAATGAGGATGATAGAAGGCATAGTCTCGGCTTCTTTACACTCTCGCCACGGTCGTGCCCATGCTGAATCGCTTAGCACCCCTCGTGCCTCTCGCACTTGTTACCCTCTTGTTCGGCTGCGCGGCCCAGATGCCAGCATCGCAACAACAGGTTCAACACCAGAATCTCCAGAATTCGATTACCGCGCAGTCTGCCGCTCAGCGAGCTGATTACGCTTCGGTACTGCAAGACGAAATCGCCACCGAAGATGAGCTGGCGCAGTTTGCTGACAGCAAGCCGTACCAGCTGCCAGCTTTGGCAGACAGCATCCTCGAGCGAGGCAAATCCCTGATCGGTACGCGCTACCGTTTCGGCGGCACGTCGACTTCTTCAGGTTTTGATTGCAGCGGCTTCATCGGTTACCTCTTTCGTGAAGAAGCCGGCATGAGCCTTCCGCGTTCCACGCGTGAAATGATCAACGTCGACGCTCCCCTCGTTAAACGCAACGATCTCAAGCCAGGCGATCTGCTGTTCTTCAGCACCGCAGGCCGTGGTCGTGTCAGCCACGCCGGTATCTATCTGGGTGATGATCAATTCATTCACTCCAGCAGCCGTCGCAGTGGTGGTGTTCGGGTAGACAGCCTGGACGATGCCTACTGGGCCAAGACTTTCATCGAAGCCAAGCGCGCGCTGGCCATGGCACCTTCCCAGGTTGCCGAGACCACGACCGCAATGAGCTCGACTACACTCAAGCGCCAACACCGCTGATACCGGGCGTACAAACCGGAAAACCCCGTTTGTACGCACTTCCAGCTCCTGATTCCTGGGGGCTCAAGCCGCATCCTGTTATAGGTTGTTGTGTTTATGTCGTTACCGGTTCGCCTGATTGTCGTGTCATTGGCTCTGTTGCTGGCTGCATGTGCCAGCCCTCCGCCGCCAGCTCCGAAACGGGTTGCTCCCAAGCCCGTGGTTTCCGCTCCTTCTGACTTTTCCTCCCCGCTTGCTGATGACGTGCTTGTCCGTGCCATTGGGCTGGTGGGCACGCCTTATCGCTGGGGCGGCAATACTCCCGATTCAGGATTCGATTGCAGTGGTCTGATTGGCTACGTCTACCGAGACGCTGCCGGTATCAGCTTGCCTCGTTCTACCCGGGACATGATCACCTTGCGTGGCCCGGACATAGGCCGCAGCCAGTTGCAGACCGGTGATTTGGTGTTCTTCGCCACAAGCGGCGGCTCGAATGTGAGCCACGCGGGGATCTATGTCGGGGAAGGGCGGTTCGTGCATGCACCCGCAACCGGTGGCACGGTCAAACTGGACAGCCTGGACAAGCCCTATTGGCAGAAAGCCTGGCTGAACGCCAAGCGCGTGATTCAGCCTTCGAGCCTGGCGCGGCAATAAAGACCTGAACTATGGTGTGGAAGGGAGCAAGCTCCCCTCCCACAGATTTATCGGCGAATCATTTTGCCGCGCTAGAAGCCTGAGCAGTCTTCGCCGCTGTCACCCGCCAAATCTTGTTGCCGACGTCATCGGCGACCAAAAGCCCGCCGTTATTGTCGTTGATCACGCCAACCGGACGGCCTTGCGCCTTTTCGTCTGAACTCAAAAAGCCTGTCAGCAGATCGACCGGCGTGCCGCTGGGCTTGCCGTCCTTGAATGGCACAAACAGCACCTTGTAACCGCTGTAGGGTTTGCGATTCCACGAACCATGCTGACCGATGAAGAGCCCTTCAGTGAACGGCGCTGGCAAGGTTTTGCCATCAGCGAATGTCAGGCCCAATGAAGCCGTGTGCGGGCCTACTGCGAAATCAGGCGGGATGGCCTTTGCCACAAGATCAGGATTCTGCGGCGTCACGCGCACGTCCACATGCTGGCCGTAGTAGCTGAATGGCCAGCCGTAGAAAGCGCCATCCTTCACCGAAGTCACGTAATCAGGCACCAGATCGCTGCCGATTTCGTCACGCTCGTTGACTGCTGTCCACAGCGCCCCGGTGTGGGGTTCCCAATCCATGCCGTTGGGATTGCGCAGCCCGGACGCGAAGATTCGGTGCGAGCCGTTCGCCGGGTCCACTTCCCAAATAGCGGCACGACCTTCTTCCTTGTCCAGACCGTTTTCACCCACATTGCTGTTGGAGCCAACGGTCACGTAAAGCTTTTTCCCGTCCTTGCTGGCGATGACGTTCTTGGTCCAGTGATGGTTGAGCGTGCCGCCCGGCAAATCGACCACTTTGGTGGGCTCACCGCTGATCGAGGTCTGGCCGGCTTCATAGTTGAAGCTGATCAGCCGATCGGTGTCGGCAACGTAAAATTTGTTACCCACCAGCGCCATGCCAAACGGCGAATTGAGGTTTTGCAGGAACACCGTGCGCGTTTCAGCGACGCCGTCGTGGTCCTTGTCGCGCAACAGGGTGATGCGGTTCGGGCTGGGAACGCCAGCACCGGCGCGGCCCATGACTTTCTCCATCACCCAGCCGCGAATGCCTTTGCCGTCATCGGGTTTGGGTGGCGAATTGGTTTCAGCCACCAGCACGTCACCGTTAGGCAGCACGTACAGCCAGCGTGGATGATCGAGGTTTTCAGCGAACGCGACGACCTGAGTGCCTGGCGCCGCAGTCGGCTTGGCGCCATTGGCCCAGCCGACGGCGGGCGCGATGTTTACGGTAGGGATCAACGTCTTGTTGGGCTCGGGCAGTTTGGGGGATGTGCCCATGCCTTCACTGACTTGCAGTTTCGATGACTCGCCGCAGCCCGCGAGCCCTCCGGCAACCAGCAGCACCAAGACAACCTGAGGTCTGAGCTTGAACATTGTCGATCTCCATTTCGTAGGCATTTAGTATTTTTGTGTATCTAGGTAGAGGTACCTGAGCCTTCTTAGGTTCAACCGGCAACCCGGGTCTGTGCCAAGTGCCGATGGGGAGCCGCATTGATTGACGCTCAAACCTCAACCCTCTACCCTTCGCCACTTGTTTCAGGTGCCCTTCGGACCAGTCTCGACAGGGTGAAACAGGGAAGCCGGTTAGATTCCGGCACTGCCTCCGCAACGGTAAATGAGAAAAGCCACGCACAATGCCACTGTGTTCTCTGAACATGGGAAGGCGCGCGGCCCGAACGTTCGCTCATGAGTCCGGAGACCGGCCTGATCCAATTCCACAGCATTTCGGAGGGCGATGCTCTGCGTCACGGCCTGTCTAACAGGCGCCGTGTTGCCAGTGCCTGCTCGTGCTCTCCGTCTGCGCCTACTTGCCCTCAAGCGGAGAGCTGAGATGAGCGAAACCCCCGAACGCGACGAACGTCACCTGGCGCGCATGCTGCGCAAAAAGGCCGTGATGGACGAGCGTATTGCCAGCGCCCCCAACGAATGCGGGCTGTTGCTGGTGCTGACCGGCAACGGTAAAGGCAAAAGCAGCTCGGCCTTCGGCATGCTAGCCCGCGCCATGGGCCATGGCATGCAGTGCGGCGTGGTGCAGTTCATCAAGGGCCGCAACAGCACGGGCGAGGAGCTGTTCTTTCGCCGCTTCCCCGAACAGGTGCGCTACCACGTCATGGGCGAGGGCTTCACCTGGGAAACTCAAGATCGCCAGCGCGATATCGCCGCCGCCGAAGCCGCGTGGCGCGTGACTCAAGACATGCTCCAAGATCCGAACATCGGCCTGGTGATCCTCGATGAACTCAATATCGCTCTCAAACATGGCTATCTGGATCTTGAGCAGGTGCTTGCCGATCTGCAGTCGCGTCCGCCGATGCAGCACGTGGTTGTGACTGGCCGTGGCGCCAAGCAGGAATTGATCGATCTGTCCGACACAGTGTCGGACATTGCCGTGGTCAAGCACGCGTTTCAGTCCGGCATTCGCGCGCAGAAGGGCATTGAGCTGTGAGTGACCGTTCATGATTCAAGCCAGGCAATGCCCTGCAGTATTGATCGCCGCTCCCGCCTCCGGTCAGGGCAAGACCACCGTTACAGCGGCCCTGGCCCGGTTGCATCGCAATCAAGGCCGCAAGGTTCGAGTGTTCAAGTGCGGACCGGACTTTCTCGACCCGATGATCCTCGAACGCGCCAGCGGTAACTCCGTTTACCAGTTGGACATGTGGATGGTAGGGGAGGACGAAAGCCGACGCCTGTTGTGGGAAGCTGCCGCTGATGCTGACTTGATTTTGATTGAAGGGGTGATGGGGTTGTTCGACGGCACGCCTTCCAGCGCGGACCTGGCGCGACGTTTTGGCGTGCCGGTGTTGGGTGTGATCGACGGCACCGCCATGGCACAAACATTCGGCGCGCTGGCTTTGGGGCTGGCCCGTTATCAGCCGGACCTGCCGTTTGCCGGCGTGCTGGCCAACCGGGTCGGGACCGTGCGCCACGCGCAACTGCTGGAGGGCAGCCTTACCGAAGGCTTGCGCTGGTACGGCGCGCTGTCCCGGGAAACCGGGATCGAACTGCCGAGCCGGCATCTGGGCCTGGTTCAAGCCAGCGAGCTGAACGATCTGGATGTGCGCCTTGATGCTGCAGCCAATGCGCTCGCCAGCACTTGCGAAGTCGCGTTGCCGCCTGCTGTCAGGTTCGATGCACCGGACTTCATTACCGCAGAGCCGCTGCTCAAAGGCGTGCGTATCGCCATCGCCCATGACGAAGCCTTTGCCTTCATCTATGGGGCCAGTCTCGATTTGCTCCGGGCGATGGGTGCTGAGTTGTCGTTCTTTTCGCCCATCCGTGATCAGCAGATTCCCGACGCCGACAGCCTCTATTTGCCGGGCGGTTACCCGGAACTGCACCACGTCGCACTGGGTGAGAACAAACCGATGCTTGATGCGATCCGGCAGCATCATGCCGACGGCAAACCGCTGCTGGCCGAATGCGGGGGCATGTTGTATCTGCTCGATGCCTTGACGGACGTCGATGGTCAGCGCGCCGAGCTGGTTGGCTTGCTCAAGGGCGAGGCGGTGATGCAGAAGCGTCTCGCGGCGCTGGCGCTGCAGAATGTCGAGCTGCCCGAAGGCACCTTGCGCGGCCACACGTATCACCATTCTCTGACCAGCACCGAGCTGCAACCGATCGCCCGAGGCGTCAGCCCCAATGGCGGGCGCGGCGCGGAAGCGGTGTATCGCGACGGCCGAATGACCGCTTCCTACGTGCACTTCTATTTCCCTTCCAACCCCCAGGCGGTGGCGGCGCTGTTTTTGCCATGAGGTATTTCTGTCACGCCGCCAAACCCGTGGGAGCGGACTTGTCCGCGAAGACTCAGTTACAGGCGCAACAAATGCATCAGACTCACTGGCCTCTTCGCGGACAGGTCCGCTCCCACGGGTTTTGTGTACGGCGCAGGTATTTGCCGCTGTCGCAGAACGCTGTAGGAGCGCGCTTGCCCGCGATGGCTTTGTATCAGGCGCTAAAGATGTGGCGAATGTACCGACCCATTCGCGGACAGCTCCGCTCCCACGGCGATCTGTGTTCGTCAGCGAATTCGGGGTGGACATCGTGACCGACCAATCCTTCAGCCCGGACGAGCGCGCCGCGGTCTATCGCGCAATCGCCGAGCGGCGTGACATGCGTCACTTCAGTGGCGGCACGGTGGCGCCGGAGCTGCTGGCGCGTTTGCTGGAAGCCGCCCATCACGCACCCAGCGTGGGGTTGATGCAGCCCTGGCGCTTCATTCGTGTCAGCGATGGGCAATTGCGCGAGCAGATTCAGGCGCAGGTCGAACAAGAGCGCATTCGCACCGCTGAGGCATTGGGCGAGCGCGCCGACGACTTCATGAGGCTCAAGGTCGAAGGCATCAGCGATTGCGCTGAAGTGCTGGTTGCTGCGTTGATGGACGACCGCGAGAAGCACATCTTCGGTCGGCGCACGCTGCCGGAAATGGACATGGCCTCATTGTCCTGCGCGATCCAGAACATGTGGCTCGCTGCGCGCGCTGAAGGGCTGGGCATGGGCTGGGTGTCGCTGTTCGACCCTCACGCGCTGGCCGATCTGCTCGGCATGCCCGCTGGCGCCAAGCCGCTGGCCATCTTGTGTCTGGGACCCGTCGCCGAATTTTATCCACAGCCCATGCTGGTGTTGGAAGGCTGGGCACAGGCGCGTCCTCTCAATGAACTGGTTTACGAAAATACCTGGGGAGTGCATCCATGAGTGTGGCGTTGTTGAGCGTCGCCGGGGTGGCGCTGGATGCGCTGCTCGGTGAGCCAAAACGAAACCACCCGCTGGTGGCGTTCGGCAGTTTTGCCGAGCGCCTCGAGCAACGTTTCAACTCCGCTGGGCGCGGCTGGCGCAGTCATGGCGTTACCGCGTGGTTTATCGCCGTCATTCCGGTCACGATTCTGGCGACCATTTTGAGCTGGCTGCCCTACATCGGCTGGCTGTTCGAGATCGCCGCGTTGTACTGCGCGCTGGGACTGCGCAGCCTCGGCGAACACGTCGAGCCGGTGGCTCAGGCGTTGCGCGCCGACGACCTGGACGAAGCGCGGCGGCGGGTGGGTTATCTGGTCAGCCGCCAGACCACAGAACTGGACAGCACCGAAGTCGCCCGTGCCGCCACCGAATCGGTGCTGGAGAACGGCAGCGACGCAGTGTTCGCCGCCATTTTCTGGTTCGTGTTGTTTGGTGCGCCAGGCGTGGTTCTGTACCGATTGAGCAATACCCTGGACGCTATGTGGGGTTATCGCAACGCGCGTTTCGAGCGTTTCGGCTGGGCAGCGGCCAAGATCGATGATCTGCTTAACTATATTCCTGCGCGGTTGGTAGCGTTGACCTACGCGCTACTGGGCAAAACCCGACTCGCATTGCGCTGCTGGCGCACCCAAGCACCGAAGTGGGACAGCCCCAACGCTGGCCCGGTCATGGCGGCAGGCGCTGGCGCGTTGGGCGTTGAATTAGGCGGTGCAGCGATCTATCACGGCGAGCTGCATCAAAGACCGCAACTGGGGGAAGGCACGCCTGCCGATGCCGACTCCATTGATCGCGGCTGGCAATTGGTACAGCGTGGCGTCTGGCTCTGGCTACTGATCCTGTGTGTGGGGACTGAATTCTATGCTTGAACATGGCGGTCGTTTACGCGGGGCGGTTGCACGTTACGGGATCGCCGAGGCCGACTGGCTCGACCTGTCCAGCGGCATTTCGCCCTGGCCATGGCCCATTCCTGAGATTCCTCTTTCAGCCTGGGCGCGACTGCCCGAAACCGATGATGGTCTTGAACTGGCGGCCTGCGATTATTACGGCGCCTCTCACGTTCTCCCGGTGGCCGGTTCACAGGCGGCGATTCAGGCGTTGCCGCGTCTGCGTCAGGCTGGCAAGGTCGGCGTGCTGTCGCCTTGTTACGCCGAACACGCAGAAGCCTGGCGCAGCAGCGGGTTTCTGGTGCGCGAGGTGCTGGAGCACGAAGTCGATCGCTTCATCGACACGCTGGATGTGCTGGTGGTGGTTAACCCGAACAACCCCACCGGCCTGAGCCTGCCCCCCAAACGTCTACTTGACTGGCATGCCCGCCTGGCCTCTCGCGGCGGCTGGCTGGTGGTGGACGAGGCATTCATGGACAACACGCCGAGCTTGAGCCTTGCGAACAGGTCCGATCGCGTCGGGCTGATCGTGCTGCGTTCGTTCGGCAAGTTCTTTGGTCTGGCAGGGGTGCGCCTGGGTTTCGTGCTTGGCGAAGAGCGGTTTCTCAACGTGCTGGGTAAACACATCGGTCCCTGGACAGTGAATGGTCCTACGCGAGTATTGGGGCAGCAGTGTCTCAACGATCGCGAGGGCCAACGCGTGCAGCGCGAGCGTACGGACCAGGCCAGTCAGCGTCTGACCGCGCTGCTGACCCAGTACGGTTTTGCGCCGCTGGGTGGTTGCGCGCTGTTTCAATGGCTGATCACGCCCCAGGCGTCAGCGCTTTACGAGTTCTGCGCCCGACGCGGCATCCTGCTGCGTCTGTTCCAGAACAACGGCCCGCACAACAGCAGTCTGCGTTTCGGTCTGCCCCGTGACGACGCGGACTGGCAACGACTCGAAACAGCGCTTCAAGCGTTTTCGAAGGAAGCTCAATGACCAGCAAAACCCTGATGATTCAGGGCACCACCTCCGACGCTGGTAAAAGCACGTTGGTGACGGCGCTGTGCCGATGGCTGACCCGCCAGGGCGTGACTACGGTGCCGTTCAAGCCGCAAAACATGGCGCTCAACAGCGCCGTGACCGCAGACGGCGGTGAGATTGGCCGTGCCCAGGCGGTACAGGCCCAGGCCTGTGGACTAGCCCCGCACACCGACATGAACCCGGTGTTGCTCAAACCCAACAGCGACACCGGCTCGCAAGTCATCATCCATGGCCGCGCGGTGACCACCATGAATGCAGTGGCGTATCACGACTACAAAGTCATCGCCATGCAGGCCGTGCTGGAATCACATCAACGGCTGAGCGACGCCTATTCAGTGGTCATGGTCGAGGGGGCCGGGTCGCCAGCCGAGATCAACCTGCGGGCTGGGGATATCGCCAACATGGGGTTTGCCGAAGCGGTGGATTGCCCGGTATTGCTGGTGGCCGACATCAATCGCGGCGGGGTATTTGCGCATCTGGTCGGGACACTGGAATTGCTGTCTCCCACTGAACAGGCGCGGGTCAAAGGCTTCATCATCAACCGGTTTCGCGGCGATATCGCGCTGTTGCAACCGGGCCTGGACTGGCTCGAACAGCGCACCGGCAAACCGGTGGTGGGCGTGCTGCCCTATGTAATGGACCTGCATCTTGAGGCCGAAGACGGCCTCGATCAGCGCCAGACCGACAAAGCGGAGCGCGTGCTCAACGTCATCGTCCCGGTGCTGCCGCGCATCAGCAACCACACCGATTTTGACCCGCTGCGCCTGCACCCGCAGGTCAATCTGCAATTCGTAGGGCCTGGTCAGCCGATTCCCGCAGCGGACCTGATTATCCTTCCTGGCTCAAAAAGCGTGCGCAGTGACCTGGCGTTCCTGCGCAAGAATGGCTGGGACAGCGCCATCGCTCGTCACTTGCGCTACGGCGGCAAATTGATGGGGATTTGCGGCGGGTTGCAAATGCTCGGCACCCAACTGCACGACCCGTTGGGCCTGGAAGGCGATGCCGGTTCCAGCCCGGGTTTGGGTCTTCTCGACATCAGCACCGTGCTGGAAGAAGAGAAACAGCTGCGCAATGTGCGCGGGCGCCTGACGCTGGAAGACGCTGAAGTCAGCGGCTACGAAATTCATGCTGGTGTGACCTCCGGGCCTGCGTTGGAGCGTTCTGCTGTGCTGCTGGACGGCGGGCGCTGCGACGGCGCGCAAAGCGTGGATGGGCAGATTTTCGGCACCTACCTGCACGGCCTGTTCGAAACCCCGGCCGCGTGCAGCGCTTTGTTGCGTTGGGCGGGTCTGACGAACGTAGAGGCAGTGGATTACCACGCGCTGCGCGAACGTGACATCGAGCGCCTGGCCGATCTGGTGGAGAACCATCTGGATCTGACGCTGCTGCGCCAACTCTGTGGACTGGATAACCAATGACACTGCAATTAATTCTGGGCGGCGCACGTTCAGGTAAGAGCCGTCTGGCCGAAAGACTGGCGGTTGAGAGCGGGCTGGATGTCATTTATATAGCCACCAGCCAGCCGCTGGATGGGGAGATGAACCAGCGAGTGATCTCCCATCGTCAGCGTCGTCCCGAGCATTGGGGCTTGATCGAGGAGCCTGTCGAGCTGGCCCGCGTGCTGCGGGAAAACGCGCAACCGGGACGTTGCCTTTTGGTCGATTGCCTGACGCTGTGGCTGACCAATCTGCTGATGCTCGAAGACCCGCAGCGCTTGAACCAGGAGCGCGATGCCTTGCTGGACTGCCTGGCTGCCTTGCCGGGCCAGATTATTTTTGTCAGCAACGAAACCGGGATGGGTGTCGTGCCCCTCGGTGAGCTGACCCGCCGTTACGTCGATGAAGCCGGCTGGCTGCATCAAGCGCTGGCCGAACGCTGCCAGCGTGTTGTGCTGACTGTTGCCGGTTTGCCGATGACCCTCAAAGGATCCGCGTTATGAGTAATGTCTGGTGGCTCGCGCCTGCCGTCGAGATCGACCCACACAGCCTGGAACAGGCGCAGGCCCGGCAACAGCAATTGACTAAACCTGCCGGATCGCTCGGGCAACTGGAGCGGATCGCGGTACAGCTGGCCGGTCTGCAGGGGAGGGTAAAGCCCCATGTCGACAGCGTCTGGATTGCGATTTTTGCCGGTGATCACGGCGTGGTGGACGAAGGTGTCTCGGCTTACCCACAAGCGGTTACCGGGCAGATGCTGCACAACTTCGTCATGGGCGGCGCGGCAATCAGCGTGCTTGCCAAACAGTTGTCGGCGCAGCTGGATGTTGTGGATCTGGGCACCGTTTCGCCACTCAACTTGCCGGGTGTGGTCCACCTGAACATCGGTGCGGGCACCGCGAACTTCGCCAAAGGTCCTGCGATGACCCACGAGCAGGGCCTGCTGGCGCTGCAAGCCGGTCGCGACAGCGTGCTGCGGGCCAAGGCGGCAGGGGCGCAGTTGTTCATCGGTGGCGAAATGGGCATCGGTAATACCACGGCGGCCAGTGCCATGGCCTGCGCGTTATTGGGTTGCCCGGCGACACAAGTGGTCGGTCCAGGCACCGGTCTGGACCCGCATGGCATCAGTCACAAGGCGCAGGTCATCGAACGTGCGCTGGTGTTGCATGCCGATCAAACGGCAGATCCTTTGGGCGTTTTATTTTGCCTGGGTGGTTTTGAAATTGCGGCGTTGGTCGGGGCTTACCTGGCCAGCGCCCAGGAAGGCATTGCGGTGCTGGTCGACGGTTTCATCTGTACCGTTGCGGCTTTGGTGGCGGTGCGTCTGAATCCGGCGTGTCGCCCGTGGCTGTTTTTTGCGCACCGTGGCGCAGAGCCCGGCCATCGTCATGTGCTGGAAGCGCTAGAGGCCGAGCCGTTGCTTGATTTAGGCATGCGTCTGGGTGAGGCCAGTGGCGCCGCATTGGCAGTACCGCTTTTGCGCCTGGCCTGTGAACTGCATAACTGCATGGCGACTTTTGCCGAAGCCGCTGTGGCGGATCGCTCTGCATGAGCTTGCATCTGGATCTGTTGCGGCACGGCGAAACCGAATTCGGCGGCGGCCTGCGGGGCAGCCTTGACGATGCGTTGACCGACCTTGGTTGGCAGCAGATGCGATCGGCAGTGACCGAGGCCGGACCTTGGGATCGGATCATCAGCTCGCCGTTGCAACGCTGTGCCCGATTCGCCGAAGAGCTGGCGGCGCGTCTGGGGTTGCCGTTGCGCCTGGAACCTGCGTTGCAAGAGCTGCATTTCGGAGACTGGGAGGGTCGAAGTGCGACGCAGTTGATGGAAACCGATGCCGATGGGCTTGGCCGGTTCTGGACCGATCCCTACGGGTTTACGCCGCCCAACGGTGAGCCTGTTGCCGATTTTTCAGTGCGCGTGCGCAGTGCGATTGAGCATCTGCAGGTGGCACATGATGGCGAACGCGTGCTGTTGGTCTGCCACGGTGGGGTCATGAAATTGCTTTTGGCTCAGGCGCGGGGTCTGCCGCGAGAGCAACTGTTGCAGGTCGAGGTCGGGCACGGCGGGCTGTTCGCGCTCGAAGTGGACGCTGGCTGTGCGCTAAAGGAGTTTTAGATGCTGCCGTTCTGGATCGCCTTGCAGTTTCTTTCGAGCTTTCCGATCCGCTTGCCCGGCATGCCCACGCCTGAGCAATCAGGTCGCTCGCTGTTGTTTTATCCCTTGGTCGGTCTGGTGTTCGGCGTTGTGTTGATGGCGTTCAGCGCGCTGTTGAATGGTGCGCCGTTGCTGTTGCATGCCGCGCTGGTGCTGACCGCGTGGGTGTTGATCAGCGGTGGCTTGCATCTGGACGGGCTGGCAGACAGCGCTGATGCCTGGCTTGGCGGTTTTGGTGATCGCGAGCGCACCCTGACGATCATGAAAGACCCACGCAGCGGACCGATTGCGGTGATCACGCTGGTGCTGGTGTTGCTGCTCAAGTTCACCGCCATCCTGGCGCTGATCCAACAGCAACACGGTGTCGGACTGCTGTTGGCGCCGGTGATCGGGCGTGCTGCGTTGCTGGGGTTGTTCTTGGATACGCCATACGTGCGACAGGGCGGATTGGGTCAGGCATTGGCCGAACATCTGCCCAAGCGTTTGGGGCGTCAGGTGTTGCTGGCAGTCGCTGCTGTTCTGATTGTGTTGGCAGGATGGTCAGCCATCCTGACGCTGCTGGTGGCAAGTGCGGCGTTCTTTTGGCTGCGACACCTGATGGTCCGCCGGTTAGGCGGCACCACTGGAGATACCGCGGGTGCGCTGCTGGAATTGCTGGAAGTGGCCGTGCTGGTGGCGCTGGTCCTTATGTGACGTCCGTCTGTAGGAGCGAACTTGTTCGCGAGGCGTTCGGCCTGATGAATCACGCTGTCTGGCTCGCCAACAAGTTGGCTCCTACAGATCGTGAGTCGCCAGACACGCCGCAATCGCGGCCTCGCGCTGCTCGTCAGCTCCTACAAGAGCGTTGACATCATCAGTATCTGCGGCGTAATTTCCGATCCTTCCGAAGTGCGGGCATATCCGCCTATTTCCATCCGTACGGCCCACGCGCCGGGAGCATAACAATGACATCGGTTTGGCGAGCCAGTGGCTGGATACTCTTTGGCAGCGCATTGATCCTGGCGCTGTCTCTTGGCACTCGCCACGGCTTCGGGCTGTTTTTGCCGCCCATGAGCGCGCAGTTCGGTTGGGGCCGGGAAGTGTTTGCCTTCGCCATCGCCTTTCAAAACCTGATCTGGGGGCTGGCGCAGCCTTTCGCGGGTGCCTTGGCGGACCGATTCGGCGCGGCGAAAGTGGTGTTCGTCGGCGGCATTCTCTACGCAGCCGGCCTGATGTGCATGAGTATGGCTGACTCACCGTTGAGCCTGTCCCTGAGCGCGGGTTTGTTGATCGGCATCGGTCTGTCGGGCACCACGTTCTCGGTCATTCTCGGCGTCGTCGGTCGGGTTTTGCCGCCCGAGAAGCGCAGCATGGGGATGGGCATCGCCAGCGCGGCGGGCTCGTTCGGGCAGTTCGCGGTGCTGCCTGGCACCTTGGGGTTGATCGGTTGGTTGGGCTGGTCCATGGCGCTGCTGGCGCTGGGGTTGCTGGTGGCGTTCATCCTGCCGTTAGTGGGGATGCTCAAGGACAAACCGCTGCCGGTGGTTGAAGGTCAGCAAACCTTGCGCGAAGCCCTTCACGAAGCGTGTACCCATTCGGGGTTCTGGCTGTTGGCGTTTGGCTTCTTCGTCTGCGGGTTCCAGGTCGTGTTCATCGGTATCCATTTGCCCGCGTATCTGGTGGACCAACACTTACCAGCCAAAATCGGCACCACGGTGCTGGCCTTGATCGGCCTGTTCAACATCTTCGGTACGTACATCGCAGGCTGGCTCGGTGGTCGGATGTCCAAGCCTCGTTTGCTCACGGCGCTGTACTTGCTGCGTGCCGTGGTTATCAGCCTGTTCCTGTGGATACCGCTCAGTGAAACCACGGCTTACTTGTTCGGCGTCGCGATGGGCCTGTTGTGGCTGTCCACCGTTCCGCTGACCAACGGCACCGTCGCGACTCTGTTCGGCGTGCGTAACCTGTCGATGCTCGGCGGTATCGTGTTCCTGTTTCACCAGTTGGGTGCGTTTCTCGGTGGCTGGCTGGGCGGCGTGGTCTACGACCGCACTGGTAATTACGACTTGATCTGGCAAGTGTCGATTCTGCTCAGCCTGATGGCGGCAGCGTTGAACTGGCCGGTGCGTGAGCGTCCGGTCGCGCGATTGCAGGTCCCGGGGGTAGCGCTGTGACCAGACTGTTGCCGTGGGTGGGTGGCGCGCTCATCGGCGCCGCTTTGCTCGCGTTCGCGTGGTGGGGATGGCAACACGTAGGCCTTGGGGCGTTGCAACTTGGCATGGGTGCCTGCTGAATCGTCAGTGGGGCGTGCCTAGGCTTTCTTAGCGCCATGGAGTAGCGTGTCTTCAGACAATAACTGCTGCGCGTAAGCGATGGATGCTGCCATGAGAGTTCGCTGGATTGCTGTGCCCGTGCTGTTCCTTGCCATGAGCGGCGCGGCCCTTGCCGCCGATTGCCCGCCGCTGTTGCAGGGCGAGCTGCCCAAACTGCGCGCCAAACAGAATATCGACCTGTGCAAACAATTCGCCGGCAAGCCACTGGTGGTGGTCAATACCGCTAGCTTCTGCGGCTTCGCCCCTCAGTTCAAAGGGCTGGAGGCGTTGAATCAGCGTTTCAAAGGGCAGGGGCTGGAAGTGATCGGCGTGCCTTCGGATGACTTTAAGCAAGAATCCAACGATGCAGCCGAAACGGCCAAGGTTTGCTACGTCAATTACGGCGTGACCTTCACCATGACCGAGCCGCAGCCCGTTCGGGGCGACGACGCAACGCACCTGTTCAAGGTGCTGGCCGAGCAGAGCAATCCACCGCGCTGGAATTTCTATAAATACGTGGTGGATCGCAAGGGTAATGTCATTGCCAGTTTCTCCAGCACGACCACACCGGATGATCCTGAGTTGATTGCTGCGGTTGAGAAGGCGCTAGCGTCAAAGCCCTGAGCACTACCTGTAGGAGCGAACTTGTTCGCGAGGCTTTATTTGGCGCCGCGCTGATCGGCTCGCCAACAAGTTGGCTCCTACAGAAAGGCGAACCGATCAAACAAAAAACCCCGCATCCATCACTGGCTGCGGGGTTTTTCGGGTCTGGCGAACGGGTTTTTCAGCCCGTTCCGCCGACTGCATCAGAAGCGGTAAGTCAGGCCCAGGCCGAAGCCGTTGGCGCTGTTGTCGTACTTGGCGCTGTAGGCGTTGCCCAAAGCGTTGGTACGGTTGACGCTCACCTTTTCTTCGTCGAGGTAGGAGTAAGCCACGTCGACAGTGATGTCGTCGGTTGGGCTCCAGCCAGCGCCGATGCTGAAGATCGTGCGGTCACCGGTAGGGATGCGTGGCGAACGATCGGTGTTGTTGGTAGGCGACTGGTCCCAGGTCAGACCGGTGCGCAATACCCACTGCTTGTTGAGCTGGTACGAGGTACCAATGGCGTAGGCCCAGGTGTCGTGCCAGTTTTGTTCTTCGGTGATGGTGCTGGCCAGTTGCGGGGCGAGAGCGCCACCGGCACGGGTCACACCGGAGTTTTCAACGGTGATGTCTTTCAGACGGCTCCAGCGAGTCCAGGTGCTACCGGCGTAGAGTTTCCAGTCGTCGGTCAGCTTCTGGGTCACAGAGAAGTCTACCGATTCCGGGGTGTCCAGGCTCAGCTTGGCGTCGTAACGCCCCGCGCCCAGTACTTGAGCAGGCACGCCAGCACCCGGAGCAATTTCGGTATGGCCGTCGAGCTTGTAGGTAACTTTCGAATGGTAGGTCAGGCCCAGATTAGTGGTTTCGGTCGCCTGCACCATCAGGCCGATGTTGTAGCCGTAGCCGACATCATCGCCTTTGACCTGAACGCGACCATCACCGGTCGGCCGACCAAGCGCGCCACTGACGTTCAACGCCGATTCCAGTACGCCGGAAATACGGTTGATGGTCGGACCGAAACCGATCGACACTTTGTCGTTGAATGCGTAGCTGACCGTTGGCTGGAAGGTGATGACCTTCACTTGGCTCTTGCTGCCGAAGTTACGGCCCTGGAAATTGTTTTCGTAATCGGTGATCAAGCCAAACGGCGCGTAAACGCCCAGACCAAAGGCCCAGTGATCGTCGATTGGATTGACGTAGAACCCCATTGGCACGGCAGTAAACGGCACCATGTCGCCTTTGTTACTGCCGGCACTACGGCCGCTGGCGTCTGAAATATCGGTTTTTGCATCGATCGCTGCAACACCAACGGTGACTTGTTGGCGCTTGAGTCGCGACATGCCGGCGGGGTTGCCGTACACGATGCTGGCGTCATCGACGGAAGAGGAGCGGCCCGCAAAGCCGGTACCCATGCCGCTGATACTTTGTTCGTTGAGGGCGAAGCCGGAGGCGAAGAGTTGGGTGGAGGCAAGTGTTACGGCGAGACTTAGGCTGGTTTTGATCATTACTTTTTTCATTATTAGAACTCCTTGTTGATCACCGCGCGGAAATTACCAACATTTTCCACAACGCGCTATAGGCTGGATCACCCGAGTTAGAGCTGTTTTTGTAGGACAATCTTAGAAAAGTGTCGCCATCTTTAGCGATACTGATGGGTCACGAAATGGCTGGTGCGACCTGATACAAGGGGCGAACCGAGGTATCCCACGCTGTGGCGAAATCCTTCAGATGCCCCTGAGGCTGAAATATCTGGCGCCAAATTCGGGCCATGCCCAACAAGTCATGCTCGGCTGGCAAGGGGAGGCGACTGGCTTCGACCATCAGCCAGGCAATTGCGGTGGAGTAGCGCAGATTTACCGTCAGCTCCAGATCAGGGCCGGTGAGGAAAGCATGCTGGCTCGCGAGGCCGCGCACCAGGCTGGCAAGGTCAGGGTCCTTGGCCAGATATTCATCCCACACCCGCCAGTGCAGGGTGTCAGTAATGCTGTAAAGACCATGGCCGCGATGGCTGTCGAGTTCGGACCCCAGTGCTGACTGGCTGGCAGCCACGCCGACCAGAAACAATTCGGCGTTGGGGGTGTGGCGTCCGAGGTAAATCAACGTCGGGCGGATCACATATCGGCACAGCTCACTGGCAGCGATTCCCATAACACCCTCGGGAAGTAGGTGGTCCGACGAGCCCGGCGCTTGGCAGCAGTGGATCGAATGGGCTCGCCGGAAGCGGCACAGGCCGCTTGAGTTCAAGTGTAGTGTCATATTCCTGATGTAACGGGCTGTTTTTAAAATCTTTCCTGATCATGCGTGTCCGCTTTATAGCGAGTGTTTCTGACGCAGAATGAAATTTGCTAAGAAAAACAGGCACAAAAAAGCCCCGCCGTTGAAGGGCGAGGCCTTGTTGTATCGATCGTATTACGCGACGGACGGTATCAGGCGGTGAGTGCCTGGCGGGTCCGGTCGATCACAGCCTGCAGCGGTTCAGCGCTGGAGTACTGGTCTGGATACAGGCGTTCGCTATGACGCGCAATGCCGTGTTCGTTGACGATCGTGAAGCTGAAGCAACCTTTGCGAGCGGCCATGATCAGGCAGTTCATTGGTGCGAAGGCGGTGGTGAGGGTGCGGATAGCATCCTGAGTATGCATATGAGTAGTCATGGTAATGGTGTTCCTAAAACGACACGGAATAGAGCCGTGCAAAATTAAAACGTTCCAGAAAACGCGGGCCATTGCTCGATTGCGAGTCAGGGGCAGGGCGAAGAACCTGTCTGGAACAAAAGCAGCCAGTTAAAGCGCAGTTATCGTGTAGCGCTGGGCTGACCGGTAGGTACTTAGGAGGGCAGGCATCACAACAAGAGCGAAGGTTCGAGGCTCGAGGTGAAGATCCTGATCAATTTGCAGGCTGGCTTTGGCAGAGCATGGATCTCAAAACATCCTTCCAGTCAGTAGGGAAGGCCATGTGAGTGAGTAATGTCTGGAAACCATCGAGGTGGTCGATCCCTTTTTTCAGCCCGCTATCGTTGAATGAGCATGGCTGGGGGATTTGTTCGACCAGAATTGACTTTCAGCTTGGTACTAACGGCGGCGATGCTAACTCAATTGCCTCACCGATGGAAGCGCTGTTTTGATACGCAGCCATGTTCAGGCGTGGCCAGGTATTGAGGGTGCAGCTATAAATCCGAGATTTCACGCCCGCATTCACCCTGATTGGCTCGCCTGTATCGGCTTTAACGGTGATTCACGGCGGCACAAGTCAGCGCTCACGGCGATGGCCAATTGACTTGTACACATTAGCGGCGGTAGTTGCCATATCACTGTCACATGCACCGCTAACAGCTTGATTTAACGTGGCGATTTATTAAGTCAATGAAAACCATCGTTTTTTTTCGCTGGTGAAAAAATCGTCAGTTTGAACGCAGGCCCCATTCCGCGTGCGTTTGCGAAGGTTCACGGGGTGTTGTCCACTGAGTTATCCACAGGTTCTGTGGATTGTCCCAACCAGCGGCTCTGTTTCGCGTCCTCAGCTCGGGCAACTCCCTGCTCGCACCTTGGTGACGTAGCCATTGATCGGAATTCGGACGGCTCAGCGCATTCTGCGCATAATGCCGCCAGCATCAACCGGTACGTGGGGAAAATGTATGGCTTTGGACCTGACCAGCCTGTTGCTGGGTTTTGGGGTAGCAGCGTTGCCGTTATTGGCGTTGGCGTGGCAATTACAGCGAAAGCTGGCGATGCGGGACGCCGATGCGGCGCTGATGGATGAACGGCTTAGCAACGCACAGCTCGCACAAGACGGGCTCAGCGCGCAGCTCGACGCCAGTCGCGATGAAATCAGTGATTTGAGCCAGGCCAACGCCGCCAAGCAGGCGGATCTGGCGGCGCTTCGCAGAGAAGTTGAATTACTGCGCCAGCAGCATGAGGGCGCCCGTGATGCGCTAGAAGAGTGGAATCAGGAGCGCGCACATAAAGAAGCGGAACTGCGGCGCCTGGATTCGCAATGCGCGTCGCTCAATGCCGAATTGCGCGAACAGCAAGAAAGTCATCAGCAGCGCCTGACTGATCTGCAAGGTTCGCGGGATGAATTAAGGGCCCAGTTCGCTGAGCTGGCAGGCAAGATCTTCGACGAGCGCGAACAACGGTTTGCCGAAACCAGTCAGCAGCAACTTGGGCAACTGCTCAATCCGCTGAAAGAGCGCATTCAGTCATTCGAAAAACGTGTGGAAGAAAGCTATCAGCAAGAGGCTCGCGAGCGGTTTTCGTTGAGCAAGGAGTTGGAGCGTCTGCAGCAACTCAACCAGCGCCTGAGCGATGAAGCGACCAATCTGACTCGCGCACTGAAAGGCCAGAAGACTCAAGGTAACTGGGGTGAGTTGATTCTGGAGCGGGTGCTGGAGCACGCGGGCCTTGAAAAAGGCCGCGAGTATCAAACACAAGTCAGCCTCAAAGGCCCGGACGGCGAACGTTTCCAGCCTGATGTGCTGATCATGTTGCCCGGCGACAAACAGGTGGTCGTCGATGCGAAAGTCAGCCTGACCGCTTATCAACAGTACGTGTCGGCGGATGACGACGTCATCGGGCAACTGGCTTTGAAGCAGCACGTGTTGTCGTTGCGCAACCACGTGAAGGGTTTGTCGGGCAAAGACTATAAGCGTCTCGAAGGGCTTCATAGCCTGGATTTCGTCTTGCTTTTCGTGCCCATCGAAGCTGCGTTTTCGGCGGCATTGCAGGCCGAACCGAACATGTTCCAGGAGGCTTTCGATCGCAACATTGTCATCGTCAGCCCCACCACGTTGCTTGCCACGCTACGGGTGATCGACAGCCTGTGGAAGCAGGAGCGGCAGAGTCAGAACGCGCGGGAAATTGCCGAGCGAGCGGGGTGGCTGTATGACAAATTTGTACTGTTCATTCAGGACCTCGATGAGGTGGGCAACCGTCTGCAACAGCTGGATAAGGCCTATGGCGCTGCACGTAACAAGCTGACTGAAGGACGCGGAAACCTGGTCAGCCGCAGTGAGCAGCTCAAGCTGCTTGGGGCTCGGGCGAGTAAATCCCTGCCAGCCGATTTGCTGGAGCGGGCGATGACTGACGAGGACGGTTTGCCCCAATTACAAGAGTGAACGCCTCACCTGCAGGAGCGAACTTGTTCGCGAAGCAATATGCCTGACGTGCGAGTTAGTCTTCTCGCCAACAAGTTGGCTCCTACAGGAATTGCCTTCTGTATACAATTCTTGGTGCTCTTATCTCTCTGACCGTAACGCCCACGCCACGCACTAACAACAGGCATTCGTGCACAGCCAGCGTGCATTTCGACCTGACTTGGCGTGATTTCCCATCGCCACCATTTCAGCTGGGCTCTTTTTAAATCCCACTATTCACGCCATCTCGGGACTAATCAAAATCACTCTGGCACGCATTCTGCCTATCCATTCGTATACAACCCACATGCGCTCCCGTACGCAGTGTGCATAAGACGTTACTCGGGAGCTTGTTCGTCTTCAGGGAGAAATGCGATGACCGAGCCAAGCCCCAAAGCTTACAGCCCACGCTTGTATAACGAGGATCTCGGTCCGCTGCCGCAGAAGTGGACCTGGTACAACATTTTCGCCTTCTGGATGAGCGACGTGCACAGCGTCGGGGGCTACGTGTTCGCGGCCAGCCTCTTCGCGCTTGGCCTTGCGAGTTGGCAGGTATTGATCGCGCTACTGGTGGGCATCTGCTTTATTCAGGTGATCGCCAATTTGCTCGCTAAACCCAGCCAGCAGGCGGCCGTGCCTTATCCGGTCATCTGCCGGCTGGCGTTCGGTGTCTTCGGGGCGAATATCCCGGCGATCATTCGTGGCCTGATTGCAGTTGCCTGGTATGGCGTCCAGACCTATCTGGCGTCCAGTGCGCTGATCATCGTGGTGCTGCGGTTTTTCCCGCAAATGGGCGTTTTCGCCGAGCCGCATTTTGCCGGGCTTTCCTACCTGGGATGGTTCGGATTCCTGGCGTTGTGGGTGGTTCAGGCTGCGGTGTTCTGGACCGGTATGGATTCGATTCGCCGGTTCATAGACTGGGCAGGGCCGGTGGTCTACGCCGTAATGTTCATGCTGGCGGGCTGGATCGTATGGAAAGCTGGCTGGGCAAACATCAGTTTCACCCTGTCCGAGAAATCCCTGACGGGCTGGGAAGCGTTTTCGCAGATCGTCATGGCTACCGCTCTGGTGGTGTCTTACTTCTCCGGTCCGACCCTGAATTTTGGAGATTTTAGTCGTTATTGCCGCAGCATGGCCGACGTCAAGCGCGGAAATTTCTGGGGCCTGCCAGTAAATTTTCTGGCGTTTTCACTGGTAACGGTGGTCATTGTTTCAGGGACACTGCCCGTGTTCGGTGAGATGCTGCATGACCCGATTGCCACCGTTGCGCGCATCGATAACGACGTAGCCGTTCTGCTCGGAGCCTTCGCTTTCGTAACTGCCACCATCGGCATCAATATCGTCGCCAACTTTGTATCCCCTGCATTCGATTTCGCTAATGTCGCGCCGAGCAAGATCAGCTGGCGCGTTGGTGGAATGATCGCGGCCGTAGCTTCGATCTTCATCACGCCCTGGAACCTGTTCAACAATCCGCAGGTAATCCACTACACGCTTGATGTGCTCGCCGCATTCATCGGACCTTTGTTTGGCATCTTGTTAGTGGACTTCTACTTGATCAAGAAACAGCAGATCGATGTCGATGCGCTCTTCAACGACGGCCCGACAGGCCGTTATTGGTACACCGGCGGGGTGAACTACACAGCGGTCAAGGCATTGGTGCTGGCAACATTGGCCGGTTTGGCGATTACTTTCATTCCTGCGTTGCAGGTGATGGCAAATTTTGCATGGTTTACCGGATGTTTCCTGGGCGGCGCTGTGTTCTATATCCTGGCCCGTCGTACGCAAGCCCATGAGGGCGGGGCCCTGGCCCCGGTTGCCATGAGCTAAAACGGCACCGTTTGTCGGCCGCTTTCTGTCGATAGGCTGTTCAGTTGGTCAGATTTCTCGCTACGAGAAAAAATATCTGCCGCGACACTCCGTAGCAGGCGTAAAGTGCGCTCAGGCACTATGATCTGCCGTAGGTAGCTCAGAGGTCAGCTGCCGAGAATTTCCCTGAAGGGGGCGTTAACATGAACAGCAAATTGCAAGAATGGCTCCATGATGTAGGTGTTGCGCTGGGTTTGATCGATCCCCCCAAGCTACAGCCTATTCCCGTGCGCACTAATGACGACAAGCGCCGCCAACCTCGGCGCTGATTCCCACGCACAACGTACCCGGACCTGCGGTGCTATCACTCGATAGCCCGCGAATGCCCGCTCCCGATGCTGTTATTCAACAGCCGGTTCCTGACTAATCCCTGCCCAATCAGTAATTAAACGCATCAGCGTTTGAGCAGGTTTCTGTCTTTCATTTCTGCCGCGATCACATCCACGAATCCGTTCAGGGTCAGTTGATGATGTTCATCGTTGTCCGGCAGTTGCGACAGCTCAGCCTTGAGGCGCGGTGGCATCACGATGCCGAAATCTGACTGTAAATCACTGAAAAACTGGTCGAAGTCCTGCTTGTCCAGAATCAGGTCAGTCATCAGCGCATCGTCTCTGATGGGATCTTTATCGACGAGAATCTTGCCGAGTGCATCGATTACGTGCTGGTAGATTTCCGGGCGGTCCATGAATGCCTCTGCTGTGATGTCGTAGAGAGACCCTTACTTCAAAAGACAGAGGGTGGTGGGGAGCCAACTGCGCGGTCGGTTTCGCTCAAACCCGACGCTGAATTGCAGGTGTCAGCGGCTCTGGGATCAAGGCTAGCTGAAGTTTCGCCGAGGGGGCTTGCATCGGCGTGCGACTTTTATCCGATCCCACAAAAAAGGACGCCACTCGGGCGTCCTGTTGATTTGAGGTCCAGCTTCATGCTGTTGCGCGCACCTCCATAGGCCGTGGCGAGAACAGACTGACAAGCACAAAGCTCACCAGGCCCACTGCGAGGCTCCAATAGATCGGCGTGTTGGCGTCCAGACCATCCTTGAGCATGAAGACCAGTGCGGTAACAAACCCCAACACCATGCTGGTGATAGCGCCTGCGGTGGTCGCGCGTTTCCAGAAAATCGCCCCCATCAATGGAATCAGCATGCCGCCCACCAGCAGGTTATAGGCCAGGGTCAGGGCGCTGATCACATCGTTAACCACCAGCGCGATGGCTAGCACTACGAAACCGGTCAGACAGGTGAACAAGCGGTTGATGCCCAGGCTCGATTGCTTGCCGCCGCGCAACTTGGGCAACAGGTCTTCTGTGAGCGTCGTCGACGCCGCCAGCAGGCCGGCGCTTGCAGTGGACATCATCGCCGCCAATGCGGCAGCAATCACCAGGCCGCGGATGCCATCGGGCAAAGAGGCTTTGACGATGGCGGCGAACGCCGTATTGACGTTTTGCAGATCCGGCAGCAGCACGTGCGCTGCCATGCCGATCAGCGCGCAAGCCAGGCCGTAGAAGATGCAATACACGCCAGCGACGGTGCCGGCGTACTGCGCCACTTTTTCAGTGCGCGCTGTGAACACCCGTTGCCAGATGTCCTGGCCGATCAGAATGCCGAAAAAGTAGATCAGGAAGTAGGTAAGGATCGTGTCCCAGCCGATGGCGGTCCAGCTGAAACTCGACGCTGGCAGCTTGCTGACCAGTTCGTCCCAGCCGCCGACGCGATAGAGGCAGATGGGCAGAAGGATGAACATCAAGCCGACGGTCTTGATCACGAACTGCACGATGTCGGTCAGGGTTAGCGACCACATGCCGCCGATGGTCGAGTAAACCACCACCACGCCGCCGCCCAGCAAAACTGATACCCAGAACGGCAACCCGAACAGAACTTCCATCACCGTGCCGATGGCGAGGATCGAGGTCACGCCAATCATCAAGGCGTAGGCCAGCATGATCACCGCGCTGGCCTGACGAGCCATGGGGTTATAGCGTTTTTCCAACACTTGGGTGACGGTGAAAATACGCAGTTTGAGCAGGGGTTTGGCGAGAAACAGGTTCAGGGCAATGATGCCCAGGCCCAGCGCGGCGCAGAGCCAGAAGCCGGAAATCCCGTGGACATACCCCAGACGCACGGTGCCAACAGTGGACGCGCCGCCCAAAACGGTTGCGGCCATGGTGCCCATGTACAGGCTGGGGCCCAGGTTACGTCCGGCGACGAGGTAGTCTTCGTGGGTTTTGGCTTTGCGCATGCCGTACCAGCCCAGCACGAGCATGCCGAGGGCATAAATGACGACGACGAAAATATCCAGGGTCATGCGGTGTCTCCAATCTTTGTTTTTATAGTGAGGCACGAATCAGCCGTCTGAGAAAAAGCAGGCAGTCAGCGGGTGAGCGGTTTTATTGAATTATTGGTGTGCATTTGTAGGAGCGCGCTTGCCCGCGATTGTCATTAATCTGCACCGAATTTGGTGACTGACATACAGCATTCGCGGGCAAGCGCGCTCCTACGGTTTTGGCGTAGCCGTTAGCTAGCGATGCGCCACCCCCGGCAGCACACAGAGCATTTCATACAGCAGGTTTGCGCCCAGCAACGAGGTGTTGCCGGTTGTGTCGTAGGGCGGGGAGACTTCCACCAGATCGCAGCCAATCAAGTCCAGGCCTTGGCAGCCACGGATGATCTCAATAGCTTGAATAGTGGTCAGCCCACCGATTTCCGGCGTCCCGGTGCCTGGCGCCCATGCCGGGTCGATACCGTCAATGTCGAAGCTCAGATACACCGGGCCGCCGCCGACTTTCTCGCGCACTTCGGCCATCAGCGGCGCCAGTGACTTGTGCCAGCATTCTTCAGCCTGCACCACACGGAAGCCTTGTTTGCGGCTCCAGTTGAAATCTTCAGCGGTATAGCCCTGCGCCCGCAGACCGATCTGTACCACGCGGTCGCAATCGAGCAAACCTTCTTCAACCGCGCGACGGAAAGTGGTGCCGTGGGCGATCTTCTCGCCAAACATGTGATCGTTGACGTCAGCGTGGGCATCAATGTGAACCAGCCCGACTTTGCCGTGCTTTTTATGGATGGCCCGCAGGATCGGCAGTGTGATGGTGTGGTCGCCGCCCAGGGTCAGCGGGATGATGCCGTGTTCTAGGTAGCCGTCGTAGGCCTCTTCGATGATGCGCACTGCGTCCAGCAGATTGAAGGTGTTGATCGCCACGTCGCCGATGTCTGCGACCGACAGCGAGTCGAACGGCGCAGCGCCGGTGGCCATGTTGTAGGGGCGAATCATCACCGATTCAGCGCGGATTTCCCGCGGGCCGAAACGAGTGCCAGCGCGCAGCGACGTGCCAATGTCCAGGGGTACGCCGATAAACGCGGCATCCAGGCCTTCGGCCGTTTGCAGGTGGGGCAGACGCATCATGGTGGCGATGCCGGCGAAGCGCGGCATTTCGTTGCCGCCCAGTGGTTGGTGGAAAATCTTGTCCACGGGATTGCCTCATCGGTTATTGGAGAGTGGTTTTGCCTGGGGCGGATTCTGCGAAGCGCGGCGAACAGGAACAATCGCTGGGGAGAAATACTTAGTTCAGAGATTTCTGAAGTATCGGGTAAGCTGCGCGAAATGTGGGAGGGGACCTGTCCGCGAAGGCGGCATTCAGGCCGACTAAGATTTTCAACCGTTCCGGCGTCTTCGCGGACAGGTCCGCTCCCACAAGTCATCTGGCGACCTGAAAACCGGAATAGTCATGGCCAACGCACTACCCGACCTGAAACTGCTGCGTATCTTCGTCTGCGTGGTCCGCCATCAGGGCTTTGCCAGCGCGCAGCAAGAACTCAACCTGTCGACCTCGGCGATCAGCACCTACATGAGCCAGCTGGAATCTGCGCTGGGCATCGTGCTGTGCCATCGGGGGCGGGGCGGTTTCAGTCTGACCAGCAAGGGCGAATTGTTCCATCAGGAAACCCTGCGCCTGCTGGGCGAGCTGGAAGGCTTCGAACTGTACGCCGCCGCGCTCAAGGGCGAACTGCGTGGCACGCTGAACCTGGGCGTGCTTGACTCGACCGTCAGCGACCGCGCGCTGCCGTTTGCCGAAGTGATCGGTGCCTACAGTGAGGAGCATCCGGCGGTGCATTTGCACCTCTCGGTCATGAGTCCCTATGAACTGCAACTTGGCGTGCTGGATAACCGGCTGGATCTGGCAATCGGTTCATTTTCAACGCGCATGAACGGTTTGCTCTATCAGCCGCTGTACCGCGAGCAGCATTGGCTGTATTGCAGCAGCCGCCATCCGTTGTTCAACGAGCGACGAATTCCTGAGCCGGTGATCACTCAGCAGCGCATGGTCGGGCGGGGTTACTGGAGCCAGGCGGAGCTTGCGCGCCACGGCTTTAAGCACAGCGCGGCAACGGTAGAAAGTATGGAAGCGCAGCTGATTCTGGTGCTATCTGGCGCCTACATCGGTTATTTGCCAGAGCACTACGCGCAATCCTGGGTCGACTCCGGTCAGCTGCGGGTTTTGTTGCCAGCCACTTTCGGCTATCAGGCGCCGTTCTCGATGATCCTGCGACGGGGCCGCAGTCGCGAGCCTCTGATCCAGACCTTCCGCGATCTGCTGAAGGCTCAGCTCAACCCGCTGTGATACCGCTTTACAAGGAATAACCCATGGCCCGCGCCCGATGCGAACGCTGCCTGCGACCTGAAAACCACTGCTTGTGTGCGCTGATTCCGGCGCTCGACAGCCGCACACGAGTGTTGATCTTGCAGCACCCCAGCGAGGTCAATCACGCGCTGAACACCGCGCGGCTGGCGGTCTTGGGCCTGAACAATGCGCAGTTGGTGGTGGGTGAGGTGTTCGAGGATTTGCAGCAATTGCTCGACCTGCCGGGTTATCAGCCGCGACTGTTGTTTCCGGGAGACGATGCGCAACCTTTGATCGCCTCAGCCAAGGCGCCGCTGCCGACCCTGCTGGTTGTGCCCGATGGCACATGGCGCAAGGCGCGAAAGTTGCTGCACCTCAATCCGTTGCTGGCGGCATTACCGAGGGTCACGCTGAACGATGCGCCGATTTCGCGCTACCGTCTGCGCAAGGCGCCGGGGCCGGATGCGTTATCTACGCTGGAAGCTATCGTCCATGCGTTGCACACCTTGGAGCCGCAGACCTCGTTCGAGGCATTGCTCAGGCCGTTCGACGCGTTGATCGAAGGCCAGATTGCAGCAATGGGCGAACAGACCTACCAACGTAATCACCTGTAAGTGGCAGATGCCGGTATGGCTGAGCTTCAATCAGCCGTTCAATTCCGAAGATTGACCGGAGTTACGGCCTTGCATGCGCTTGATGTAGGCCTCGGTCTCTTTCACGGCTTCGTCACGGCTGGGGAATGGACCTTCCAGAGTGTTTTCACGGGTGCTGAAGAAATACATGCCGTTGACCAGAGACACACGATCACTGCGGAACTGCACTCTGGCGTCTGGATCTTGTTCGCGTTTGCCTAACATAACCTTCTCCGAGGATTGAAGCGTTGAGGTTGATCCATCGTATTACTTCTTGCCCAAACCTTCAGCCTGGCGAATCCACTGCTGGCGCTGTTCTTCGGTGGAAGTGCGCACCGGCGCGAATTGCGTCAGGCGTTTGGTCTTGATCCCGCAGAACTCCAGAATCGTGCGAGTCATTTGCTTGTGTGCCGGAGCGCCGTAGATCCAGCGGAAATACCGCGACGGCGTGTCCATGGTCACTAACAGTTCGGCAGTACGGCCACGCAGCAGTTCATTGGAAGGATGCTTGCGCCCGTGGGCTTTGAAGGCAAAGCCCGGCGTAAACACTCGATCAAAAAAGCCGCTGAGCAAGCCAGGCAGGCCGCCCCACCAGACCGGGTACACAAACACCAGATGCTCGGCCCAGTGAATCTCGCGCTGGGCCTCAAGCAAATCGTGCTCCAACGTCTGGCTTGAGTCGTATCCGCCATGCAGCACCGGATCGAATTCCATCTCCTCAAGTTTGAGCATGCGCACCACATGGCCTTCGCTGCGTGCGCCCTGGGCATAGGCTTCGCCGAGAGCGTGGCAGAGGCTGATGCTTTTCGGCGTGCCGAAAATCATCAAGATGCGCTTGCCGTACCCTTCCAGTGGGGTGGCGCCGCTGATGGCCTCAACCATTGCTTCCTGCCTCTAGCATCTTCTCGGGACGTACCCAGTTGTCGAACTCTTCATCGGTGAGGAAGCCCAGCGCCAACGCCGCTTCACGCAAGGTCAGCCCTTCGCTGTAGGCCTTCTTGGCGATCTGCGCCGATTTGTCATAACCGATGTGCGGGTTGAGCGCCGTCACCAGCATCAAGCCGCGTTCCAGGTGCTCTGCCATCTTCTCGGCGTCCGGCTCCATGCCCGCGATGCAGTGCTCGTTGAAATTGCGGCAGCCATCGCCCAGCAAGCGGATCGATTGCAGGATGTTGTGGATGATCACCGGTTTGTAGACGTTCAGTTGCAGATGACCCTGGCTTGCAGCGAAACCAATGGTCACATCGTTGCCCATGACCTGACACGCCAGCATCGAAAGCGCTTCGCATTGGGTCGGGTTGACCTTGCCCGGCATGATCGAACTGCCCGGCTCGTTAGCCGGAAGCTTGACCTCAGCCAGACCTGCGCGGGGGCCGGAACCCAGCAGGCGCAAGTCGTTGGCAATTTTCATCAGGGTCACGGCCAGTGTCTTCAAGGCGCCGGACAGTGCGGTCAGCGGCTCATGTCCTGCCAGCGCCGCGAACTTGTTGGGCGCGGTCACGAAAGGCAAGCCCGACAGAGCGGCCAGTTCAGCGGCAATTGCTTCGGCAAAGCCGTGAGGGGAGTTCAAGCCGGTGCCAACGGCAGTGCCACCTTGTGCCAGTTCAAAGACGGCGGGCAGAGTGGCGCGAATAGCTTTTTCGGCGTAATCGAGCTGCGCCACGTAGGCCGACAGCTCCTGGCCGAAGGTGATCGGCGTCGCGTCCATCATATGCGTGCGGCCGGTTTTCACCAGTTTCATGTAGCGCGAAGATTGCTCGGAAATCCCGGCCGACAGCTCGGTAATGGCTGGCAGTAGCTGTTCCTTCACGGCTTGCGCCGCCGCGATGTGCATGGCGGTAGGGAAGCAATCGTTGGAGCTTTGTGAGCGATTGACGTGGTCGTTCGGATGCACCGGGCTCTTGCCGCCACGGCCTTTACCAGCCAGCTCGTTGGCGCGTCCGGCGATCACTTCGTTTGCATTCATGTTGCTCTGGGTGCCGCTGCCGGTCTGCCATACGACCAACGGGAACTGGTCGTCGAGTTTGCCACTGAGCACTTCGTCAGCGGACTGCTCGATGAGGCGGGCGATGTCTGCTGGCAGGTCGCCGTTGCGATCATTGACCCGCGCTGCGGCTTTCTTGATCAGGGCCAATGCGTGCAGCACTGGCAGCGGCATGTGTTCCTGACCAATGGCGAAATTGATCAACGAACGTTGAGTCTGGGCTCCCCAGTAAGCGTCTTCGGGGACTTCGATCGGACCTATGCTGTCGGTTTCGGTACGGCTCACTGGACTCTCTCCTCAAGGTCGATTGCGCAGTTTAGGCCCTGAGAACCCGGTCGGGTTCCACGCCTGACTGCATGAAAAGAACGCGAGCCGACATAGTGCGTCAAAACAGCTACTCAGGTCCTGTCAAAACGTGCCCTGATCGGCAGCCGATTTAACCGCTCGTAGGGTCGGGGGTTGAGCGCAACGCAAAAAGGGGCGCAGAATGCTCGGTCTTGGGGTTCTGCCTCGTAAGCTAGAAAGGAAACTCGATGACCCGTATTCGTGCCATCTGTGCTGCGGTTGCTCTGGTATGTGCCAGCGGCCAGGTTCTCGCCGATACCGCCAGCCACGAAGCCAGCGCTATGACGTTCCTCAAACTGGCTCACGCCGACAAGTTGGGCACGCCGGTTTACATGCAAGTGCAGCAAATGTTCGCTCAGCGCTTCGCCGAAACCAAGGCGCCTGCCTCCAAGCAAGCCACGCTTGAAACTTATCAGGCCAAGGCCAACGCCGCACTGGACCAGGCCATTGGCTGGAACAAGCTGCAGCCGGACATGGTCAAGCTCTACACCTCCAACTTCACCGAGAAAGAGCTGAAAGATCTGGTGGCCTTCTACGAGTCGCCACTGGGCAAGAAAGTACTGACCAAAATGCCTGAACTGACTCAGCAATCTGCTCAGTTGACCCAGAGCAAACTGGAAAGCGCAGTGCCTGTCGTCAACAAGCTGTTGGCTGACATGACCACTGAACTGGCACCGGCCGGCAAGCCTGCCGCGGTTCCAGCACCTGCCAAAAAGCCATAAGCAGCGAAGCCCTCCAATGAGCATGCAACAGCGAATAGAATCCGCGCTGTCGGTCTTTCAACCTCAGCATCTTGAGGTGCTGAACGAAAGCCACATGCACAGTCGCGGTGAGGAAACTCACTACAAGGCGATTCTGGTCAGTGATCAGTTTGCGGGGCTCAATGCGGTCAAGCGGCACCAGAAGGTCTACGGCCTTTTGGGCGGCCTGATGGGCGAGTTCCACGCCTTGGCGTTGCACACCTATACCCCGGAAGAATGGTCCAAGCTCGGTCTTGTACCGGCTTCACCGACTTGCGCGGGTGGGCATGCGTAGCTCGCGGTGATTGTGTAGGAGCGCGCTTGCCCGCGAACGGGCCGGATCTGCCGATGAAGATGTGTCGGCTGTACCGACGCCATCGCGGGCAAGCGCGCTCCTGCAGTGTCCGTTCCGCTGATCACCCGTCCTGTCTGAACCCCCCTCGTTTTTGCTAGAATCCGCGCCGCGTTGCCCGGTCGGCACGCTATTACCTGAATTTTCATCCGGTAGGCCCTTTGCGAGGGTCGCCACCTGGAGACGCAACATGACCCAAACCGCCCCTATCGTCGTCGCGGCGTTGTACAAATTCGTCACCCTGTCCGATTACGTCCAGTTGCGCGAGCCGCTGCTGCAGGCCATGGTCGACAACGGCATCAAAGGCACCTTGCTCATCGCCGACGAAGGCATCAACGGCACGGTATCCGGCAGCCGTGAAGGCATCGACGGTCTGATGGCCTGGCTGAAAAAAGACCCGCGCATGGTCGATATCGATCACAAAGAATCGTACTGCGACGATCAGCCGTTCTACCGCACCAAGGTCAAGCTCAAGAAAGAGATCGTGACCCTGGGTGTTGAAGGCGTAGACCCGAATAAAAAGGTCGGCACCTACGTTGATCCCAAGGACTGGAACGCCCTGATCGCCGACCCTGAAGTTCTGCTGATCGACACGCGCAACGATTACGAAGTGTCCATCGGCACCTTCGAAGGCGCCATCGACCCCAAGACCACTAGCTTTCGTGAGTTTCCGGAGTACATAAAAGCCCACTTCGATCCGTCCAGACACAAGAAAGTGGCGATGTTCTGCACCGGCGGCATTCGCTGCGAAAAAGCGTCCAGCTACATGCTCGGCGAAGGGTTCGAGGAGGTTTATCACCTCAAGGGCGGCATCCTGAAATACCTGGAAGAAGTGCCCCAGGAACAAACCCAGTGGCGCGGCGACTGCTTCGTGTTCGACAACCGCGTCACTGTGCGTCATGACCTGACCGAAGGCGACTACGACCAATGCCACGCGTGCCGCACGCCGATCAGCGCAGAAGACCGCGCCAGCGAGCACTACACGCCTGGCGTCAGTTGCCCGCATTGCTGGGACAAGCTGAGCGAGAAGACCCGCCGCAGCGCCATCGACCGGCAAAAGCAGATCGAACTGGCGAAAGCGCGCAACCAGCCTCATCCTATTGGTCGCAACTACCGTGCGCTCGACGCTGAGTCCAAAAAAGAAAGCCACTCCAACGAGGCCTGACCCATGCAAGCCCGCCTGCTCTACGTGATGGACCCGATGTGTTCCTGGTGTTGGGGTTTTGCGCCGGTTGCCGAGGCGCTGGTCGAGCAGGCGAGGGCGGCCGGACTGCCGCTGCATCTGGTAGTGGGCGGTTTGCGCACTGGCAGCGGCGCGGCATTGGAACCGACCACCAAGCGTTACATTCTTGAGCACTGGCAGGCGGTCAAAGACACCACCGGCCAGTCATTTCGTTTCGAAGGCGCGCTGCCTGATGGCTTCGTCTACGACACCGAGCCTGCGTGCCGGGCCGTGGTCGCAGCGCGCAGCCTGGCTCCGGACATCGCTTGGCGATTGGTCAAAGAGATTCAACAGGCGTTCTATCTGGAAGGCCGCGATGTCACCCAGGCCTCGGTGCTGACCGAACTGGCCGAAAAAGCGGGTTTGCCGAAAATCGAGTTTGCCGAAGCTTTTGACAGTGCTGAGCAACTGGCGGCCACTGCTTCTGATTTCAGCTGGGTTCAGGACTTGGGCATCGCCGGGTTTCCGACTTTGTTTGCTGAACGCAAAGGCCAGTTGGCGCTTTTGACTAATGGCTATCAGTCGCTGGACGAATTGGCGCCATTGCTCAGCCGCTGGCTGGAGCGCGCCGCCAGTGCCTGACCCTCATAAACCGTCTCTGACCAATGATCCGTCCGTGCGTGTGGATCGACTGAGCTGGGCAGAAATCCGTCGCCTGGCCCTGCATCATAAAAAGTCTCTGTGGATCGCCAATGCCGTTGCCGCCTTCGCGGTGCTGTGCTCGGTGCCGATCCCCTTGTTGCTGCCCTTGCTGGTGGACGAAGTGCTGTTGGGCCACGGCGACAGCGCACTGAAGTTCATGAATCACCTGCTGCCTGACAGCCTGCAAAAAGCCGTTGGCTACATCGGTTTGATGCTGCTGGTGACGTTGAGCCTGCGCCTGGGTGCGCTGGTCTTCAACGTGGTTCAGGCCCGACTCTTCGCACGGCTCGCCAAAGACATCGTCTATCGCATCCGCATTCGTTTGATCGAGCGGCTCAAGCGCATATCTCTGGGCGAATACGAGAGCCTGGGCAGCGGTACGGTGACCGCGCATCTGGTGACCGATCTGGACACGGTGGACAAATTCGTCGGCGAAACCCTGAGCAAGTTTTTGGTTGCGGTGCTGACGCTGGCCGGCACATCGGCGATTTTGCTGTGGATGCATTGGCAACTGGCGCTGTTGATTCTGCTGTTCAATCCGTTGGTGATTTTCGCGACGGTGCAGTTGGGCAAGCGCGTCAAAACCCTCAAGAAACTGGAAAACGACAGCACCTCACGCTTCACTCAAGCGCTGACCGAAACCCTGGACGCCATCCAGGAAGTGCGCGCCGGTAACCGACAAGGTTATTTCCTTGGACGCCTTGGCCTGCGGGCGCAGGAGGTTCGCGATTTCGCCGTGGCGTCTCAATGGAAGAGCGATGCGTCCAATCGCGCCAGCGGGCTGTTGTTTCAGTTCGGCATCGATATTTTTCGTGCGGCAGCCATGCTTACGGTTCTGTTCTCCGACCTGTCCATCGGGCACATGCTGGCGGTGTTCAGTTACCTGTGGTTCATGATCGGTCCGGTGGAGCAGCTGCTTAATCTGCAGTACGCGTTTTATGCGGCGGGTGGGGCACTGACCCGTATCAATGAGCTGCTGTCGCGCGCTGACGAGCCGCAGTATTCGGGCGGTGCTGATCCATTCGTGGGGCAGCAGACCGTGGGTATCGAAGTCCGCGGACTGCGTTTCAGTTACGGAGATGAGCCGGTTCTGGATCAATTGAACCTGTCGATCGCGCCGGGTGAAAAGGTCGCTATCGTCGGTGCCAGCGGCGGCGGTAAAAGCACGCTGGTGCAACTGCTGCTGGGTTTGTACACCGCAGAGGCGGGCAGCATTTGCTACGGCGGCGCCACTTTACAGGAGATCGGCCTGGAAACCGTGCGCGACAATGTCGCAGTGGTCTTGCAGCACCCGGCGCTGTTCAACGATACCGTGCGCGCCAACCTGACAATGGGTCGCGAGCGCAGCGATCAGACGTGCTGGCAGGCATTGGAAATCGCCCAACTGGATGCCACCATCCGCGCGCTGCCGCAAGGGCTGGACAGCATCGTCGGGCGCTCGGGCGTGCGATTGTCCGGCGGCCAGCGTCAGCGCCTGGCGATTGCGCGCATGGTTTTGTCCGATCCAAAAGTAGTGATACTCGACGAGGCCACTTCTGCGTTGGACGCTGCCACCGAATACAGCCTGCATCAGGCACTCGCGCTGTTTCTCAGCGGACGTACCACTTTGATCATTGCTCATCGACTATCGGCGGTGAAACAGGCTGATCGCGTACTGGTGTTTGACGGCGGCAGCGTTGCCGAAGATGGCGACCACTTGCAATTGATTGCAGATGGAGGGCTTTACGCTCGACTTTATGGTCATTTGCAGCAAGTTTAGTGCTGTCTATCGGTTAATGAGCTCAAGTTCACGAAATGGCGTATCGCCAGTGGAACACGTCATTTCTTCAACTATGCTTGGGTCTCAGCTGCAAGCCGAGCCTCTACAACGCCCCATTTAGGTCCCCGCTACACAGTATTAGCGGGTCTGTATGTGCAACATTTGTGAGAACCGTTCGCTGCATCGTGGAAATTAGCCGATTCCCCTCGGGCTCAAAATGGAGAGCCGGAACCGGGAGCAAGTATCTGGCAGTGCTGATGAAAGGGACGCCATGAAGCAAAAGCGGATTCTTGAGAAGCCCCGTCTGCTGGGTATCGTGTGGCCATTTATCGCAGTGGTGCTGTTGCAGGCACTGTTGGGATGCGTAAGCCTTTACATGATGTCTGCGGTACGCAGTTACGTGGGCGGCGAAAGCCTCTGGTCCAAAGGCCAGAAGGACGCTATTTATTACCTCAATCTCTACGCGAACAGCCGTGATGAGATCAATTACCTGAAATATCAGCAAGCCATCGCCGTTCCCCAGGGCGGGCATGATCTTCGGGTCGCCCTTGACCAACCCGTTCCCGATATCGCACGCGCCAACGCAGGCATCTTGCAGGGTGGTAACGATCCTGACGATGCCGCCAGCATCATTTGGCTGTACCTCAATTTCCGTCATTTCAGCTATCTGGAAAGGGCTATCGATCTGTGGAAGGTCGGCGACGATTATCTGCTGCAGCTCGATGAAGTGGCCCGCGAAATTCATCGGCGGGTCGTCGATGGCACCGCTACCAATGGCGATGTGCTGACATGGCGGGCGCAGATCAGCGCCATCAATGAGGGCGTGACGCCAGCAGCCAAGGCGTTCAGCGATGCACTGGGCGAAGGCTCGCGGGTCATCCTGCGCATCCTGCTGGTCACCAACCTCGCCACTGCGCTATGCCTCATCATTCTGGCTTTGCTGCGCACTGACAAATTGCTCGTGCAGCGGCACGCTTTTGCAACCGCGTTGCAGGTGGAGAGGGAGCGGGCGCAGATTACTCTTGAGTCGATCGGCGACGGGGTCATTACCACCGATGTCGAAGGCTCGATCGCTTACATGAACCCCGCCGCCGAGCAATTGACCCACTGGAAAAACGATCAGGCCGCCGGTCTACCGCTGGCCGCGCTGTTCAGCTTGATTGACGAGAACGAGCAAAAAGACAGCTCGACGCTGATCGAACACATCCTCAGCGGGAAACTCATCGGCGGCAGCGAGCATTCCAAGCTGATCCAGCGGCTTGATGGCAGTACGGTTTCGGTGGCGCTTACCGGCTCGCCCATCCAGACCGAAAACCAGGTCAGCGGTGCTGTGCTGGTGCTGCGTGACATGACGCGGGAGCGGCAGTACATCGCCAATCTTTCCTGGCAGGCGACCCACGATGCGCTGACCGGATTGGCCAACCGACGTGAGTTTGAATACCGCCTTGAGCAGGCATTGGGGAGCCTGGCAACTCAGCCTGGCAATCACGCACTGATGTTTCTGGATCTGGATCAATTCAAGCTGGTCAACGACACCAGTGGCCATGCAGCCGGAGACGAATTGCTGCGCCACATTTGCGTGTTGCTGCAACAGGGCATTCGCGACGGGGACACCCTGGCGCGGTTGGGGGGCGACGAGTTCGGGATCTTGCTGGAGCATTGTTCGGCCGCTGCCGCAGAACGGATCGCCGAGGGGCTGCGTCAGACGGTTGAAAGCCTGCATTTTGTCTGGAAGGGCCGTCCCTTCATGACCACCATCAGCATCGGACTGGTGAATGTGTCCAATGCCCCGGCCAGCCTGGAAACCTCCTTGCGGGCAGCTGATATGGCTTGTTACATGGCTAAGGAGAAAGGTCGCAACAGGGTTCAGGTCTACCACGATGACGATTCGGAATTGTCGACCCGCTTTGGTGAAATGGCCTGGATTCAGCGTCTGCATATGGCTCTGGAGGACAACCGGTTCTGCCTGTACTCACAGGAAATCGCTGCGTTGGGGCGGACTGCGGATCACAGTAACGGACATGTAGAAATCCTGCTGCGCCTGCGTGACGAGTCCGGGCGGATGATCCTTCCGGACAGTTTCATCCCTGCCGCCGAGCGCTACGGGATGATGACCACACTCGACCGCTGGGTGGTGCAGAACGTCTTCAAGATCATCTCCGGCTGCCTGAGTGACGAACACAGGCAGGGGCCGTTGGCGGTTTGCGCGATCAATTTGTCAGGCACCAGTATTGGTGATGACGCTTTTCTCGAATATCTGCGGCAGCAGTTCGAAATTTACGCAATACCGCCCGAACTTATTTGTTTCGAGATTACCGAAACCAGTGCGATCTCCAATTTAGGCAGCGCTATTCGGTTTATCAACGAACTTAAAAGTCTGGGTTGCAGGTTTTCCCTGGATGACTTCTGTGCAGGCATGTCGTCATTCGCTTACTTGAAACATTTGCCTGTGGATTTCCTTAAGATTGATGGCAGTTTTGTAAAAGACATGCTCGACGATCCGATCAATCGGGCGATGGTAGAAGTGATCAACCATATCGGACATGTGATGGGCAAAAAGACGATCGCTGAGTTCGTCGAAAGCCCTCAGATAGAGCAGGCGTTATTGGAAATCGGTGTGGACTACGCTCAGGGGTATGTAATCGAGCGACCGCAATTATTCACCTGTGAACGTCTGCACGCACGGCCCGCGAGGCAGACCCCCATGTTGTTCAGCGCCCCCGGGACTTTCCGCTGAATGACACCGATGCGAAACACTCAATAAGGAGCTACACAGTGATCGATATGTTCATTAGAACCGGTCCGCTGATGGATGCCAGCAGTTACCCCTCCTGGGCGCAGCAATTGATTGAAAATTGCAGTGGCGCCAAGGCCAAGGTGGTAGGGCATGAACTTTATCAACGTATGCGAGATGGAACACTGAGCTCCAAAACCATGCGCCATTACTTGATTGGCGGCTGGCCTGTGGTGGAACAGTTTGCGGTCTATATGGCCCATAACTTGACCAAAACCCGTTTCGCCCGACATCCGGGTGAAGACATGGCGCGTCGCTGGTTGATGCGCAATATTCGGGTCGAACTCAATCACGCCGACTACTGGGTAAACTGGAGTGCGGCACACGGGGTCAATCTTGAAGACCTGCAAGCGCAACGTGTCCCTTCCGAACTTCATGCATTGAGTCACTGGTGCTGGCACGCGTGCTCGTCGGATTCGTTGGTGGTGGCGATTGCCGCGACCAACTACGCCATTGAAGGGGCGACGGGTGAGTGGTCAGCGGTAGTCTGTTCTCAGGACACTTACGCGGATTCATTCCCGCCGGACCTGCGAAAGCGTGCGATGAAGTGGCTCAAGATGCACGCGCAGTACGACGATGCTCATCCGTGGGAGGCGCTGGAGATCATTTGCACGCTGGCGGGTAACAACCCCAGTGCGCAATTGCAGGCCGAACTGCGAATGGCAATCTGCAAAAGCTACGAGTACATGCATCTGTTTCTCGAAAGTTGCATGACCCTGGAGCGACCGCAACGGGAAGTCATTACTCCTCTGCGCGAACGCCGGGTTGCGCTGATGCAGTAAGGCTTAGCCCGCCATTTCCAGGCGGTTGCGCCCCTGGCGCTTGGCCGAATAAAGCGCGGTATCGGCACGACGCACCAGGCTGTCGGCGGTTTCCCCCGGCAGCAGCGTCGAACAGCCGATGCTGACGGTCAGTTCCACAGGGCGTCCATCAACAGGATAAGTGAGCTGCAGTGCCGCGTTACGCAGGCGTTCGCCGACTAACGCGGCTGGCTCACGACCGGTGTTGGACAGCACGATCAAGAATTCTTCCCCGCCAAACCGGAACACCTGATCGATGTTGCGCATGCGGTCTTTGATTCCTTGCGCCACTGCTTTGAGCACCTGATCGCCCGTGGCATGGCCATGGGTGTCGTTGATGCTTTTGAAGTGATCGATATCGAGCATCAGCACCGAGAGCGGAAGCTGTTGACGCCGTGCGATTTCCGTTTCCCGTGCGAGGGTTTGTTCCATTGCCACGCGATTTCCCGCGCCAGTCAGTGGATCACGCAGAGCGCTGAGCATGGCCGCGCGGTACAACAAAGCGTTGCGCATCGGGTGCAGCAGGCAGGCCAATAGCGATTCGAGCTGCATGAGCTCTTCATCATTGAAACGCAGGTCCCGCTGGAACACGACCTCGCCCATGTGCTCGCCTTTAAGGCTCATGTCGAAACTGGCGTGCTGGCGGGCGCGTGAGCCCAGTTCCAGTCGCAGATCGGTGCCTTTGTGCATGAACTGAAGGCCTTTGAGCGGAACCAGGCGCTGCACACAACGGAAAAACAAGCCGAGTATTTTCTCGGCTTCGAGGCTGGTTTGAAGCTGCAGCCCAAGTTGCTGACGCAATATTTCAAGATCGACCGGCTCGTGTGCGGCGTGTGTCGGCGGAGCGAAGCCGAGTCGCTGCAGCTTGGCGCTGTCAAAGTCAATTGCGTTGGTGCGGGTAGAAAAACTCAAGTTTTCGTTCCTCTATGCATCGCTGCTGGGGCTTGGCAGTCTTTGAGCGAATTCGGGTCATCGCGTTCACACCGTCCATCGATATTAAGAGGATTGAGTTAGAGCGGTCGGCTGACAGGCGGTAGGAGTAAGTGCTATTTGTTTTGTAGAAATGCGGGAAGTTACCCCGCATTCACGGGGCGACAGTCACTTCTGTGCATCGAACGCCTGACCATTGATGCCGGTGCTGTCCGGACCCATCAGATACAGATAGACGGGCATGATTTCTTCAGGTGTCGGATTGTTCAGCGGGTTTTCTGCCGGATACGCCTGGGCTCGCATGCTGGTGCGGGTCGCACCCGGATTGATGCTGTTGGCGCGAACCGGTGCGACGTTGTCCAGTTCATCGGCCAAGGTTTGCATCAGGCCCTCTGTGGCGAACTTGGAGACGCCATAAGCCCCCCAATACGCCCGCCCCTTGCGCCCGACACTGCTGGAAGTGAACACCACTGAGGCGTCGTTGGACAGTTTGAGCAGTGGCAACAATGTCGAGGTCAGCATGAACATCGCGTTGACGTTGATGTGCATCACCCGCATGAAATGCTCGCCGGACAACTGCTCGATGGGTGTACGCGGTCCAATGATCGATGCGTTGTGCAGCACGCCGTCCAGACGGCCAAACTCGCTTTCGATCATGGCGGCAAGTTCGTCGTACTGAGGGGGCAGGGCGGTTTCCAGATTGAATGGAATCACCACCGGCTGCGGGTGACCCGCAGCGTCGATCTCGTCGTAAACCTGGGTCAGATTGGCTTCGGTTTTGCCCAGCAGCAGGACCGTCGCACCGTGGGCTGCATAGGTTTTAGCAGCTGCGGCACCGATGCCACGGCCTGCACCGGTGACCAGGATGATTCGGTTTTTTAGAAGATGCGGCGGTGCAGAGTAATTGAACATCGAGGTACCTCCTGAATCTGTAGGAGCGCGCTTGCCCGCGATTAGGGTGTGTCAGTGGAAATAGATAACGAGCCTGCCGACGTCTTCGCGGGCAAGCGCGCTCCTACAGGCGCTTAGCGCCAATCAACACCCGCACAAAGCGTTATCCAGAACCTTGCGCAGTTCGGAAGGGTGATCCACTACCACGTCGGCACCCCAGTGATCAGGGTTGTCGTGGGGATGGATATAACCGTAACGCACAGCCGCCGTCTTGGTGCCAGCGTCGCGGCCCGACTCGATATCGCGCAGGTCATCACCGACGAACAGCACGCTGGCAGGGTCCAGATCGAGCATCTTGCAGGCCAGGATCAGCGGCTCTGGATCAGGCTTGCTTTTGGTCACGTGGTCCGGGCAGATCAATACCGCCGAGCGCTCGGATAACCCCAACTGCTCCATGATCGGCTGCGCAAAGCGCAACGGTTTGTTAGTCACCACGCCCCAGATCAGCTTCGCGCTTTCTATGTCGGCCAACAGTTCGGCCATGCCGTCGAACAGCTTGCTGTGTACTGCGCAGTCCTGCTGGTAGCGCTCGAGAAATTCCAGGCGCAGCGCTTCAAATTCCGGCGCGGTGGGGGACATGGCAAACGCCGCCGACACCATGGCTTTGGCGCCGCCGGAAATCTCGTCGCGAATCAACTTGTCCGCCACGGGCGCAAAACCGCGCTCGGCGAGCATCGCCTGACAGATCGCGATGAAATCCGGCGCAGTGTCGAGCAGGGTGCCGTCCATATCGAAAAGAACAGCTCTCAGGCGCATGAATCAGGCCTCCCGCAGGGTCTGGATCATGTAGTTGACGTCGACGTCGGACGCCAGTTTGTAGTGCTTGGTGAGCGGGTTGTACGTCAGGCCAATGATGTCCTTGACGTTGAGGCCTGCGCTGCGGCTCCAGGCACCCAATTCGGAAGGGCGGATGAATTTGTTGAAATCATGAGTGCCGCGGGGCAGCAGGTTCATGATGTATTCGGCGCCGATGATCGCGAACAGATACGCCTTCGGGTTGCGATTGATGGTGGAAAAGAACACCTGGCCGCCCGGCTTGACCATCTTGTAGCAGGCCCGGATCACCGAGGAAGGGTCCGGTACGTGCTCAAGCATCTCCAGGCAGGTCACCACATCGAACTGCTCGGGCATTTCTTCGGCCAGTGCCTCGGCGGTAATCTGCCGATATTCGACCGTCACTCCGGACTCCAGCTGATGCAGCTGCGCTACCGCCAGTGGCGCCTCGCCCATGTCGATACCCATGACGGTGGCGCCGCGCAGGGCCATGGCCTCGCTCAGAATCCCGCCACCACAACCGACGTCCAGAACCTTTTTGCCGGCAAGATTAACTCGCTCATCAATCCAGTTGACGCGCAAAGGATTGATATCGTGCAGCGGTTTGAATTCGCTGTTGCGATCCCACCAGCGATGGGCCAGGGCTTCGAATTTGGCAATTTCCGCGTGGTCGACGTTACTCATGTGTGTTCCCTCTAAAATCTTGAAAAGCGATTGTCCTGTTTCGGCCCCGAGGCCCAAACGGCACTAAGTCAATTCCGGCTGTCCGGATATGCGTCGGCCCCAGGCCTTGGCGTTCTCGGTCAGCGCGTGTTCGTCCATCCGGGTCAGGCGCTTGTCTTCAAGCAGTTGCTTGCCTGCGACCCACACGTGGCTCACGCAATCGCGGCCAGTGGCATATATAAGCTGTGACACCGGATCGTAGATCGGTTGCTGAGCCAGTCCGGACAGATCGAAGGCCACCATGTCCGCAGCCTTGCCCAGTTCCAGCGAGCCGGTCTGTGCTTCGATCCCCATTGACCGCGCACCGTTCAATGTCGCCATGCGCAGCGCGCGATGGGCATCCAGTGCCGTGGCTGAGCCGGCGACGGCCTTGGCCAGCAGCGCGGCGGTTCGGGTCTCGCCCAGCAGATCCAGATCGTTGTTACTCGCCGCGCCGTCTGTGCCAATGGCGACATTGACCCCGGCCTGCCACAGGCGCTCCACCGGGCAAAAGCCGCTGGCCAGTTTCAGGTTCGATTCGGGGCAGTGGATCACGCTGGAGTTGCTTTCCACCAGCAGCGCCATGTCGTCATCGTTGATCTGTGTCATGTGCACCGCCTGGAACCGTGGTCCAAGCAGCCCGAGACGATTGAGCCGCGCCAGAGGCCGCTCCCCGGTTTGCTCGACGGCTTGATGCACTTCAAAAGCCGTTTCATGCACGTGCATGTGAATCATCGCATCGAGCTCGTCGGCGATGACCCGAATCTTCACCAGGTTCTCGTCACTGACGGTGTACGGTGCGTGAGGACCAATGGCAATTTTGATGCGGGGGTGGTGGGCGAGGTCGTTGAACAGCTCGACACCGATGTGCAGGGATTCGTCGGCGTTACGCGCACCAGGTATCGGGAAATCCAGCACCGGCACGGTGATCTGCGCGCGGATGCCGCTGTTGTGGACGCGGTCGCAGGCGATCTTCGGGAAAAAGTACATGTCAGAGAAGCAGGTGATGCCGCCCTTGAGTTGCTCGGCGATAGCCAGGTCGGTGCCGTCACTGACGAAGGCCTCGTTCACCCATTTCGCCTCGGCGGGCCAGATGTGGTTTTCTAGCCAGCTCATCAGCGGTAAATCGTCCGCCAGACCACGAAACAGCGTCATGGCCGCGTGACCGTGGGCGTTGATCAGGCCGGGGCTGAGGAGCATGCCGGGCAGCTCGCGGATTTCTGTGGCGTTGAGTCGTAGGGCTTGCGCGGCAGGGCCGATGTAAACGATGACGCCTTCGCGGATGCCCAACGCATGGTCTTGAAGCACGACGCCTGCAGGTTCGACCGGTACCAGCCATGTGGGCAGGAGCAAGAGGTCGAGCGGCGCGGCGGAATCCGGCATGGCGGGGCATCCATTGGCATGGTACGGGGAGGGCGAAGTATACCCGAGCGTCTTCGCGGTCGGCTCGCTATAATCGGCCGCTTTTTTGGCTGGTGGCTATTTGCTTCCGGGCTTTGGCGGTTAGCGTCTTGCGGTATGTCGCGTCTGGCGTAGTGTTTTCGAATCATCATCATGTGGGGTGTGCAATGCGCGATCGGCTAATGGCTGCGGAAAAGGCGAAGGCCATCGATTGGCGGGACAGTACGTTGCATCTGCTCGATCAGCGGGTTCTGCCGCGCGAAGAAACCTGGATTGCTTGCACGACCGCCGAAGACGTGGCCGAGGCCATCCGTTCGATGGTGGTTCGTGGCGCGCCCGCCATTGGTATCGCCGCTGCCTATGGTATTGCGCTCGCGGTGAATGACCGTTTTGCTGCGGGCGGCGACTGGCGCGCAGCGCTTGAGCAAGATTTCACCTTATTGGCCCATTCGCGGCCCACTGCGGTGAATCTGTTCTGGGCGCTGAACTGCATGCGCGAACGCTTGCAGCGGCTCAAGCATCACGATGATCCGCGGGCTGCCATGGAAGCCGAGGCCGTCGGCATTCATCTCAGTGATCGCGAAGCCAACCTGACCATGGCGCAGTTGGGCGCCGACTTGATCCGCAAGCATCAGGGTAATCTGCAAATCGTCCTGACCCACTGCAACACCGGTGCCCTGGCTACTGGAGGTTTCGGCACTGCTCTGGGTGTCATTCGCGCCGCTCATATAGAAGGCATGATCGAGCGCGTGTACGTCGACGAAACCCGTCCATGGCTGCAGGGCTCGCGGCTGACGGCGTGGGAGTTGGTCAATGAGGGCATCCCGGTCACGGTTAACGCCGACTCCGCTGCCGCGCATCTGATGAAGACCAAAGGCGTAACCTGGGTCATCGTCGGCGCTGACCGCATCTCTGCCAATGGCGATGTGGCGAACAAGATCGGCACCTATCAACTGGCCGTCGCCGCCATGCATCACGGGGTGCGCTTCATGGTCGTCGCTCCCAGTTCCACCATCGATATGGCGCTTGCCAGTGGCGATGACATCCCGATTGAGGAGCGGGACGGTCGAGAACTGCTGGAAATTGGCGGGCAGCGGATCAGCGCCGATGTCGACGTGTTCAATCCTGTGTTCGATGTGACGCCTGCCGATCTGATCGATGTCATCGTGACCGAGAAGGGAATCGTCGAGCGTCCCGATACCGCAAAAATGACTCAGTTAATGTGCAGAAAGCGCTTGCATTGATCGGCGATCGGGAGACTCGATTCGGGTTACTCAACCCTCTATTGGGCCCTGTAAGCGCTTCTCAGGCGTCTGGTGGCGAAATGGCCCATATTCAGCGCTTTCAAAGTCTTCGTGCCTGACGGCGATTGTGGTAACATCCGGCGGTTTCCAGGAGGGCTCAATGCAGCTCTCTTTACTGCGCAAATCCCAGGCATAAACAGCTGATTTGTCGTAAGTCGTCGTCAGGCAAAAGCCGGCTGCGACAAGCTTCGTTCGTCCCGCATGGATGTGACGGAGTTTCACCAGAAAAAGGAATCAGGCTTCATGGGCGAACTGGCCAAAGAAATCCTCCCGGTCAATATCGAAGACGAGCTCAAGCAGTCCTACCTTGACTACGCGATGAGCGTCATCGTTGGACGAGCTCTGCCGGATGCGCGCGATGGCTTGAAGCCCGTGCATCGGCGTGTACTGTTCGCGATGAGCGAGCTGAACAATGACTGGAACAAGCCGTACAAGAAATCCGCCCGTGTGGTTGGTGACGTGATCGGTAAGTATCACCCCCACGGCGACACCGCGGTCTACGACACCATCGTTCGTATGGCGCAACCTTTCTCGATGCGTTATCTGCTGGTCGACGGCCAGGGCAACTTCGGTTCGGTCGACGGCGACAACGCTGCGGCCATGCGATACACCGAAGTGCGCATGACCAAGCTGGCCCACGAGCTGCTGGCTGACCTGCACAAGGAAACCGTGGACTGGGTGCCGAACTACGACGGCACCGAGATGATCCCGGCGGTGATGCCAACACGCATCCCGACGCTGCTGGTCAACGGTTCCAGCGGTATTGCGGTCGGCATGGCCACCAACATTCCGCCGCACAACCTGGGCGAAGTCATCGACGGCTGCCTGGCGCTCATCGATAACCCCGAGCTTTCCATCGACGAGTTGATGCAGTACATCCCCGGCCCGGACTTCCCGACAGCCGCGATCATCAACGGTCGCGCCGGTATCGTCGAAGCCTACCGCACCGGCCGTGGCCGCATTTACATGCGCGCGCGCTCCTTCGTCGAAGACATCGACAAGGTCGGTGGTCGCCAGCAGATTGTCATCAGCGAACTGCCTTACCAGCTCAACAAGGCTCGCCTGATCGAAAAGATCGCTGAGCTGGTTAAAGAGAAGAAGCTAGAAGGCATTACCGAACTGCGCGACGAGTCCGACAAGGACGGTATGCGCGTCGTGATTGAGCTGCGCCGTGGTGAAGTGCCTGAGGTCGTGCTGAACAACCTCTACGCCCAGACCCAATTGCAAAGCGTCTTCGGGATCAACATCGTTGCCCTGATCGATGGCCGCCCTCGCATCCTGAACCTCAAGGATCTGCTCGAAGCGTTCATTCGTCACCGTCGCGAAGTCGTCACCCGTCGCACTGTTTTCGAGCTGCGCAAGGCCCGCGAACGTGGTCACATTCTTGAAGGTCAAGCCGTTGCCCTGTCGAACATCGACCCGGTTATCGCCCTGATCAAGGCATCGCCCACCCCGGCAGAAGCCAAAGAAGGCCTGATCACCACTGGCTGGGAATCGAGCGCTGTGATGGACATGGTCGAGCGCGCTGGCGCCGAATCGTCCCGTCCGGACAACCTCGATCCACAGTACGGCTTGCGCGACGGCAAGTACTTCCTGTCGCCAGAACAGGCACAGGCGATTCTTGAATTGCGTCTGCACCGTCTGACTGGCCTGGAACACGAAAAACTGCTCACCGAGTATCAGGAAATCCTGATTCAGATCGGCGAGCTGCTGCGCATCCTCAACAGCGCTGTGCGTTTGATGGAAATCATCCGCGAAGAGCTGGAGCTGATCCGCGCTGAATACGGCGATGTGCGCCGCACCGAAATTCTCGATGCGCGCCTGGACCTGACCCTCGGCGACCTGATCACCGAAGAAGAACGTGTCGTCACCATTTCCCACAGCGGTTATGCCAAGACCCAGCCATTGGCGGTCTATCAGGCGCAGCGCCGTGGCGGTAAAGGTAAATCAGCTACCGGCATCAAGGATGAGGACTACATCGCTCACCTGCTGGTTGCCAACAGCCACACCACGCTGCTGATGTTCTCGAGCAAAGGCAAGGTGTACTGGCTCAAGACCTACGAGATCCCGGAAGCCTCCCGCGCTGCCCGTGGTCGTCCGCTGGTCAACCTGTTGCCATTGAGCGAAGGCGAGTACATCACCACCATGTTGCCGGTGGACCTTGAAGCCATGCGCAAGCAGGCTGACGAGGAAGACACCGACGTCATCGAAAGCGAAGTCGAAGTCGACGACGAGAACAGTAGCGAGACCGAAGAAGAGCGCAAAGCGCGTATCAAGGCTGCAGACAAGAAGAAGGCACCGTTCATCTTCATGTCCACAGCCAACGGTACTGTGAAGAAGACTCCGCTGGTGGCCTTCAGCCGTCAGCGCAGCGTCGGCCTCATCGCGCTGGAGCTGGACGAAGGCGACATCCTGATTTCGGCTGCCATCACTGACGGCGAGCAGGAAATCATGCTGTTCTCCGACGGCGGAAAAGTGACGCGCTTCAAGGAATCCGACGTTCGTGCCATGGGCCGTACCGCTCGCGGTGTTCGCGGCATGCGACTGCAGGAAGGTCAGAAGCTGATCTCCATGCTGATCCCGGAAGAAGGCAGTGAAATCCTCACGGCATCCGAGCGCGGCTTCGGCAAGCGCACGGCAATTTCTGAGTTCCCTGAGTACAAGCGTGGCGGTCAGGGCGTTATCGCCATGGTCAGCAACGACCGTAATGGCCGACTGGTCGGCGCGGTTCAAGTGCAGAACGGCGAGGAAATCATGCTGATTTCGGACCAGGGCACACTGGTGCGTACCCGTGTTGACGAAGTGTCGAGTCTGGGGCGTAACACCCAGGGCGTGACACTGATCAAGCTGGCCAAGGACGAGAAGCTCGTTGGTCTGGAGCGTGTTCAGGAGCCTTCGGAAGTTGAAGGCGAAGAGCTGGAAGGCGAAGGCTTCGAAGGCGAAGAAGTTGATGGCGAAATCGTGGAAGGCGAAGTGTTCGGCGGCGATGACGCTGACGAGTCTGGCGCCGATCTGCAAGCCGACGCTGCTTCCGACGAAGAAGAGTCCAAGGACTGACGCTGAATAGGGGGCGCCCAGCCCCTTCGTAGGAGCTGCCGAAGACTGCGTTGCGATCTGCCTGACATCTCGCGTTCGCAGCCTTCGGCAGCTCCTACAATGCTTCACCGGTTTAGAATTCAACGAATTGCATGACGAGAGTGGATATGAGCAAGCGAGCCTTTAACTTCTGCGCCGGCCCAGCCGCGCTTCCTGAAGCTGTTCTGCTGCGCGCCCAGGCGGAACTCCTCGATTGGCACGGCAAAGGCCTGTCGGTCATGGAAATGAGTCACCGCAGCGATGAGTTCGTCTCCATCGCCACCAAGGCCGAGCAGGATCTTCGCGATCTGCTGTCCATTCCTTCCAACTACAAAGTACTGTTTCTGCAGGGCGGCGCAAGCCAGCAGTTCGCTCAGGTTCCCCTGAACCTGCTGCCTGAGGACGGCACTGCCGATTACATCGACACTGGCATCTGGTCGCAGAAGTCCATCGAAGAAGCATCGCGCTACGGCCATATCAACGTCGCCGCCAGCGCCAAGCCCTACGACTATTTCGCCATCCCCGGCCAGAACGAGTGGAAGCTGACCAAAGACGCTTCCTACGTGCATTACGTGCCCAACGAAACCATTGGCGGCCTGGAATTCAACTGGATCCCTGAAACTGGCGACGTTCCGCTGGTCGCCGACATGTCTTCGGACATCCTGTCGCGCCCGGTCGATGTATCGCGGTTCGGCATGATCTTCGCGGGTGCGCAGAAAAATATCGGCCCAAGCGGGATCGTCGTTGCCATCATTCGTGAGGACTTGCTGGGTCGCGCGCGTTCGGTGTGCCCAACCATGCTTAATTACAAGGTCGCAGCGGACAACGGCTCCATGTACAACACCCCGCCGACGCTGGCCTGGTACTTGTCCGGTCTGGTGTTCGAATGGCTCAAGGAGCAGGGCGGCGTTGAAGAGATCGCCAAGCGCAATGAAATCAAACAGCGCACGCTGTATGACTTCATCGATGCCAGCGGGCTTTACAGCAATCCGATCAATAAATCCGACCGCTCGTGGATGAACGTGCCGTTCCGTCTGGCCGACGACCGCCTGGATAAGCCTTTCCTGGCGGGCGCCGACCAGCGCGGCCTGCTCAATCTCAAGGGCCACCGCTCGGTAGGCGGCATGCGCGCCTCCATCTACAACGCCATCGACCTCAACGCGGTTAACGCGCTGATCGCGTACATGGCAGAGTTCGAGAAGGAACACGGTTAATGTCTGAACAAGAACTCAAGGCACTGCGCCTGCGCATCGACAGTCTGGACGAGAAGGTTCTGGAGCTGATCAGCGAACGTGCGCGCTGCGCACAGGAAGTGGCACGGGTGAAGATGTCGACCCTGGCCGAAGGCGAAGTGCCGGTGTTCTATCGTCCAGAGCGTGAGGCTCAGGTCCTCAAGCGGGTCATGGAGCGCAATCGCGGTCCGTTGAGCAACGAAGACATGGCGCGCTTGTTCCGTGAAATCATGTCCTCTTGCCTGGCCCTTGAGCAGCCGTTGAAAGTGGCGTATCTCGGCCCAGAGGGTACCTTCACCCAAGCCGCTGCGATGAAGCACTTCGGACATGCCGTCATCAGCCTGCCCATGGCGGCAATTGACGAAGTGTTCCGCGAGGTGGCCGCCGGTGCGGTCAATTTCGGCGTCGTGCCGGTAGAAAACTCCACCGAAGGTGCGGTCAACCACACCCTCGACAGTTTCCTTGAGCACGACATGGTCATCTGTGGCGAAGTCGAATTGCGTATTCACCACCATTTGCTGGTGGGCGAAAATACCAAGACTGACAGCATCAGCCGCATCTATTCCCATGCCCAGTCGCTGGCACAGTGTCGCAAGTGGCTAGACGCGCATTACCCGAATGTGGAGCGCGTCGCTGTTTCCAGCAACGCCGAAGCCGCCAAGCGCGTCAAAGGCGAGTGGAACTCCGCTGCCATCGCTGGCGACATGGCCGCAGGCCTGTATGGCTTGACGCGGATTGCTGAAAAAATCGAAGACCGCCCGGATAACTCGACGCGCTTCTTGATGATCGGTAGCCAGGAAGTCCCGCCGACCGGCGACGACAAGACGTCAATCATCGTTTCGATGAGCAACAAGCCCGGCGCGTTGCATGAATTGCTGGTGCCTTTCCATGAGAACGGAATCGATCTGACCCGTATCGAGACAAGACCTTCGCGCAGCGGTAAATGGACCTACGTGTTCTTTATCGATTTCGTCGGTCACCACCGCGATCCATTGATCAAAGCGGTGCTTGAGCGGATCAGCCAGGAAGCGGTAGCACTCAAAGTGCTGGGCTCCTACCCGAAAGCGGTTCTCTGACGAGGTAAGTGATTCATGAATGGCGACTTCCTCGCGCTGGCGCAATCCGGCGTGCAAAAACTATCGCCGTACGTTCCCGGTAAACCGGTGGACGAACTGGCGCGCGAATTGGGCATCGATCCCGCACATATCATTAAGCTGGCCAGCAACGAAAATCCCGCGGGTGCGAGCCCCAAGGCGCTGGCAGCTATCGAGGATCAGTTGGCCGAATTGACCCGCTATCCTGACGGCAATGGGTTTGACCTGAAAGCACGTCTGGCCGAGCGCTGCGGTGTGCTGGCCAATCAGGTCACGCTTGGCAATGGCTCTAACGACATTCTGGAAATCGTCGCCCGTGCTTATCTGGCGCCGGGCTTGAATGCGGTATTCAGTCAGCATGCGTTTGCTATCTATCCGATCGTGACCCAGGCCGTCGGTGCCGATGCTCGCGTGGCTCCCGCCAAGGATTGGGGGCATGACTTGCCGGCAATGCTGGCGGCCATCGACAGCAATACCCGCGTGGTCTTCATCGCGAATCCTAATAACCCAACCGGCACCTGGTTCGGTCCGCAGGCGCTGGCGGACTTCCTCGCTGACGTGCCCAAAGACGTGTTGGTGGTGCTGGACGAGGCCTACATTGAGTACGCAGAGGGGGGCGACTTGCCCGACGGCCTTAATTTCCTCGCCGATCACCCTAATTTGTTGGTCTCGCGCACGTTCTCAAAAGCGTACGGTTTGGCATCTCTGCGCGTGGGCTACGGGCTGTCCACTTCGGTGGTGGCGGATGTACTAAATCGCGTGCGTCAGCCATTCAACGTCAACAGCTTTGCCCTGGCCGCAGCGACTGCGGCACTGGATGATGTTGAGTACGTGGCCTTGAGCCGTCGCCTGAACGAAATCGGCATGCAGCAAATGCAGGACGGCTTGCGTGCAATGGGCTTGAGCTGGGTTCCATCCAAAGGCAACTTCCTGGCCGTCGATCTGGGTCGTGAAGCTGCATCTGTTTATGAAGGGCTGCTGCGCGAAGGCGTTATCGTGCGCCCAGTCGGCGGCTACGGCATGCCCAATCACCTGCGGGTGAGCATCGGGCTGCCTGCCGAGAATAGCCGTTTTCTCGAAGCGTTGAGCAAGGTTCTGGCGCGTGGTTGATGTCATCTCTGCGCAATCCGCGCAGCCTATGATCGGTCGCCTGGTAGTGGTCGGTCTGGGGCTGATCGGTGGATCGTTTGCCAAAGGCGTGCGTGAGAGCGGGCTGTGCCGTGAGGTCGTAGGTGTAGATCTTGATCCACAATCGCGCAAGCGCGCTGTTGAACTGGGCGTGGTGGATCGCTGCGACGATAACCTGGCTGCGGCGTGCGTTGGGGCGGATGTGATTCAGCTCGCCGTTCCGATCCTGTCCATGGAGAAATTGCTGGGCGTTCTGGCGAAGCTTGATTTGGGCGATGCGGTGCTGACAGATGTTGGCAGCGCCAAAGGCAATGTAGTGCGTGCAGCCAATGAGGCGTTTGGCACGATGCCAGCGCGCTTTGTCCCCGGGCACCCGATTGCCGGATCCGAGCAGAGCGGAGTGGAAGCTTCCAATGCCCAGCTGTTTCGCCATCACAAAGTTATTCTTACGCCATTGGCAAACACCGATCCCTCTGCGCTGGCACTGGTTGATCGGCTCTGGTCGGCACTTGGTGCGGATGTAGAGCACATGCAGGTTGAGCGCCACGACGAAGTTTTGGCCGCCACCAGTCATTTGCCGCATCTGCTGGCGTTCGGGCTGGTCGATTCGTTGGCCAAGCGTAACGAGAATCTGGAGATCTTCCGCTACGCTGCGGGCGGTTTCCGCGATTTCACCCGCATTGCAGGGAGTGATCCGGTGATGTGGCACGACATTTTTCTCGCCAACCGCGAGGCGGTTTTACGCACCCTGGATACATTTCGCACTGATCTGGATGCGCTGCGCGAAGCGGTCAGTGTCGGTGATGGCGCGCAATTGATGGGTGTCTTCACTCGCGCGCGTAAGGCTCGGGAGCATTTTGGTGAAATTCTTGCCCGTCGTGGTCAGGCGGGGCGGGGCGTTGTTTCCGGTAAGCCGAATCTGGTGGCTGGTCCGGGCGGCGCTGTCAGTGGGCGCGTAGACGTCGGGACTGACAGTGAGGCCTTGGCCATTTTGCTGGTGGGCGCTTCCATCAGTGAAGGTTCGGACTTATGGCTTGATCACGCAGCGCTGAACCCTAGGCTGTCTAGTGTCATCAAGATTTTACATTTGATGGGGGCGGATATCACGCTCGAACCTCCACCTGAGGGGGACGGCAAACCCGGTGCGGATCTGCGCGTGCGGCACGCGGTGTTGACGGGGGTGGACATTCCTGAGGCGCTGGCTTCGCAAGCGATCGATCAGTTTCCCGTGCTTTTTGTCGCTGCGGTCTGCGCTCGAGGGCGTACTGTATGGCGATATGCCGAGGATCTTCGCATTCAGGAATTGGAGCGGATTCAGGCGATGGTCGACGGCTTGTCGGCATTAGGCGTGAAAGTCGAGATTACTTCAGACAGCATCATCATCGAAGGCGGTTCGGTCCGTGGTGGTGAGGTCCAGGCGCATGGCGATCATGGTATCGCCATGGCCTTATGCATTGCATCGTTGCAAGCAACGGCACCGGTTCTTATCCATGACTGTGCCAATGTCGCAACTTCTTTCCCCGGTTTCCTGGCGCTGTGCGCGCAGGTGGGTATTCGTGTAGCGCAAGAGGGGCAATCGTGAAAGCTCAAGCTCCGGTCATTACGATCGACGGACCAAGTGGTTCAGGGAAGGGCACAGTGGCAGGGCTGCTGGCCAAACGTCTGGGATGGTGTCTGCTCGACTCCGGCGCGCTCTATCGTTTGCTGGCATTCGCGGCCCGGAATCATGGCGTTGACCTGACCAACGAAGAAGCGCTAAAGCTGCTGGCGGCGCATCTGGATGTTCAATTCGAAGCCGCGACCGATGATCACGGACAGCGGATCATTCTCGAAGGTGAGGATGTGACCCTGGCGATTCGTAATGAACAGGTTGGCAGCGGTGCATCGCAGGTGGCCTCGCTGCCAGCGGTGCGCGAGTCGCTGCTGCAGCGTCAACGGGCGTTTCAAGAGTTTCCGGGTTTGATCGCCGACGGACGGGACATGGGCACCGTAGTGTTCCCGGCCGCGCCCTTGAAGGTTTTTCTGACGGCCAGCGCCGAGGAGCGTGCCCGACGCCGTTACTTGCAGTTGAAGGCCAAAGGTGATGATGTTAGTCTGTCGAGTCTGCTAGATGAGATATGTGCGCGCGATGAGCGTGACACCCAGCGAGCGGTAGCACCGCTCAAGCCAGCGCATGACGCTATACAGCTGGATTCCACTGAATTATCTATCGAGCAGGTGTTGGAACGCATCTTGAGTGAAGTCGCGCTACGCGATCTTGCCGGATGACCAGAGAGCCATGCGGGAGACCAGTTATAGTCCCGCAGGCTTTCTTTCATATGAACGAAACCCACGTCGACTGGGATGTGGCAGATGGGCGTATTCTTCGCCCTTATCAACAGGAATTAAAATGAGCGAAAGCTTTGCTGAACTTTTCGAAGAAAGCCTAAAGACCCTTAACCTCCAGGCCGGTTCGATCATCACCGCTATCATCGTTGATATCGACTACCAGGCTGGTTGGGTTACGGTTCACGCCGGTCTGAAATCTGAAGGCCTCATCCCGCTGGAGCAGTTCCACAACGACGCTGGCGAGCTGACCATCAAGATCGGCGACGAAGTTCATGTTGCTCTTGACGCGGTCGAAGACGGCTTTGGCGAGACCAAACTGTCCCGCGAAAAAGCCAAGCGTGCTGAGTGCTGGATCGTTCTGGAAGCGGCTTTCGCTGCTGAAGAAGTGGTCAAGGGCGTTATCAACGGTAAGGTTAAAGGCGGCTTCACTGTCGACGTTAACGGCATCCGTGCGTTCCTGCCTGGTTCTTTGGTTGACGTGCGCCCTGTGCGTGACACGACTCACCTGGAAGGCAAAGAGCTCGAGTTCAAGGTCATCAAACTCGACCAGAAGCGCAACAACGTTGTCGTTTCCCGTCGTAGCGTCCTGGAAGCCGAGAACAGTGCTGAGCGCGAAGCTCTGCTGGAATCCTTGCAGGAAGGCCAACAGGTCAAAGGTATCGTCAAAAACCTCACCGATTACGGCGCATTCGTCGATCTGGGTGGCGTCGATGGCCTGCTGCACATTACCGACATGGCCTGGAAGCGTATCAAGCATCCATCGGAAATCGTCAATGTTGGCGATGAGATCGATGTCAAGGTTCTGAAGTACGATCGCGAACGCAATCGTGTTTCCCTGGGCCTCAAGCAACTGGGCGAAGACCCATGGGTTGCTATCAAGGCACGTTACCCAGAAGGCACTCGCGTGACCGCGCGTGTTACCAACCTGACCGACTACGGCTGCTTCGCAGAGCTGGAAGAAGGCGTGGAAGGCCTGGTACACGTTTCCGAAATGGACTGGACCAACAAAAACATCCACCCTTCGAAAGTCGTTCAGGTTGGCGACGAAGTGGAAGTTATGGTTCTGGACATCGACGAAGAGCGTCGTCGTATCTCCCTCGGCATCAAGCAGTGCAAATCTAACCCATGGGAAGATTTCTCTGGCCAGTTCAACAAGGGCGATAAAATCTCCGGCACCATCAAGTCGATCACCGATTTCGGTATCTTCATTGGTCTGGACGGCGGCATCGACGGCCTGGTTCACCTGTCCGACATCTCCTGGAACGAAGTCGGCGAAGAAGCCGTACGTCGCTTCAAGAAGGGCGACGAGCTTGATACCGTCATCCTGTCGGTTGATCCAGAGCGCGAACGCATTTCGCTCGGCATCAAGCAGCTGGAAAGCGATCCGTTCTCCGAGTACGTCACTGTCAATGACAAAGGCGCAATCGTCCGCGGTATCGTTAAAGAAGTTGACGCTAAAGGTGCCATCATCACTCTGGCCGAAGACATCGAAGCTACCCTCAAAGCGTCCGAAATCAGCCGTGACCGCGTAGAAGACGCGCGTAACGTTCTGAAAGAAGGCGAAGAGATCGAAGCGAAGATCATCAGCGTTGACCGTAAAAGCCGCGTAATCAGCTTGTCGATCAAGTCGAAAGACGTTGAAGACGAGAAAGAAGCGATTCAGAGCCTGCGTAGCAAGCCTGAAACCGCTGAAAACACAGGCCCAACCACTCTTGGTGACCTGTTGCGCGCACAGATGGAAAAGCAGAACTAAGTTCAGCTTAGCCATTTTAAAAAGGGCGACTTCGGTCGCCCTTTTTTGTGCCTGAGATTTGTACGCGCCATCTAATGGCTCAATGCCTGATTGGATGTCGAACATAACTCCAAACGTGGGCTGTTCAAATCGATCCGGTCATGCTAAAACCTTCGGACCGCTTTTCCTAGCTGCTTGAAAAAGAAGGGAAAAATATGACGAAGTCGGAGTTGATAGAACGGATTGTCACCCATCAAGGGCTTCTCTCATCCAAGGATGTTGAGCTGGCCATCAAGACTATGCTCGAGCAAATGTCTCAGTGTCTGGCGACTGGCGATCGTATTGAAATACGGGGCTTCGGCAGCTTTTCATTGCATTACCGTGCACCCCGCGTTGGCCGTAATCCTAAGACCGGGCAATCTGTAAGCCTCGACGGAAAGTTCGTACCCCATTTCAAGCCAGGAAAAGAATTGCGGGATCGGGTGAACGAAGAAGAAGAGGAAGGCCTCCAATAGCCTGTCAAGGGAGGGGTAAATGCGAAACATTAAACGCCTGATATTCTTTGTCGTTGTCCTGCTCATCGTAGTGGCGACGGTAGTTTTCATGCTCGAAAACCAACAGCACGTCTCATTGGTGCTTTTTGGCTGGGCTGCACCACAAGTTTCTGTCGCGGTGCCGGTGATTCTGGCGCTATTGGTTGGTATGATGATTGGACCGGTATTGTCCTGGATAGCTCATCTGCGCCGTAGGTCCAAAACTGTCTGAGCGACTCGTTTCGTTTCAGATAGCAGTTCGGTAGGTGATCTATAACAATTGCAGGCCGCCTAGAGCTACTGCATTTTCTGGCTGCTCAGCAAATCCCCCTGCTAAAAAAGCTGATGCTTTAGACGTCATAGTCTAAAGCGCCCATAAAATATTTGAAGGTCTCACCTGAATGGCAACTCCCCACCCAACGACGATGCTAGAACCTGATGAAATAGATTTGTTCGAGCTTGTCGCTGCACTTTGGGCGCAGAAACTAATAATAGTTAGCATTGCGTTAGCTGTAACGGTATGTGCTGCCGCGTTCGCTTTTCTCAGTAAACCTGTTTATGAAGCAAGGGTGTTCCTACAGCCGCCTACATTAAACGGAATCGCTGACTTCAATTATGGTCGGACCAGGGACGCTGAGCTGAATCCGTACTCTATCGGGGAGGTCTATAGTGTCTTTACTCGAAACCTCCAAGGTGAGTCCTTGCGGCGTGCGTTCTTTAACGAAGTCTATCTCCCGTCCTTACCTGAGTCAGAAAAATCAGGGTCGCGGGACTTACTGTATACCAATTATCTGAACACACTGACTATTGGTACACCGACCAAAGAACAGCCTGATCGGTACTCGGTGGCTGTTCAAAGCGATGATCCTGTTGAGGCTACTGACTGGATTAAAGACTTCGTGGCGCGGGCTGGTGCAGCTTCTGAAAAAGAGATGATCACCAACGTTACACGTGAGGCAGAAGTGCGTGCTCGCAACCTTTCTCAGCAAATCAGCATTCTTCAGGAAACAGAAGGCAAGGTTCGAACTGACTCCATCACCCGTTTGAAAGAGGCGTTGAGCGTCGCTCAAGCGATTGGCCTGGAAAACCCGCCGATCATCTCTGGAAATGTCGCAGCTGAGGTTTCTGCCACGATGGATGGCCAGCTAACTTATATGCGGGGTAGCAAAGCGCTGATCGCTGAAATCAAGAATCTTCAAGAAAGGAAGACAGACGATCCATTTATTGGCAATCTTCGTGCTCTCCAGATTAAGCGTAGCCTCTTTCAAGCGTTGCAGGTTAATCCAGAAAATGTGTCAGTTTATCGCCGGGACGGACCTATCGAGGTCCCCGATCGCCCACTAAAGCCGAAGAAAGCAATGATCATCATTGGAGGGTTTGTAGGTGGAGGGATCTTGGGTGTACTCGTATGCCTGATTCGTTTTTTCGTTTCCAAGAGGCGCAAGATTGTTAGCGCATCGTAATTGTGGTTAACGCGTGCTTTGATTTTTACCCCTGTAGTGCTGCGCAGTTAAGCTTCGGCGCATGCTGGGTTAGCTAGCGTTTTCTTAAGTAATCGGTGGGGCTGGCAGCTGCTTAGCTCCATCGGAAACATAAGAGCGAGCGTTTCCGTTTCTTAAAGGCTTTCATCGCAAAGAGGTTGCCTCGGTTAAGGCTTAGCCCGATGCAACCTCGCTGATCTCGATCTGGAAATACAGCTGGACATAGCGAGGCGCTTTTTCCTTTGCCTATGTTTGGTATAAGCGATCATGTCGCTCCAATCAGTGCGCACTTGTTATCGACAACGCTACAGAAATGCAGTTTGAGGCAGGACTTCATAGCCGTAAGAGTGAGTTTTTTACCATTCCGATCTGCCGCACCATCATTGCTAGCGCTCGCTTCAAGACTGAATCTCCTCTATGTGAAGACTGAATCTCCTCTATGTGAAAGCCATCGCCCGCGACATTCGGCATCAGGCATAATGTCTCCCTTTACGACCATTGGCTGCACGAAAGGACAGCGAACGAGCTAGTAATCGGCTTCTATTGGTCGAAAAAAGCATTGATGCCGAGTTCTAGGCTCGTGTGCTCGGGTAGGGAGAATGCTGCAGGTATTACCGCCACTCGTGTCTACGTAACGAGTCGTGCAGAAAAATAACGACGGATGAAGCAAGCTCCGTCATCGCTATCAGGAAGAGCGTTTTGAAGATTTTAGTAACTGGCGGTGCAGGTTTCATTGGTTCGGCAGTGGTGCGTCACATCATCGCTAACACTGGCGACTCGGTTGTCAATGTGGACAAGCTGACCTACGCAGGTAATCTCGAGTCGTTGCTCGACGTGGCAGCAAATGAGCGGTATGTCTTCGAACGAGTTGATATATGTGATCGTGAACAACTCAACCGGGTGTTTAACGAGCATCGTCCTGATGCCGTAATGCATCTGGCGGCCGAGTCCCATGTAGATCGTTCCATCAGTGGCCCTTCCGATTTTATCCAGACTAACATCATCGGCACCTACACCATGCTGGAGGCAAGTCGCGCTTACTGGAATGGGCTGGAAGAAGCGCAGAAGCACGCTTTCCGCTTTCACCATATTTCCACGGATGAAGTCTACGGCGACCTTGAAGGGCCTGAAGAACTGTTCACGGAACAGACACCGTATCAACCTAGTTCGCCCTATTCAGCCAGCAAAGCCAGTTCAGATCATCTTGTGCGTGCCTGGAGCCGGACATATGGACTGCCCACGGTTGTGACCAATTGCTCGAATAATTACGGTCCGTTCCATTTTCCGGAAAAACTCATTCCTCTGGTAATCCTCAACGCTCTCGAAGGTAAGCCTTTACCTATCTACGGCAAAGGTGATCAGGTGCGTGACTGGCTGTATGTCGAAGACCATGCACGGGCTTTGTACCGTGTGGTGACAGAAGGTGTTGTAGACGAGACCTACAATATCGGCGGCCACAACGAAAAGAAAAATCTCGATGTTGTACTGAAGCTTTGTGAGTTGCTGGACGAGCTGAGGCCGGACTCGCGCTTCGTGCCACACGCTCAACTGATCACTTATGTTCAGGACCGTCCTGGCCATGACCAGCGATACGCGATCGACGCAAGCAAGATTCAACGTGAATTGGGATGGGTTCCTTCAGAGACCTTTGATTCCGGCATACGCAAGACGGTTGAATGGTATTTGAGCAATGAATCCTGGGTGGCGCACGTAAAAAGCGGCAGCTACCAGAACTGGATTGATCAGAATTACGCCAAGCGTTCGCACTGATATGAAAATATTATTGCTGGGAAAGAACGGTCAGGTGGGCTGGGAGTTACAGCGCTCTTTGGCAACGTTGGGTGACCTCGTTTCGCTAGACCGACATGGAGAGAATGGGCTGTTCGGCGATCTTGCAAATCTTGACCAACTCCGTGAGACCGTTAGGCAAGTTGCGCCAGACGTCATCGTCAATGCGGCCGCTTATACCGCTGTCGACAAGGCTGAGTCAGATCTGGACATGGCACGGCTGATCAATGCGCAAGCCGTGGAGCTCTTGGCAAACGAGGCCACCATGCTTGACTGTTTGTTGGTGCATTACTCGACTGATTATGTTTTTGACGGGGCTGGTGACGAACCTTGGCAAGAGTCTGATCAGGTCGCAGCCGTTAATGCCTATGGTTTGACCAAGCTCGCTGGCGAACAAGCCATACTGCGATCCGGCTGCAAGCACTTGATCTTCCGCACTAGTTGGGTTTATGCAGCGCGTGGCAACAATTTCGCGAAGACAATGTTGAAACTCGGGAAAGATCGTACGCAATTAAACGTCATCGCTGATCAGATTGGTGCGCCAACAGGCGCAGATTTGATCGCTGACGTGACAGCGATAGCGATCAGGCACGCATATGGTGACGCCAAGGTGTCTGGCATCTATCATTTAGCAGCCTCGGGTTTCACCTCTTGGTGTGACTACGCGTCGCTGGTCATCGACTTCGGCCGTGACTGCGGAGAAGCGTTGGCGGTGGAACAAATTACCCCGATCCCGACCGAGCAATACCCGACGCCGGCGCGTCGGCCGCTGAACTCACGGCTCAATACAGACAAGCTGTGCAGGACTTTTTCTATTCACCTGCCCGATTGGCAGAGTGGAGTAACCCGGATGTTGAAGGAAGTGTTAGTCAGATGACGGTCATCAAACGCAAAGGAATCATTCTCGCTGGCGGTTCAGGCACTCGCTTGCATCCTCTAACGCTTGGCGTTTCGAAGCAGATGCTTCCAATCTTCGACAAACCGATGATTTTCTATCCGCTTTCCGTACTGATGCTCGCTGGTATGCGCGAAGTACTCATCATCTCCACGCCCGAGGATTTGCCTAGCTTCCAGAAGCTATTAGGCGACGGCACTCAGTACGGCATCGAGTTGACCTATGCTGTGCAGCCTAGTCCGGATGGCCTGGCTCAGGCGTTCCTGATCGGCGAAGAGTTCATCGGCGATGATCCTTGCTGCCTGATACTGGGGGACAACATTTTCTACGGGCATCACTTCTCAGAGAATCTGAGTGCCGCCATGTCTCAAACCTCAGGCGCCACGGTGTTTGGTTACCATGTCTCTGATCCAGAACGCTTTGGTGTGGTTGAGTTTGATAGCAGCGGACGTGCGTTGAGCATCGAAGAAAAGCCTTCCGCTCCAAAATCGAATTACGCTGTCACAGGCCTGTATTTTTACGATAACCGGGTCGTGGAAATCGCCAAAAACATCAAGCCATCGGATCGCGGTGAGCTTGAAATCACCGACGTAAACCGAGCATACCTAGACGATAAATCGTTGACAGTTGAGATGCTGGGTCGCGGTTTTGCCTGGTTGGACACGGGTACGCATGAGTCTTTGCTGGAAGCGAGCCAGTTCGTTCACACCATTGAGCACCGTCAGGGTTTGAAAGTTGCCTGCCTTGAGGAGATTGCGTTCGCTCAGGGGTGGATCACGCCGGCTCAGCTCAAGGAACAGGGAGAAAAGCTGAAAAAGACAGGATATGGCCAATACCTGCTTAAACTGTTGGCTGAGGCTGAAAGCGCATGAAGCTTATCCAGACCCTGCTGCCTGACGTTGTCGTCATCGAGCCTGCAGTATTCAGTGACGACCGTGGTTGGTTTATGGAAAGCTTCAATGAGGCGAAATTCCATGACGCGCTTAAGGCGGCGGGGCTCCCTGTACCTCGTGCGTTCATTCAGGACAATCACTCCTGTTCGGCGAAGGGAGTTTTACGGGGACTTCACTTCCAGAGGGCCCCTCACGCGCAGGGCAAACTCGTTCGCGTGGTGCGCGGTGCGGCTTATGATGTCGCCGTCGATATTCGGCCTGGGTCGCCTACCTTCTTGCAGTGGGTTGGGATTGAGTTGACTGAAGCCAATAACCGGATGCTGTGGATTCCAGAAGGTTTTGCCCATGGTTTTATAGCCCTGGAAGACAATACGCACTTTTTGTACAAAACGACCGACTACTACGATAAGGCCTCAGAAGGCGCACTCCTGTGGAATGACCCAAAGCTGGGTATTAAATGGCCTATGGCTGGTGATCTGACCATCAGCGAAAAAGACAATGATGCGCCAACAGTTGATAGTCTGCTGGTGGCTAACTCATGAGCCTCGCTAAATGGTTTGATTTTCAGGTACTAGGCGACACACGAGGAAGCCTGGTTGCGCTTGAGCTAGGGATTAATGTTCCTTTCGACATAAAGCGGATCTATTACATATACGGTACGAAGAAGGATGTCAGTCGAGGATTTCATGCCCACTTGGACCTGAAGCAATTGGCGGTCTGCCTTAGCGGCTCTTGCATCATGGTGCTTGATAACGGAAAGACTCGCGAAGAAGTCCATATGGACTCTCCGGAAAAGGGACTTTTAATCGAAGGTCTACTGTGGCGGGAGATGCATAACTTCAGTGAGGACTGCATTCTTCTGGTAATGGCGAGTGAGCATTTTGATGAGAAAGATTACATTCGTAACTACCAAGACTTCATGAGGCTTGTAGAAAATGCCTGATATTCATCATTTGGCAGATGTGAAGTCTGAGAATGTAGGCGCGGGGACTCGGGTCTGGCAGTTCGCGGTTATTTTCAAAAATGCCCGCATCGGAAAGAACTGTAATATTTGTGCCCATACCTTAGTTGAGGGAGACGTAGTGATAGGTGACAACGTCACTGTAAAGTCTGGCGTTTACCTCTGGGATGGCACTGTAATAGAAGACAATGTTTTTATAGGTCCTAACGCCACTTTTACTAACGATCTGCTTCCGAGATCTAAAGTTTATCCTGAAAGTTTCAGCGGTATAACTGTCCGCCGAGGTGCGAGTATTGGGGCTAACGCAACTATATTGCCCGGCATAGTAATTGGGCCGAATGCGATGGTAGGTGCGGGGGCAGTCGTTGTCGCTGATGTCCCGGAGAATGCAGTCGTCGTGGGTAATCCTGCAAGAATCATCAGGTACGTAACTAAATGATCAGTTTTTTGGATTTGAAAGATGTGAATAAAAGCTGCCGCGACGAGTTGGTCGCGGCTTGCACTCGCGTCATTGATTCCGGCTGGTATATCGGCGGAACTGAACTCCAAGCTTTCGAAAGTAGCTTCGCGGAATATTGCGGAACTCGTCACTGCATCGGAGTTGCTAACGGCCTTGACGCGCTGGTATTGGTGATCCGCGCGTGGAAGGAACTGGGACTGCTGAAGGCCGGTGACGAAGTACTCGTACCGTCCAATACTTATATCGCAAGTATTCTGGCTATCTCCGAAAACGGCCTTGTACCCGTTCTGGTGGAGCCAGATCCGTCCACGTTTAACATTTGCCCAATCAACGCTCAAGCTGCGATCACCGCAAAGACGAAAGCGATACTGCCTGTGCATCTTTATGGCCGCCTTGCAGATATGCCCGCGATTATGGCGCTGGCCGAGCGGCATAATCTGCTTGTGCTTGAGGACTCAGCGCAGTCACACGGCGCAAGCCTCGACGGCAAAAGATCCGGAAACTGGGGTCACGCATCAGGGTTCAGCTTCTATCCCGGTAAAAACCTGGGCGCGCTGGGCGACGCTGGGGCTATTACCACCAATGACAATGCATTAGCGGACACGCTGAGGGCTCTACGAAACTATGGCTCTCACAAGAAGTATGAAAACCTCTATCGGGGTGTTAACAGCCGTCTTGATGAAATGCAAGCTGCCTGCCTTTCGGTGAAATTGAAGTATCTGGACGAACAAACCCAGCATCGTCGTCAGATCGCCGATTTGTACACCCAAGGTATCACCAATGCATTTATGCGGCTGCCCGTAGAGCCTGCCTTTAATGCCGCCTCCAACGAAGGTCATGTGTGGCATGTGTACACCGTACTGAGCAATGAAAGGGACGCTTTGCAAAAGCATCTTGCGGACCTCGGTATTCAGACACTGATTCACTACCCGATTCCGCCCCATCATCAAGCGGCTTACGCTGAGTGGGCGGCGTCTTCATTTCCGGTTTCTGAAGAGGTCCACAGCCAGATTCTCAGTTTGCCGATGGGGCCGACGCTTTCAGTTGAAGACGCGAAGGCCGTCGTTCAGGCGTGTAATAGCTTCCAGTCAGGAATGCTATGAACCTGATTAAAACCAGTCTGCTGAATGGAATAGCTGTTGCCATAAAAATGCTGACGTTACTGGGACTCAACAAGGTCCTGGCCGTGTATGTAGGCCCCACTGGTTATGCTGCGGTGGGGCAGTTTCAAAATGCCGTTCAAATGCTCACTATGTTTGCCAGCGGTGCCATAAATACGGGTGTGACCAAGTACACGGCCGAGATAGGAGAAGATCCCGACCGTCTTCACACTCTTTGGCGAACCGCAGGAACGATCGTCATAATAGGTTCGATCATAGCTGCGGTGCCGATCGTAATATTCAGTGGCCAACTATCGACTTGGGCATTTGGTCGCGAAGATTTTTCAGGTGTGTTTGTGATTTTCGCAAGCACATTGATTTTTTTCAATTTAAATACGCTAATGCTTGCTGTTTTAAACGGGAAAAAAGAAATTCTCCTTTATGTGATAGCTAATATAGGCGGGAGCATTTTTTCTTTAATTGTAACTTCTATAATGGCTATTTATTTTGGATTGTATGGAGCCTTGGCGGCATTCGCCATCTATCAGTCTCTTAGTTTTTTTGTTACGTTTTTGCTTTGCCGGCGGGCACATTGGTTTGCACCTGTTTATTTCTTTGGCACTCTCGACAAACAGACACTGTTGAATCTTGGTAAGTTCACTGCGATGGCTTTGACTTCTGCGGTGTGTATGCCTGTTACAAATATGCTGATTAGAGGTAATCTCGGCGACGCGCTGGGATGGGAGGCAGCTGGATATTGGGAAGCGATGTGGCGCTTAAGTTCTGCATATCTCCTCTTGGTCACCACCACCCTCAGCGTTTATTACCTGCCGCGACTGTCCGAGCTGAAAGGTCCAGGTGAGCTAACCAGCGAAATATTAAAAGGATATAAGCTTATTATTCCCCTTACTATCTTTGCTGGGCTACTTATTTATTTTTTGAAAGATTTTATAATCGAGCTTTTGTTCACTCGTGATTTCGCACCGATGCGCGACCTGTTTGGTTGGCAGATGGTTGGCGATACATTAAAGATTGGCAGCTGGATACTTGCGTATCTAATTCTAGGTAAGGCGATGTATAAGACATTTATTGTCACGGAGATCTTTGCGGCGGTTTCGTTCGTGTTGCTGAGTTTGTACTTCGTAAGTGTCTACGGTTTGCAAGGCGTAGCGGTTGCATATGCCGTGAATTATGCGCTGTATTGGGCCGTTATGGTGGGTTGCACTATTTATTATTTTAAGAAGGTCTGCCTCGTTTCTTCGCCGGCGGCTGTATAGGAATTAGATATGCTAACAATTATTATTCCTGCCTACAATCATGAGAGATATGTTCTCGAGAGTCTTGTTGCCGCCCGAGAGGTGAATGTTCCGGATGCACAAATCATCGTTATAGACGACGGCTCTACCGATGGAACGCTTCAAGTGGTGAAAGACTATTTGGTTGAGTGTCCTGCGGATAACGTCAAGGTCTTGAGTAAGCCCAATGGTGGCTTGGTCTCCTCCCTAGTTTGGGGGCTAGAACTCGTTGACACTCCTTATATTTATATTGTCGCTTCAGACGATGTTCCAATTCCAGCGGGTATTATCCATTGCCTGGAACGCATGGAATGTTCTCCGGAACTTAAGTTTTGCGTGGGCGGCGGCGAGAACTATTTCGAAGATCAACCGGCGTTTACATCTTCAGTTTACGGTGAGGCTCACGACCACTTCTTTCAATTGCCAGAGAAAGAACGTGGCGAGGCTCTATTTTTAGACTATCCCCAACCGATACTCCTGCAGTCCACCATATTCCGGGTTGATGCGCTTAAGGAAATCGGGGGGTGGGACCGTGAGATACTTCTGGACGACTATCCAACGTTCATAAAGATGTTTTCAAGATTCCCAACGATTAACAAGGATTTTATTTTTCTGCCTGATGTGTTGGTCGTCAAGTACAGGCAGCACGGATCTAATAGTTACAAAAATGTCGAGCGTCAGTTCGGAATAGTCAAGCAGATGTTAACTAAGCTTGCGCCGATAGAGCTTTACCCACGCGCAATGGGAAAGGTCTTGGCGCTACATTTTTTGGGCGCAGTCCGCTCAGGTCAGACTTCCAAAGGGTTTAAGCTCCTAAAAAATCATAGCTTGTGTGTGTATCTGAATTTCAGTTTCTATCTGGCATTCTTCATATTTAGATTTTTACTGGCAAGACTTCGGAAATGATTAGATCAGATACTGACTCCGCTGAGCGTATCGTCCTGGAGGAGGGTGCGTCTATTAATGATAATTTGGGTAGGCCCAAACGTCGGTGGCACGTCACAACGAATCGTCGCGCTGCAGTTTTTTTGATCTGCATTGCCATTTCGCTATTGATTGCCTTGCGTCCTCTAGGTCTGGATAAAGATTATCAAAACTACCTCGAATATTATAATTCGATCATCCAGGGCGCATCGGTAAACGTCGAGCTTGGCTATAAGATTCTGGTTTGGTTTAACGCTGTTATAGGTACCGACTTTGTTGGTGTGCTGTTTATATTCGCCTTTATAGCCATATACGGAAAGTGTGTGTTGTTACGAAGGCTTCCTCAGGCGACGAAGCAAGAGTGGCTATATTTTGGTGTGCTATATTTTCTGACGTTTTTTCCTTTGTGGGAACTCACCCAAATCAGAAACGCGGCTGCTGTTGTTATCTGCTGTTTAGCATTGCTGGAAGAAAAGAAATCGAAAGCGCTTTTTTATTTTCTGATGGCTATCTTACTGCATAACGTCAGTTTCATGATTTTGGCGTTGTGGCTGGTTAAGCGTTATTTCAATAGGTTTAAGTACGCGATAATCAGTGCGGTAGTTATCGTCGTCAGCTTGCTGCTAAAATATATGCCTTACTACGATTCGTATGCGGCTGATATATATGCCGAAAAATTCAACCCGTTTTCGCTCAAGGTGTTATTTATAATCATTACTTTTGGATATGTGCAAATATCCAAAGCACCTCAGGCAAAAATATTTTCCTATTACGCTTTAGGGCTTCTTCTATTTTATTTTGCTATGGGGAAAATGCCGGCCGCTGCTGTCCGGGTTGCCGATATTTCATTGTTTTTTACCGTGCTCTCGCTGTCCATTACGCGAGGCTCCATGGGTTGGATATACAAATCAGCGACATTACTAGCACTTGGATATATGTTTACGTCGATAAGTTACTTTGGTGCCACTAAGCTGGTAGACCTTACCGTTATTTCTTTTCCGTCTTTTTAGTTCTCGAATGAGAGGTTTCTGTGGTTAAAGTTGCTGCGGTGGTGGTGGGTTATTTGCCAGAGATAGGGGTGCTAAATAATCTATTGCGTTCACTTGTTTTTCAAGTGGATTTGCTGATATTTGTGGATAACGGCGGCGGCGCTGAAATTCTTCATGACTCAAAATCTGAAAGGGCGCGTATTGTCTATCACGATATGGGCGGCAACAAAGGGCTCGGTGCTGCATTAAATGTAGGTTTTGAGATTGCCATCCGGTCTGGGGCTGAGTATGTAGTTACGTTCGATCAGGACAGTCACGCTGAAGATAATTTGATTACCCTTCTTTCAGAAGCAATGGAGAAGTGTAAGTCCCTTGACTCGACAGTGGTGGCAGTAAGTCCTGCATTCTTCGACAGGCGCGACGGAAAGAATATCAATTTCCCCTTCTATCAAACGGTGGGTGGTGAAATTAAAGCTGTTTATAGTTCGGATTCCGGAAACGGGCTTGTCAAAGCCGATGCATTGATCACTTCAGGTATGTTCGTTGATACGCGCGCATGGAAGGCAGGCATTAAATACGATGAAGGTATGTTCGTTGATTTTACCGATACCGAATGGTGTTTTCGGGTTCGGGAGAAGGGCTTCACCCTGTTCGGCTGTCTGAACGTCCAAATGGGACATGCGCTGTCAGACGCACCACCCGTAAAGATATTCGGGCTGAGTTTTTTTCGGTACTCGCCGGTTCGTCGTTATTTTTTCTTTCGCAATACGGTTGCCGTTTGCCGCATGAAACACACTCCTGCACTCTGGAAACGCAGGATGATCATGGCGCTCATGCTTCGCTTCGTCGTCAATATTGTTATTGATACCGATCGCGTCAAGTCGCTACGCATGATGCTCCGTGGCGTCCATCACGGCCTCAAGGCCAGTCTGGGCCCCGTTCATTAATCATCGCTCCCACTTTGGGCCGCGAGGTCGTCAGGATATTGAAGGTAGATTTATGCAACCGCGTTTTTTGGTGCTGCTGGCCGCTTACAACGGCATGAAATGGATAGCAGAGCAGGTCGACTCGATCCTTTCTCAGCGGGGCGTATCCGTTACTTTGCTGATCAGCGTCGACATTTCCACTGACGGGACCGATGAATGGGTCACTGCGCTCGCCGCCCGTGATCCAAGAGTGAGCGCTTTACCCTATGGAGAGAAGTTCGGGGGCGCAGCTCGTAATTTTTTTCGACTGGTCAAAGATGCTCCGCTTTCCGATTTTGATTACTTTGCTCTCGCTGATCAGGATGACGTATGGAACCCGGATAAACTCAGCCGTGCCGTCGACGTCGTTAATGCTCAGCGGGTTGATGGCTATTCCGGCAACGTAAAGGCGTTTTGGCCAGACGGCAAAGAGAAGCTTATCGTCAAGTCCCAACCGCAAGTCTCCTATGACTTTTTATTCGAAGCGGCGGGTCCTGGCTGCACTTACGTTTTCACTCGACCACTGTTTGTAGAGCTACAAAAGCATCTGTCCGCCCGTTTCGCCCAAATCCAGACAGTAACCCTGCACGATTGGTACTTCTATGCGTTCAGTCGGGCGAATGGTTTCCGCTGGCACATCGACAGCGTCCCAGGCATGCAGTATCGCCAACATGCAAACAATCAGGTTGGCGTCAACCGAGGTGTAAAAGCGTTCAAGGCTAGATTGTCCCAAGTCTATGACGGCTGGTACTTCAATCAGGCGGCACTTATTGCTCCTTTGGTAGGCATGGCAGATCAGCCATTCGTCAGGGGCTGGATCAGCTTGGGTCGTGCTCAGTTAATTCGACTCGCTTTGAACAGTGCGCGATGCCGCAGGCGACCCCGCGACAAGTTTATATTCGCTGGGCTTTGCCTTGTTCTCGCACTGGTGAAACACAAGAAATGAAAAATAAATTATTGATCACGGGCAGTACTGGCTTCGTTGGTAGGCAACTTGTTTCCGTTCTGCGTGAAGATCCAACCACGGACATTCGGCTGCTGGTGCGTGGCATACCGAAATTACCGCACCCGCAGGACGATTACGCCGTTTTGCCCGATTTCAGTGCGATTGATGCACAGCATCCGGCGTTAAACAACGTTCAGGTGGTGGTGCATTTGGCGTCGCGCGTTCACATCATGAATGACAGCGATCCCGATCCGCTCGAAGCTTTTCGGCGGGTCAATGTAGGGCATACGCTGCAACTCGCGCGCAGTGCCGCCGCTGCCGGGGTGAAGCGCTTTGTGTTTGTCAGTTCAGTGAAAGTCAACGGCGAGGGCACTACCGCAGGCCAGGCCTATCGAGAGTCCGATCCACCGGCGCCGGTCGATCCGTACGGCATTTCAAAGATGGAAGCCGAGGAAGGGCTAAAGGTCCTTGCCGCACAAACGGGCATGGAGGTTGTTATTGTGCGTCCGGTTTTGGTCTATGGACCTGGGGTGAAGGCTAACTTCGAAAGTATGATGAGATGGCTGCGCAAAGGTGTGCCCCTACCTTTCGGTTCCCTGAGCAATAAGCGCAGCCTGGTGGCGCTTGATAATCTGGTGGAGTTTATAAAAGTGTGCGCGGAACACCCCGCGGCGGCCAACCAGACGTTTTTGATCAGTGACGGCGATGATATGTCCACCACTGAGCTGCTTCAGAAGTTAGGTGATGCGCTACATCGACGTGCCCGGCTATTACCTGTTCCCGCCTGGCTCCTTTCGCAGGCAGCCATTTTGCTCGGGCAAAAATCTCTGTCTCAGCGCCTATGTGGCTCACTGCAGGTAGATATCAGCAAGGCTCGTTCGTTATTAGCCTGGCAGCCCGTTGTCACTGTAAATGAAGGCTTGAAAAAGACCGCCGATTATTTTTTAAACGAGCAAGTGAAATGAGTCTTTGGTTTGTGTTGCCTGTCATTGCGGTTCTTTCCTTACTGTTGACGGCGGCGCTCAGGCGTTATGCGCTTCATCGCAGCATCATCGACATCCCTAATGCACGAAGCTCGCACTCCGTGCCGACACCTCGGGGAGGGGGAGTCGCTATCGTGGTAGCGTTCCTGTTAGCGCTCTTGATCCTCGGCTTCACCGGCGTTGAGTCATGGCCGGTACTCACCGCCTATCTAGGCGCTGGAACTTTAATCGCCGTTATAGGTTTTATGGACGACCATGGCCACATTGCGGCCAGGTGGCGTTTGCTAGGCCACTTCCTTGCCGCGGTATGGGCACTGTTTTGGCTAGGCGGGTTCGCTCCTTTGAGCGTGATGGGGATGAGCATCAATCTTGGATGGATCGGCAGTATTTTGGCTGTCTTTTACCTGGTCTGGATGTTGAATCTCTACAACTTCATGGATGGTATCGACGGCATTGCGAGTGTCGAGGCTATCAGCAGTTGTCTTGTTTTATCTTTGATTTACGTATTGGGAGGGGATGCCCAACTCATCTGGGCCCCGTTACTGCTCTCAATGGCGGTCGCTGGTTTTTTAGTGTGGAACTTCCCGCCAGCGAAGATCTTCATGGGCGATGCAGGGAGCGGCTTTTTGGGCATAATTATTGGCTGCCTGGCGATTCAGGCCGGGTGGGCAGGCTCCGAATATTTCTTCGCGTGGCTGATCATGCTTGGAGTGTTTATCGTTGACGCAACGTTCACGTTGATTCGTCGCCTGGTGAGGGGTGATAAGGTTTACGAGGCTCATCGCAGTCACGCTTATCAATTTGCGTCCAGAGCCGTCGGTAGTCACAAACCGGTGACATTTGCAGTCATTGCTATAAACGTAGTTTGGTTACTTCCGATCGCGATAAGCGTAGGCTTGCGCTACTTGGATGGGGCCGCGGGCTTGTTGCTGGCCTATGTTCCTCTTGTTCTGCTCGCCTTTAAGTACAAGGCGGGGCAGCTTGAAACGCAGGCTTGATCAGTAGTTCATTTAATACAAGGTTCGCGGCGCGAGCCTGTTAGCGGAATGGAATCGTACGATGGATGGCTTTATGAACCGGATTCGAGCGTATTTGCTGGCGTTGCCACGTCATCAGAAGCGCTTGTTGCAAGTGGTAGCAGACCTGTTTCTGGTCTGGAGCGCGATGTGGTTAGCATTTGTGGTTCGTTTGGGTTTTGACGAGATGGTCAATCCGATTGGGCACCACTTGTGGCTATTTCTCGCAGCTCCTCTCATTGCCATCCCTCTGTTCGTCCGCTTTGGCATGTATCGGGCGGTGATGCGCTACTTCGGTAATGATGCTCTGATTGCCATCGTCAAAGCGGTGAGCCTTTCATCGCTGATTCTTGGCGTTGTCGTTTATTGGTACAGCAACCACGAGAACGTTATTCCGCGCTCCATCATTTTCAACTATTGGTGGTTGAGTTTGATCATGATTGGCGGTCTGCGTCTGGGAATGAGGCAGTATTTCCTTGGTGATTGGTTCGCCGCGGCGCAACACGTTCCTTTCACCAGCCGTGATAACGGCTTGCCCAGAGTGGCTATATATGGGGCGGGTGCGGCCGGTAATCAGCTAGTTGCCGCGCTGCGGATGGGACGAGTCATGCGCCCAGTTGCATTCATTGACGATGACCCGAGCATTGCCGACAGGGTGATCTCTGGACTGCACGTCTACAAAGCGCGACACATCCAGCGAATGATTGAAACAACGGGCGCCCAAGAAGTGCTGCTGGCGATTCCTTCCTCCAGTCGCACGCGACGCCGAGAGATCCTGGGGTTTCTCGAGAAATTTCCGCTGCATGTCCGAAGCGTCCCAGGATTCATGGATTTGGCCAGTGGCCGGGTCAAAGTTGACGACATCCAGGAAGTTGATATTGCTGACTTGCTCGGTCGCGACTCGGTCCCGGCTCAGGGCGAATTGCTTGAGCGATGCATTTCTGGCCAGTCCGTCCTCGTAACCGGTGCCGGTGGGTCTATTGGTTCGGAGTTGTGCCGTCAGATTCTGATGCTCAAGCCGACCACGCTGCTGCTTTTTGAACACAGCGAATTCAATCTGTACACCATCCTGTCGGAGCTGGAACAACGAGTAGCCCGCGAGTCCTTACCAGTGAGGGTTTTGCCGATTCTGGGTTCAGTGCGCAATGAGTCCAAGTTAATGGATGTCATGAAAGCCTGGAGCGTAGATACCGTTTACCACGCCGCCGCTTATAAGCACGTGCCGATGGTTGAGCACAATATTGCTGAGGGGGTTTTAAACAACGTCATTGGTACGCTCAATACCGCTCAGGCCGCTTTGAAAACCGGTGTTGCCAACTTTGTGTTGATCTCCACCGACAAGGCAGTTCGACCTACCAATGTCATGGGCAGTACCAAGCGTCTTGCCGAGCTCACCTTGCAAGCTCTCAGTCGTGAAACCGCTCCTCTCTTGTTTGGCGACAAGAGCAATATTTCTCGCGTCAACAAAACCCGTTTCACGATGGTCCGCTTCGGTAACGTTCTTGGCTCCTCGGGCTCCGTTATTCCGTTGTTTCACAAGCAGATCAAATCCGGCGGTCCGATCACAGTCACGCACCCGAATATCACCCGTTACTTCATGACGATTCCTGAAGCTGCCCAGTTGGTTATTCAGGCTGGCTCTATGGGAATGGGTGGGGATGTGTTTGTGCTGGACATGGGCGAACCTGTGAAAATCGTCGAATTGGCAGAAAAGATGGTCCATCTTTCAGGCTTGAGTATTAGATCCGAGAAGAACCCTCACGGGGATATCGCCGTTGAGTTCACAGGCCTTCGTCCGGGGGAGAAGTTATACGAAGAACTGCTGATCGGTGACAACGTCGCAGCGACCGGACACCCGATGATCATGAGTGCGCATGAAGATTATCTTCAGTGGGAAGTGCTCAAGCAAAAGCTGGTCGAGCTTGTTGCTGCGGTCAATGAAGACGACTACACCCGAGTGCGTCTGCTGTTGCGGGAAACAGTCAGCGGCTACTCGCCGGATGGTGAAATAGTTGACTGGATGTATCAGCAGCGTCGGCTTGAGCCTTAACCCCTAGGCCATGCCTGCCACTTAAACAAGGTGGGCAGGTGTGCCAGAAAACTTCAGTCTTCAACACAGGATGTCACCGCAACACTCCGTGACAACGCTTGTTTTGACGCTCCGGCAGTTTGAACTAGGTTGTAAACAGCAGCTCAGGAACGCTGCTTAAACCTAAACGATGTCATGGAGCGTTATTTATGCGTACTTCCCTTCTCTCATCCCTTGCCTTCGCCTTGTTGACCACGTTCTCGGTTGCGGCAACCGCCGTCCCGGTCGCTACAACCCCGGCCGCGCCAGCGGCAGTTGTCCAAAAAGCCGAAGAAACCGAGCAAGGCGCCAAGGTCAATCTCAATACCGCCAACGCAGAAACCCTGCAGAAAGAGTTGTCCGGCATAGGCGCCGGCAAGGCGAGTGCCATCGTCGCCTACCGCGAGGAGAATGGCTCTTTTACCTCGGTAGATGAGCTGATTGAAGTAAAGGGGATTGGTAAAGCCATCCTCGACAAAAACCGCGACAAGCTCGCCATCGAATAAGCCAACATCTTCAAGAGAGCCGATCACTGATCGGCTTTTTTATGCCCGCCTGGTAAGCATGCCCGATCTCTTTCCCGCAAACGCACCCTGCATCGACGTCTTGACATCGAGAATGTCGCCCGCCATATAATCGTCAGATTACATATGTAATATCAGCTAGATTCCTTACATTTTGGAGCTATCCAATGAGCACACTGGGCACAGCACTCATCACCGGCGCATCTTCGGGCATTGGCGCGACATACGCAGACCGCCTCGCCAGACGCGGGTACGACTTACTGTTGGTCGCGCGTGACAAGGACCGGCTGGAAAAGCTTGCGATGCAGTTGCGCGACTCCACCGGTGTCGAGGTTGAGGTGCTGAAGGCCGATCTGACTGACAAGGCTGATATCACGCAAGTCGCGGAGCGTCTGCGTCATGACGCGTCCATTACCCTACTGTTAAACAACGCAGGTGTGGCTTCCAACAGCACACTGGCCGAAGCGGACCTTGATGAGGCCGACCGCTTGATCCAGCTCAACATCGTGGCACTGACTCACTTGGCGTCGGCGGCGGCTAGCGGATTTTTGAACAACGGGCGTGGGGCAATTCTGAATGTCGCGTCGGTGGTTGCACTGCTGCCGGAGCGATTCAACGCTATCTATACCGCGAGCAAGGCGTATGTTCTAAGCCTCACTCAATCGCTTCATGCTGAAGTGGGCGAGAAGGGCGTGCAGGTCCAGGCCATTTTGCCCGGTGCCACCCGCACCGAAATCTGGGAGCGTGCGGGCATGGACCTCAATGCGTTCCCGGCTGAGATGGTGATGAGCGTTGATGACATGGTAGATGCGGCGCTGGCCGGATTCGATCAGCGAGAGCTCATCACTATTCCCTCGCTGTCCAATGCAGCGGATTGGGATGCCATGGTCAACGCGCGATTAGCGCTTGGACCGAATTTGTCGCTGCAACACCCGGCGGCGCGTTACAAGACCACCAGCGCCTAAAGCGCCAGTGACCCTGTTCATTAGTAAAAAGGTGATTGCATGAGCGAACGTCGAATCGTAGTAACCGGAATGGGCTTGGTGACGCCATTGGGCAGTGGTGTCGAGCCTGTATGGCGGCGTCTGCTGGAAGGGCGTTCCGGGATCGTTCAGTTACCCGATGACGTGGTGGCCGACTTGCCGGGCAAGGTGGGCGGGCCGGTGGCGCTGCTGGCTGACGACGCAGAAGCCGGTTTCGATGCGGATGCCGCCGCACCTCCCAAAGAGCAGAAGAAGATGGACCGCTTCATTCTTTTTGCATTGGGCGCCGCCAGGCAGGCAGTTGCGCAATCGGGGTGGGTCGCTGACACCGAGGAGAAGCGTGAGCGAACGGCGACGATCATCGGTTCCGGGGTTGGTGGCTTCGCGTCCATCGCCGATGCAGTCCGCACCACAGATACCCGGGGTCCGCGTCGTCTGTCGCCGTTCACTATTCCGTCCTTTCTGGTCAACCTCGCGGCGGGCCACGTCTCTATTCAACATGGTTTCAAAGGACCACTGGGTGCGCCCGTTACCGCTTGTGCAGCAGGTGTTCAAGCCATTGGCGATGCTGCCAGGATGATTCGCTGCGGTGAGGCCGACATCGCCATCTGTGGTGGCGCTGAAGCCTCCATGGACCGCGTGGCATTGGGTGGATTCGCTGCCGCACGTGCGCTCTCCAGCGGATTCAATGACACGCCGGAGCGCGCTTCGCGTCCCTTTGATAAAGACCGCGACGGCTTCGTGATGGGCGAGGGAGCCGGGATTATGGTCATCGAAACCCTGGAGCACGCTTTGGCCCGTGGCGCCACGCCGATCGTTGAGCTGGTCGGCTATGGCACCAGCGCTGACGCTTATCACCTGACCGCAGGACCGGAAGACGGCAGTGGCGCCCGGCGCGCCATGCAGGCCGCTATCCGTCAGGCGGGAATCCAGGCCGCCGACATTCAGCACCTTAACGCCCACGCGACATCTACTCCTGTGGGTGACAAGGGCGAAATGGCGGCAATCAAGTCGGTGTTCGGTGATCAGAATGGTGTCGCAGTAACCTCGACCAAATCGGCGACCGGTCACTTGCTGGGTGCGGCGGGTGGCATCGAGGCCGTCTTCACTGCATTGGCAATCCGCGATCAGATCGCGCCGAAGACCCTCAACTTTGAGACCCCCGATGAAGCGGCGCTGGGCATAGACATCGTCCATGGTGAAGCGCGGCCAATGGCGATTGAGTACGCTTTATCCAACGGTTTCGGTTTTGGCGGGGTCAATGCCAGCGTGCTGTTCCGTCGCTGGCACCCTTGAGACGCTGACAGCGTTCCCCTGATGTCCAGAGGGGAACGTCTGCTCAGATTTTGCTGGCGTGCTGCTTGAGTTGCTCGCGCGTTGTGTCGAGGATGCGATCAGCTAGCGCGGGGTCCTTGGCACTGCGAGAAAGCACCAATGCACCGACCAGGGTCGACATCATCATTATGCTTTGATCGCTGCTGTCCTCACCGGAGAGTCGCGACTCGAGGGTAACGAGCATGCGCTGAATCAGTTCGTCGGTGATTTCGCTGGGTTGTCCGCGTTGGCCAAGCTCGGCGGCCATGGTCGGCAGGGGGCAGCCGTTTTCTGGCGCATCACGGTGAGCGCTGGAAAGATAAAGATCAATGAAAGCCGCCGCAGAGTTATCCGCGCCCAGCTTTTCCGTATTGGATTCCACCAGCTTGTCGACCGCACAGCGCAAGGCTTTCTCGACCAGATCATCCTTGGATTTGAAGTGGGCATAAAAGCCCCCGTGGGTCAGCCCCAGTGCCTTCATCAATGGCTGCAGGCCAGTTGCACCAATGCCGTCTTTGCGAAAGCGCGCGGACGCCTCGTGCAGGATGCGTTGATGAGTTTGGGCTTTATGATCTTCGGCGTAACGCATTGAGCGAGCCTCCTGACTATGGCTCTTGGAATGTTGGTTGACATTCTCACATGGATGACAAGCGGATGCAGTATCCACTTTTCGGGCCAGGTAGCCACTGGTCAGTTGGTCGCAGCGCATTTATCGATATTCGTGTGACGGTGAATGCCCTATTTGGGGCCCATTATCTTCGCCAACGCATCAGGTCGTGGCGCACCCTGCTGCTGTTGGACATTGCCGTCTTCGTCTTTGTAGAAAATCGAAGGGGTCGCTGACAGCGCCATTTCTTCCATCAGTTTCATGTTGGCGTCGAGTTTGCTCTGGATGTCCTTGGGAATATTGCTCAGGGCTTTGAGCGAACTAGCTTTTCCAGCGGCTTCATGTTTTTCCAGTGCCAGTTCCGGGTTCTTATCTGTCAGCAAGGCAGCGGCTTTAGCGGCGCTGTCTTCGCGGATAATGCCGACCATAATGTGGCGCAGCTGCACTTTGCCGGATTTCACCCAGGGCCGCGCCTGTTCCCAGAACAGGTTGCAGTAAGGGCAATTGGCGTCGCTGAACAGGTAGATCACTTTCGGGGCGGTTTTCGCACCATCAGCAATCCAGGTACTGCTTTCCATCTGGCTCCACATCGCTTTGGTCATGGGTTCATAGACCAGTTTTTGCAGTGGTGCCTGACTGAGGTCTTCACCCTTCTCATCGAACAGATTGCCCGCCAACACATGCTTGCCATCGGCTGTCAGGTAAAGGGCCATGCCCTGATTCTGGTACTGAGCTGCATACCCTTTAAGCCCGCCGGGAGCATCGAAACCGCCCTTGATGATGGCGCCCTTGGCTTCCAGCGCTTTAATCGCTTGCGGTAATTCATCGGCCTGCGCCAGTAGAGTCTGCGCGCCCATCAAGCCGACAGCGACCACTAACGAATAACGGATCAGGCTCATTGAGCACTCCTTCGGGAAATATGAAGAGCAGGGTGTAATGCTGTGATTAAGACGGTATTAACGAGGGGTTGTTTCCACAGATGCGCCGCAATCCTGCAGGCGTTGATCAAATGACATAATCGCGCCTTAATCACTACACGCTTCAATAGCCCTTTTTTCGAGCCCCGCCATGCACGTATTGCTCTGCGAAGATGATGATCTGATTGCCAGCGGCATTGTCGCAGGCCTCAATGCACAGGGGCTCACTGTGGATCGCGTGGCCACGGCGTCAGCGGCGCGAGCGATGCTGGCGGCAGCGCATTTCGATGTGATGGTGCTGGACCTCGGTCTGCCAGACGAGGACGGGCTCAAGTTGCTTCGTCAGTTGAGACAGCAAGGCACGCAATTGCCGGTGCTGATTCTCACTGCCCGCGACACGGTAACTGACCGTGTCGATGGCTTGCAGGCAGGGGCCGATGATTATCTGCTCAAGCCCTTTGACCTGCGCGAACTCAGCGCCCGATTGCACACCTTGATTCGACGCATGGCAGGGCGCAGCGTTAATGTCATCGAGCACGGTTGTCTGACCTACGATCCCAGTAGTCGCGAAGCGCGTCTTTCCGACCAACCAGTTGATCTGTCACGCCGTGAGCAGGCACTGCTCCACGCCCTCTTGCACAACCACGGGCGTGTCATGTCCAGCGAACAACTGAAAGATTGCGTGTACGGCTTCGGCGACGAGGTGGAAAGCAATGCCCTCAACGTTCACATTCATCATCTCAGGCGCAAACTCGGCGGCGGTATTATCGAAACCGTGCGCGGCTTGGGGTATCGCCTCGGGCCAGCTGGCCACGACGCGGAGCAAACCTCCTGATGATGAGTCTGAGACTGCGCCTGAGCCTGACTCTAGGAGGCGCTTTCATATTGATCTGGATTCTCGCTGCAGCCTGGATGCTACTGGATTTGCGGATGCAAATGATGGACTCGCTCGACCAGCGCCTTGCCGCATCGGCGCGAATGGTCGCCGGCTTGATGGATCAGATGGAAATGCCGGAGCAGCAAGGCGGCGTCAATGCCGAGCGTCTGGCCGTGTCCAGCCCTATGGCCTGTGAGGTCAGTTCGTTGCGCGGTGAAATCCTCGCCCGCAGCCACAACACGCCGCAATCCCCGCTGACCGCCGACGAAAGCGGTTACCGGGATCAGGTCATCAATGGCGAAAGCTGGCGCAGCTTTACCCTGACCCACGGCGATGTGCGCATCACCACCGCTGACCGCCAGCAAGAGCGCGATGTGCTGGGCCGTTCCGTGTTGCTCGCAGCCTCCGTGCCGGTGCTGGTGGCGCTGCTGGGCAGTCTGGCAGTGCTTTGGTTCGTTATCGGACAAGGCCTGGCGCCGCTCAATCGCATGCGCGACGCCCTGAAACGCCGCAACGCCGATTCCCTTGAGCCGATCGACGTGCCGGGGTTACCCAACGAATTACAGCCGCTGCTCAAAACCCAGAATCAACTGTTCCAGCGCATTGCCCGCACCCTGGAGCGAGAGCGCCGCCTGACAGGCGATGCCGCCCATGAGTTGCGCAGCCCGTTGACCGCCATCAAGACGCACCTGCAAGTGGCGCAAATGACTCAAGGCACGACGCGTGACACGGCACTCGCCCACGCTGAAGAAGGGGCAGACCGCATGCACCGCACCCTTGAGCAGTTGCTGCTGCTGGCAAGGGTCGAAGGCAGCCTTTCGTTCGACGACGGGGTGCTATGCGACGCCGAGAAGGTCGCGCGGTTGGCAATTCATGATGCGGCCCATGGCAATGAGCAAAGCATTGAGCTGATCATTGGTGACCAGGTGTCGACGGCCCCGGTCGAGATGCCTGCCGTATTGGCCATCGCTGCTCTGCGCAATCTGCTGGACAACGCCTTGCGCCATACCGCGGCGAATACCCGGGTCCAGCTGACCTTGCAGACAGTTGCAGGACAGGCCCATTTCCTGGTGCGCGACCATGGAGCCGGTATCCCTGAACCGGATATGGACAAGCTCACCCAACGGTTCTGGCGCAATGGCAAAAGCCCCGGCGCGGGGCTTGGCCTGGCCATCGTGCAGGCGATTGTTTTGCGCTGCGCCTGTTCGTTGCGTTTTGACAGCCAGTCCGATGGCTTGCGGGTCGAATTGCAGATGCCGTTGCAGAAAAGCGGCGGCCCCAGCACTGCTTGATCAAAGTTGCCGCTACAACTTAGCGGCCTTCAGTTCGGGCACTGGCTCGACCACGGCTTTGTGCCGACGAAAACGCATCACCAGACCGTACAACAGTGGTACGAAAAACAGCGTCAGCACCGTGGCGCTGAGCATGCCGCCGAACACACTGGTGCCAATCGCCCGCTGGCTGGCTGAACCTGGGCCAGTTGCAAGCATGAGCGGCAACACGCCAAAGATGAACGCCAGCGAAGTCATGACGATCGGACGCAAGCGCATGCGCGCGGCCTCAAGCGCTGCGTGCAATACAGAAGCGCCTTGCCGGTGCAGGGTCTCAGCGACTTCGATGATGAGGATTGCATTCTTCGCCGATAGCCCGATGACCGTGATCAGCCCGACCTTGAAGTACAGGTCATCCGGCATGCCGCGCAGTGTGGTCGCCAGTAGCGCACCGATAGCGCCCAGAGGAATCGCCAGAATCACCGCCAGCGGGATCGACCAGCTTTCATACAGTGCCGCCAGACAAAAGAAAATCACCAGGATCGACAATCCGAACAACAGCGGCATCTGGTTGCTCGACACCCGCTCCTGATAAGACTGCCCCGACCATTCCAGGCCAAAACCGCCGGGCAGTTCATCCACTATCCGGGTCAAGGCGTCCATGGCCTGACGAGTGCTGTAACCCTTGGCCGGCGCGCCGCTGATTTGCAGCGCTTCGAAGCCGTTGAAATGCTCGATCTCAAGCGCATCGACGGTCCAGCGCATACTGACGAAAGCACTCAGCGGCACCATGTCACCCGCTTTGTTGCGCACTCGCGCCTGCAACAGGCTTTCCGGTTGCTGTCGGTCCTTGCCCTCGGCCTGAACGATGATCCGACGCACCTGGTTGTTGTAGATAAAGTCCCCCAGATAGTCCGATCCATACAGGGTGGCCATGGTCTGGTTAATCTCGCTCAGGGACACACCCATGCTCTGGGCCTTGAGCCGGTCGATCGAGACCCGCAACTGCGGTGCATCGTCCTGGCCCGAGAACGACATATTGACCAGCGCCGGATCTTTGGCAGCGAGTGCCAGTAACTGGTTTTTCGCGTCGATGAGAGCGTCATGGCCCAGCCCGCTGCGATCCTGCAGGCGCAGGTCGACGCCTTCGATGCGACCCATCGACGGCAGCGGCGGGGTATTGATCGCCTTGATCTGAGCCTTCGGATGGCGCGCGGTGCCATGCTCGAAATGCTCATTTACCCGGCCCAGGATGGCGTCCAGTTGCTGATCTGGCTGTTTACGCAGGCCCCAGTCGACTAATGTCGGCCAGATCATGCCGGCGTTCTGTCCGTCCCCGAAATAGCTGAAACCCTGCATCGCAAACAGGCTGGCGATGTTCGGATCGGTTTTCATGAACGCCTGCACTTCGTCCAGCACCTCCCGGGTGTCGGCTTGAGTAGAGCCGGTAGGCAGCAGGATCACGGTGGCGAACCCGCCTTTGTCTTCGCTGGGTAAAAAGGCGCCCGGCAGACGGACCATGAGCAACGCCATGACCGCGAACAGCGCCAGATACAACAACAAAAAACGCACGGGACGGCGCAGGAAACCCGTCAGGCTGTGGGAGTAGAAGCGCGCGAGTGCCGGGCTGAGTCGTGCCAGTCGTCCTTCGGCGTTTTTGTGCCCCACCGGTTTGAGCAGCGTCGCACACAGCGCCGGGGTAAAGGTGAGGGCGAGAAACGCCGACAACACCATCGGCACCGCCAGCGCTACGGAAAACTGCCGGTAGATCTGCCCCACCGCGCCTTGAAACAGCGCCATGGGGATAAATACCGCAGTCAGCACCAGGGTGATAGCGATGATCGCGCCGCTGATCTGGCCCATGGCTTTGAGCGTGGCCTGCCTTGCCGGTAAGCCTTCTTCGCGCATGATGCGCTCGACGTTCTCCACCACCACAATGGCGTCGTCCACAAGAATGCCGATCGCCAGGACCATGCCAAACATCGTCAGCACATTCAGCGAAAAGCCCAGCATCCACATCACACCGCACGTGCCTGCCAGCGCAATGGGCACCACCAGGCCCGGAATCAACGTCGCCCGCCAACTGCCGAGGAACAACCACATCACCAGGAACACCAGTACCATCGCTTCGATCAGCGTGTAGCCGACTTTCACGATGGACAGTTTGACGAACACCGACGTATCAAATGCGGTCTGGTAGTGCATGCCCGGCGGGAACTGCACGGCCAGCGCATCCATGGTTTTTTTCACCGCCTCAGTGGTGCTAAGTGCGTTGGCGCCGGAAGCGAGCTTGATCGAGATGGCCCCGGCATATCGGCCGTTGACGAACGCCGGGTAGTCATAATTGTTGCCGCCGAGTTCGACCCGTGCGACATCCGCGACGCGCAGCGCCGAGCCGTCGTTGTTCACGCGCAACGCGATGGCGCCGAAGGCGTATGGCGTGTCCAGGTCTTCCTGAACGGTCAGCGGCGCGGTGATGGCGGTGTTCGCAGGGGAGGGCGACGCGCCGATGGCCCCGAGCGTAATCCGCTGATTCTGCAGACTGATGGCATCGATCAATTCGGTTGTCGTGATACCAGTGGCAGTGAGCTTGTGCACATCGGGCCAGATACGCATGGCGTATTCAGGGCTATAGACCTCAACCTGCCCGACCCCTGGCACTCGCAGCAATGCTGGGCGCACGATGCTGGTGGCGAAGTCCCCTAGCTGGACGTCATCGACGCTGGGGTTGTCGGCGGTCAGGGTCACGAACAACAGCTGGTTTTCGCCGCTTTGTTCCACCTCAATGCCTTGGCGCCGCACGCTTTCAGGCAATCGCTCTTCGACCCGACGAATGCGGTTCTGCACCTCGACTGCCGCCAGTTTGGTATTGGTGCCAGTCTCGAAGTACAGGCTTAGCTCCACCAGCCCTTCGGAACTGGTCGAGTTGAAATAAAGAAGTCCGGGAATCCCGTTCAGCTCGCGCTCGATTACCGAGGTCACCGTGCGTTCAGCCACTTCCGGCGATGCACCCGGGTAGCTGGCGCTGATGGTGACCCTGGGCGGTGCTACGTTGGGGTATTGCTCGACAGACAATCTGGACGCAGCAAAGCCACCAGCCAGCACGATGAATATCGCGATCACCCAGGCCATCACCGGGCGATCAATGAAGAACGTGGACATGAACTTCCCTATTGGCGCTGGGCCACACTGCTGTTGCTGGTCAAAGGCTTCGCTTCCACTGCTTGCCCATTGCTCAAGGCCCCGCCATCCAGGATCACGCGTTCACCACCGGACAGGCCTGAAGTGACCCGCCATTGCTTGCCCTCCAGGGTGTCCGCAGTGATGGGGACCTGCCGCGCATGGCCGTTATCGTCCAGCATGACGAATGCACCGGTGCGAGTACGGGTCAACGCATGTTGAGGGATCAGCACCGCCGCCTGCGCTTCGGGATGTTCGAATTCAACCTGTACGTACATGCCAGGAAGCAACAGATGATCGGGGTTGCTGAATAGCGCACGCATAGCAACGGTGTCAGTCAGCGGGTCCACTGCGGTGTCGGAAAACAACAGCTTGCCCGGCGTGCCGTACAGCGAGCCGTCGCCAAGGCGCACATTCACCGGCATCGGTGCGTTGCTTTTTTCCAGGGCTGCGGTGGCCTTGCGAAGAGCCAGAAACTCATTGGCCGGCTGTGAGAAGTTCACGTAAATCGGGTCAATCTGCTCGACCGTTGTCAGCTTTGTGCCTTCGTCCTGGCCGACCATTGCGCCTTCAGTGATCATTGCCCGCCGTGCACGCCCGGCAATGGGCGAAGTGACGCTGGCGTAATCAAGCTGCAACCGCGCACTGCGCACCTTTGCGGCCGCCAGTTGCTCGGCGGCGCGCAGCTGTTTCTCCAGGAACAAATCCTTGCGGTACTGCTGAATACTGATCGAGTCATAGTCACGCAATTGTTTAGAGCGCTGGGCGACATCGGTTGCGGCATCGGCGGTTGCCCCCGCCTGCGCCAGCTCTGCCTCGGCAGCGGCGAGGCTAGCCTTCATTGGCGCGGGATCAATCAGAAAGAGTAACGCTCCGGCTTTGACCTCTGAGCCCTCGATATACGTGCGCTTTTCCACGATGCCAGCCACGCGGGCGCGGATTTCTGCCGTGCGGTAGGCCTCCAGGCGACCGGTCAATACCGTCGTCGGTGGTTGATTGGAACGCACGGCAATGACTACATCGACCAGCGTCTTTTTCTCGGCGAGCGGGGTGGTCGGGGCCTTTTCACAACCGCTCAGCAGGGTGCCGAGGGCAATCAGACAGACGAAGGTGATGCGCAAAAACCTGAAAGCGGGCATTCGCAAACTCGGATAAACAAGAAATGTTCTCAATCGTACACGTCCTTGCGACAACAACTGGAATATATATGTATCGGCCAAGCGTGCGATGAGAGCAAATGTCGAGCCAAGTTAAGAAGCTGCTCAACCGCGCGGGCCAATTCTACTCCTGCTCGGCCCAACGCATCGCGCACCAAGGTCCTACAGTTGCGTCGGATGCTTCCCTGAATGCGCATCTGTCAGACAACCCTTTGATTCTCTGGCCTAATCCCGGACAATCGCGCCCCTTTCCTGTACAGAACCGGTCAGGGGCGCCGACTGCCATGTAATTCGACGCGCTTTTGACCATGTAGCTATCACCGGCAACGGAGACATCGACCGGATGAATGATCAGGCCAACAGCGTCGAAGAACGCTTCGACACCGCGCCCGCCAGCGCGACTTCCTGGAACCGCCACGACACGACCTGGATGCTCGGGCTGTTCGGCACTGCGATCGGAGCAGGCACGCTGTTTCTGCCCATCAACGCCGGTATTGGCGGCTTTTGGCCGTTGGTCATCCTTGCGCTGCTCGCATTTCCCATGACGTTCTACGCACATCGCGGCCTGACCCGCTTTGTGCTGTCGGGTCGTGAAGGCGCTGACATCACCGAGGTGGTCGAACAGCATTTCGGCAAAACGGCGGGGGCGTTGATCACGCTGTTGTACTTCTTCGCGGTGTTCCCGATCCTGCTGATTTACAGCGTCGCGCTGACCAATACCGTGGCGAGCTTTCTGGAACATCAGCTGCACGTTCAACCGCCACCGCGCGCCATCCTCGCCTTCGTGCTGATCCTCGGGCTGCTGGCGGTGGTGCGTTGCGGTGAGCGGATCATCGTCAAGGCCATGAGCCTGATGGTCTATCCCTTCATCGTCGCGCTGCTGTTTCTGGCCGTGTTTCTGGTGCCGCACTGGACCGGTGGGATTCTGTCCACCGCCACTTCATTGCCTGCACCATCGGCGCTGCTGCACACCTTGTGGCTGGCGATCCCTGTCATGGTGTTCTCGTTCAATCACTCGCCGATCATCTCGGCGTTTGCCGTCGATCAGAAGCGCCAGTACGGCGTAAATGCCGACCAACGTAGTTCGCAAATCCTTGCTCGCGCTCACGGTTTGATGGTGGTGATGGTGCTGTTCTTCGTGTTCAGCTGCGTACTGACCCTGTCGCCTGAACAACTGGCCGAAGCCAAATCACAGAACCTGTCGATCCTGTCGTATCTGGCGAATCACTTCAGTAATCCAACCATTGCGTTCGCCGCGCCGTTGATTGCGTTTGTGGCCATCACCAAGTCGTTTCTGGGTCACTACATCGGTGCCAGTGAAGGGCTCAAAGGCCTCGTGGTGAAGACCGGGCGTCGCCCGTCGCCGCGTACGCTGGATCGTCTGACCGCAGGTTTCATGTTGGTAGTCTGCTGGCTGGTGGCGACGCTCAATCCGAGCATCCTGGGCATGATCGAAACCTTGGGCGGACCGGTGATCGCGGCGCTGCTGTTCTTGATGCCGATGTACGCCATCCACAAAGTCCCGGCCATGCGCCAATACGCTGGCAAGTTTTCCAACGTGTTTGTGGTGGTGATCGGGCTGGTGGCGATTTCGGCGTTGGTGTATTCGCTGATGCAGTGATGCTCATCGCTTTCGCGGACGGGTTCGCTCCCACATGGATCTGCGGCGCTGCCGACCTCTGGATCTGACGCCATCCCGCGGGAGCGGACCTGTTCGCGAAGGGGCCGGTACAGCCGACGCATATTCATCCGTGCCCCTTGCGCCTAAACCATGGCGGCAACATGCTATCGGTCCATTCCTCACTGAATCTGGTCGATCATGAGCGACGAACGACTTACGCCTGGCACTGAGAGCGATGTCTACAAAACACTGCTGGAATCCACTAAAGCCATCCCATGGCGAATCGACTGGAAAACCCTGACCTTCAGCTACATTGGCCCACAGATAGAAGCCTTGCTGGGCTGGACGCCCGAAAGCTGGGTCGGTATCGACGATTGGGTGTCGCGCATGCACCCGGACGACCAGGATTACGTGGTCAATTTCTGCGTGTCGCAATCCAAGGCCGGGGTTGATCACGAAGCCGACTATCGCGCCCTAACCAAGGACGGTGATTACGTGTGGATTCGCGACGTGGTCCACGTCGTGCGCAAGGACGGCGAAGTCGAGGCACTGGTGGGTTTCATGTTCGATATCAGCGAGCGAAAGAAGACCGAAGAGCATCTGATTCGTCTGCAAAAACAACTGGAGGAATACTCGTTCCAGGATGGCCTGACCGGCATCGCCAACCGACGCATGTTCGACACCGTGCTGGAGCGCGAGTGGGCCCACGCGCAAAGCACACAATTGCCGCTGTCGCTGATCATCATGGACATCGATTTTTTCAAGCAATACAACGACCACTACGGCCATATCAAAGGCGATGAAGCCTTGCGCCTCGTCGCCAAGACCTTGCTGCCTGCCGCCAACAATCCACGGGATTTCATCGCCCGAATCGGCGGCGAGGAGTTTGTCTGGCTGCTACCGGAAACGACCCAGGACAAAGCTCGTCAAGTGGCGGAAAAGTGCATGCAACTGGTACGTCAGCAACACATTTTGCATGAGAAATCTGACGTGTCCCCGTTGCTCACCCTGAGTCTGGGCGTAGGCACCGTCACGCCGAACGAGCACGCTGCCCCATTGCCCTTTGTAGAGAAGGTCGACGGCTTGCTTTACCAGGTCAAACGTAATGGCCGCATGCGCGCCGAATACGGCGAGTTCTGAATCGCAGCGAAAGATTCTGTCCCTAACTCCCAAAGTGGCATTACCGCACGCGCACTTAAGCGCAACGTTGTCGGCACTTATCGGGTCCACGGTGCTCCACTTAAAGGTAGGGGCTGACTTCGTCCACCACTGCATCGTTACTCAATCCCTCTCCACTGGTCGTTGTGCGACAAGAGGTATGCCTGATCCCTCATCAAGCCTGACTTAGAGCCGTGGGTGACTATTCGTTTAGTTGATAGTTACCATCAAAAAACGCGAGTTCTGTTTTTCCGGCAAAAGAGGAGGATAGCCCCATACCGAACTGGCTTTACCTGGGAGATACGCGATGAGAATTTCTGTCCTGCTGGCTCTTGTCGCCGTGTTGACCGGTGGCGCCGCCGCCACTGTTCCGGCCTACGCCGCCGACGAACAAGCGTGTCACCTTACCCCGGTCGCCGACAGCAGCATGGCGCTGCAATCGAACCAGTCGGTAGGGGTGATCTACAGCGAAAACACCGTCAGTAATATCGAATATCTCGAGCGTTACCATTCCATGGCCCTCAAGGGCGTGAAGAACAGCGCCCTGGATTCACGCATCCGCCAAGCCTTCGTCAATAGCTCCGACCCAAAACTGGCCATCGATTGGCTCAAAGCGTCGCTGGAGAAGCAGTTCGCCTCGGTGACCATCTATGACAATCTGGACGCCGTGATGCAGGCACGCCCGGACGTGGTGGTCATGCTCGACACTTACAACCGCCTTGTGACCCAGCGTAATACCCAGGTCGAGGCGCGTTTTGAAGCGAAGTTCTACGACGCTAATCTGCAATACATCGGCAAGGCTGAAGGTTACGGTGGCAAGGAGCTGTCCGCGGTCTGGGTGCATGACAAAGCCGCGCCTGAAATTGCCGCGCAAATCGACCAACAGCGTGATCTGCAGGTCAATGCGTTGAAGCAGTTCGATGCCTCCCTCAAAGCGCTGGTGACCTCGGGTCAAGTGGCCCAGGTTGCTAAAAACTGAGTACACGCACCTCCTGCGTATTCGTCCCATGAACCGACGCCCTCTGCGTCGGTTTTTTATGGGCTGACAACGACCTATACCGGCCACAGCAGTCATTAATCAGTAGTTTCGGGTGCGTTGATATACACAGGTATGAATCGCTAAAACGAAGACGCTAGCTATATCAACTTGTGCATGAGCGACAGTCTCAGCCCCCGCCATTACAGTACTGACATGCCGCACGCAAAGGCTCTGCCAGAGCCTGTCAGTCTTCCTTTGTCATGCAGTCAGTCGGCTATCCATCTCACTAACGGGGCGTCTGCCCAGGTGGCTGAAATGCTGAACAGAAACGATCTGCGCCGCGCTGACATCAACCTTCTGGTGGTCTTCGAAGCCATGATGCATGAACGCAATGTCAGCCGTGTCGGCGAGAAATTGTTTCTCGGTCAGCCCACCGTCAGCAACGCACTGGGGCGTCTGCGCACGATGTTCGATGACCCGTTGTTCATCCGTAACGGCCGCTCGATGGAGCCCACGGCGCGGGCGGAAGAGCTGTTCCAGATTCTCACGCCCGCTCTCGACACCATTGCCATCGCCCTGAGCCAGACCTGTGAATTCAACCCGGCCACCAGTAACGCGACGTTTCACATCGGCTTGTCCGACGACGTCGAGTACGCGCTGCTGCCACCTTTGCTGCACCGTCTTCGTCGAGAGGCGCCAGGCATCAAGCTGGTCATCCATCGCGCTGATTGCAGCCGCATGCCGACCTTGTTGGCTAACGGTGAAATTTCCGTAGGCATCAGCTACACCGTCGATTTGCCGGCCAATGCGAAACGCAAATTCCTGCGCATGATTTACCCGATGGTGCTGCGTGCCGATTCGAGCAAATCAGCGCTGACCCTGGATGAGTTCTGCCAGCGCCCCCATGCGACAGTATCGTCCATGGTCAATCTTGCCGATGACACTGACAACGCGCTCAAACGCCTCAAACGTCAGCGTCAGGTGATGCTCGCCGTGCCACAGTTCAGCGCGATTCCGATGTTGCTGGCGCAGAGTGACTTGCTGGCGGTGGTCCCCGATTACGTGGCCAAAGCCATGGCAGGCAGCGGGGGCCTGAATGCTGAATTTGCGCCCATCGAGTTGCCCGGCTTTGAGTTGTCGATGGTCTGGCGTGGCGTCAGCCACAGTGATCCGGGCGAACGCTGGTTACGCTCGCGGTTCAGTGAGTGCCTGAGTGACAACAGCCGCCCGATGTCCATTGTGGCCGCCTGAACACAAGGCGCTGATGTTCAGCGCCTCGCCGGTCAACGGTGTTCAGGCGATGGTATCGACCACGCCTCCGTCCACGCGCAACGCCGCGCCGGTGGTGGCCGATGCCTGTTTGGACGAGACGTACACCACCATGTTGGCCACTTCCTCGATGCTCGCAGCACGTTGAATGATCGAGCTTGGCCGATGGGCCATGACGAAATCGGCAGCGGCGTCTTCCAGGGACTTCCCGGTTTTGGCGACTTCATCCTTGAGCATGTCGGCAACGCCCTCGGACAGCGTCGGCCCTGGCAGCACCGCGTTGACCGTCACGCCGGTTCCGGCCATGCGTTTGGCCAGACCACGAGACACCGACAGGTTGGAGGTCTTGGTGAAACCGTAGTGGATCATGTCGGCCGGAATGTTCAGCCCTGACTCAGAAGAGATGAACACGATCCGGCCCCAACCGCGCTGGGCCATGGCTTGTGCATAGGCGCGGGACAGGCGAATGCCGGACATGACGTTGACGTCGAAGAACCGCTGCCAGACATCGTCCGGTGTTTCGAAGAAGTCCTGCGGGCCATAGATGCCGACGTTGTTGATCAAGATGTCGACGTTGGGTACAGCGGCTACCAACTCATCACAACCGCTGGCGCTGCCCACGTCGGTGGCGACACCGCGCACCTTGGCGTTGTGTACTTCTTTCTGGATGTTGGCAACGGCAGCGTCGACCGCTTCTTGCTTGCGCCCGTTGACGATCACCTCCGCCCCCGTGCCCGCAAGGCCTTTGGCGATGGCGTAACCAATGCCCAGCGTCGAGCCTGTGACCAATGCGGTTTTGCCGGTCAGATCAATGTTCATGTCGGAATGCTCCTTGATGGTGAAAGATCGTGCTGTAGGGATGAATGAGGATAGACCGCAAGGTGCGATGGTGAGTGCGGTGAGATTTCAGCCCCGCCACAGTCCCGCTTCTGCCGCAGGCATAAAATTCTTGCGCGCCGCAATCTTGCTTCTGCCGAAGGCATAAAATTCTTGCGCGCCGCATGCCTGCTTCTGCCGGAGGCGTAGGAGCCATGCTTGCAGGCGATGGGCTGCGAAGCGGCCCCACGTTCAGCACCTTCTATCGAACCTGACACACCGCATGCACAGGTTTACTGCCGGTACCCGGCAGATCGCGGGCAAGCGACGCTCCTACGCCCTGCGTGCAGAATCAAAAGCGATGCGTTGCGCGCAACAGTCCCGCTTCTGCCGAAGGCGTAACATTCTTACGCGCCGCAATCTTGCTTCCGCCGAAGGCATAAAATTCATGCGCGCCGCATGCCTGCTTCTGCCGGAGGCGTAGGAGCCATGCTTGCAGGCGATGGGCTGCGAAGCGGCCCCACGTTCAGCACCTTCTATCGAACCTGACACACCGCATGCATAGGTTTACTGCCGGTACCCGGCAGATCGTGGGCAAGCGACGCTCCTACGCCCTCCGGGCAGAATCAAAAGCTTCGCGAGCAGGCCCATTCCCGGAGGGCCTCCCGTCAGAATCAAAATGTCGCAAACACCCATTATCCCGTTGTCTACCGCGCGATTTACGTCTAGTTTGCTGCCCCAACATAAGTACAAAAATTCAGGAGTCATCGATGCAACCGATTCGTCTCGGTCTGGTGGGCTACGGCAAAATTGCCCAGGATCAACACGTCCCCGCAATTCATGCCAACCCTGCGTTTGAGCTGGTCGCAGTCGCTACCCAAGGGCAGCCCTGCGCCGGGGTGGAAAACTTTCTGTCCTTGAGTGAGCTGCTGGAGAAGGGGCCACAGGTCGATGCCGTCGCGTTTTGCACACCGCCCCAAGGACGTTTTGCCCTTGTGCGTGAGGCGCTGGCCGCCGGCAAGCATGTGTTGGTAGAAAAGCCGCCCTGCGCCACGCTCGGTGAAGCCATGGCCCTGGTGGATCTGGCGCGGGAACAAGGCGTCAGCGGTCTATTCGCCTGGCACTCGCGATACGCGCCGGGCATCGCTGCCGCCCGTGACTGGCTGGCAACCCGCACCCTGCAAAGCGTGCAGATCGACTGGAAAGAAGACGTGCGCAAATGGCACCCGGGTCAGGCGTGGATCTGGCAACCTGGCGGTTTGGGCGTGTTTGATCCTGGCATCAACGCTTTGTCGATTGCGACCCATCTGCTGCCCTTGCCAATCTTCGTCGAGTCAGCCGAACTGCACGTGCCCAGCAACTGCCAGTCGCCCATCGCCGCGTCCATCAAAATGTCCGACGCACGCCACCTGAATATCCGCGCCGAATTCGATTTTGACCACGGGCACGATGAGCTGTGGAGCATCGAAATCCGCTGCACCGAAGGCACGCTGCGTCTGGACAACGGCGGGGCCTTGCTGAGTATCGATGGCGTACGTCAGGCGGTGTCGGAGGAGGGTGAGTACGCGGCGGTGTATCGGCATTTCCAGCAACTGATTGGCGACAAGGCCAGTGATCTGGACCTGCAACCGCTGAGATTGGTCGCTGACAGCTTTTTTGTCGGCAGTCGGACTTCAGTTGAGCCGTTCTACGATTGATCGCCAGCCACCGTCAACGTTATACAAACACCGCATTCATCGGCGGATCCAAGCGAGGCGAGGATCAGGTGAATGCGGATCGACACCTGTCGCACAGATTTTCAGCCCTGATGAGGGCTCGCAGATTTTGTTATATCAGGCCGATCCCCTTAGAAAATGTTGCAAGGTCCTAATCCCTGGAACCTTATCCCGCCCTGAATCGCCAGACGATTTCCACAACTCGCAACGCCACCACCAGATAAATCAAACACAGGATTATCTGGAATATAACGTGGTAGCGCAGCTTCGCCAGCCTTCGCAGTCCATCGCTGATACTCAGAAACATCAGCACCGCCGAGAAGACAATCAGCCCCCAACCGGCAACATTGGCGGCGAAAACGCCGAAGAAAAACGGGTCATCGCTGGGCAGTGCTTGTGTACCCGCGGCGAAAAGCAGGGCGCAGACCAGCAGGTTCTTGATGTTGTCGAACACTTGGGTGCTGAGGTCTTTGTCCAGTGCGTCCAGATATTTTCGCCAGAGGGTTCGCATGGGTACCCGCCTCTTCATCACATAAGAATGGACATGAGCTTAGCGATAATTCCTGAAGGGCGACGGCAGTCCCATGATCGCTAAGCGCCCGCATATACCTCGGTACGGTTGCGTCCTTTGTGTTTTGCGGCATACAGCGCGGTGTCGGCGCGCTCGACGAAGATCTCCATGTTCGGGCATTCGTGTGGCAGGCAGCTGTAAACGCCCAGGCTGATGCTGACAAACCCCAACGGGTTACCTGCGTGTTCAAGATTGCGCGCGACAACCGTCAGGCGGATTTTTTCGGCGAGAGCGTAGGCACCTGCCGAGTCGTTGTAAGGCAGGAAAATCGCCATCTCTTCGCCGCCGTAGCGCACGGCCAGGTCGCCCGTGCGGTTGAGGCTGTCGCGGATGCACTGCGCCACCGCAACAATGCATTTGTCCCCGGCGACATGGCCATACGCATCGTTGTAGCTTTTGAACAGGTCGATATCGATCATGATCAGGCTCAACGGGTGCGGGTTGATGTCGGCAAACTCAAGGCTCAGCAGCTCCTGAAAATGCCGACGGTTGGCAAGGCCCGTCAGGCTGTCCTGCAGCGCAAGTTTTTCCAGCGAGTGGCTGGCAATGCGCAGTTGCGTTTCAGCTCTCAACCCGAAGCGAATCTGCTGGAACAGCAAAAGGCCGAACAGCAAATTGGCGATCAGCACGCAGACGATCACCAACATCGACCGCCACGCATTCTGCCGCCAGCTGTCGAGCACCTCGGACTCAGATAAACCCGCCAGCACGACCAAAGGGTAGCGATCCAGGCGTTTGTAGCCGTAAATGCGCTTGATGTTATCGAGCATGGAAATCACCGTCGCGGTGCCCTCGTAATGCTCGTTGAGATATTTGCTGAACAACTCGCCTTGCGCGATCGAGATCCCCGTAGAAGTCGTTGTCGACGGACGGCGCGCCAATACCATGCCATCGGCCAGCGCCAGGGTGATCACACCTTTTTCCCCGATATCGAAGCGGTCGAAGAAACGGTCGAAGTACACCAGTTCGATGGTCGCCAGCACCACCCCGGCAAAGTTGCCTTGCGCATCGTTGATACGCCGCGACAGCGGAATGACCCAATCGCCCGTGGTTCGACTGCGAATGGCACTGCCAATGTGCGGCAGCGTGCTGTCGATGGATTTGTGAAACTGAAAGTATTCGCGGTCGGCGTTGTTGGCATTGGCGGGCGTGTGCCCCATTGAGGTGGCAGCCCAGTTGCCATCCTTGTCGTAGATAAACAGCCCCTGGATTTGCTCGACGCTGGCAGCGGTTGCGCGCAGGAAATCATGCATGCGCGGGCTCAGTGCAGACTCGAAGCCATCGTAGGTAAGCCGCTCAATGATGCCGGCAACGGGAATGGAGGCTTCATCGAAAGCGTCATCGGCCTGCTGGGCCATTGAGCGCGACAAGTTGGAGGCGAAAGTATTGGCCATCGCCAGTTCGTGGTTGCGCGCTCCGCGCAGTTGCCACAGCGTGATACTGGTAATCGAGACGCACACCAAAATGGTGAATACCCCTGCCAGCCACAGGACGGGCATGCGCTTCAATCGTCGGTTTCTTGGGTTGAAGTACAGCCCGTCGTTGCGTTTCAAACCCCACTCCTTGAGAGCTACTGCTGCACAGAGAGTAGGGCAAGTTGTGGGGGGAGGGTAAGAAAAAAAGCGCGGAGCCAGCGGTTGGCTCCCACGGGATTTGTGCTGAACCGTTACGCTCACTGCGCCTTAGATCAAATGTGGGAGCGGACCTGTCCGCGAAGGCTATCGATAGGCGCTAGAAATCTGCAGCCTTTACATGCCTCTTCGCTGGCAGGTCCGCTCCCACGGATTTGGGTCAAATTCAGAATGTACAGCCGCTCGGATCATGTGCGGGCGACGAGTGCCTGCGCAGGCTAGCGCACTTCAACCCCCGCATTGCCATGGGTATCAGCTTGCTTCAATGGGGTGCTGTGCTCCGGGATGGGCGCCTTGAGCAGGACGAAATACGCCACTGCCGAGAGCATGGCAACAATGGCGCTGATGAGAAAAGCGCTGGCGAAGTGCCCTGAATACTGCACGCTGAAACCAGTGACGATGGGGGCGACCGAACCCGCAATATAGCCGCCGAAGTTCTGGATCGAACCGAGCGAGGCAACGCGCTTGGTGTCCACGACCGTGTTCACCACCATCCACGCCGTGGCACTGGACAGGTTGATGCCGAACAGCGCGCCGCACAGCAAGATCGTGCAGCCGGTCAGGCCCGTGACAAACGTCAGCGGCAAGGTAAACAGCGCTGCAATCACTAGCCCGCCGATCACCGTGTATTTACGGCTGTTGAGCACGCCCACGCCGCGTTTGACCAAACGGTCACAGATCCGCCCGGCGACGATGGTCCCCACAGCACCGAACACATAAGCGAACGACACCAGCCAGGCCGTCTGGTACGGGTCAAGGCCATGCTCGCGCTGGAAATATCCCGGCAGCCAGGTCAGGTGCAGCCAGAGCATGTAAATCACGCCCATGAACCCAAGAAACGTGCCCCAGGTGCTGCGGTGCTTGAACAGGTCCAGCCACCCGGCGAAGAAAGAAGGTTTCGGCGTGCTGTCGATGGCCGCGACCGGGACCGCCACCACGGGCTGTTCGCCGCTCGCCGCCAGCTGCGCCAGATACTGCGCGCGGCTTTTGTAAAACATCAGCCAGCACAGCGCCAGAATGATGCCGATCACGCCGGTGATGATGAACATCCCGCGCCAGCCAAAGTTGACCATGAACAGCGTCAGCACCGGCGGCGCCAGGCACGGCCCGATGCACGTCGAGGACCAGACGATGCCTGTAGGCGTGCCGCGCTCATGGGGTTCGAACCACTCGTTGAGTGTTTTGGCAGCCGAAGGAAACATCGGTGCCTCGCCGATCCCCAGCAAGACACGCAGGGCGAAGAAACTGCTGAAGCTGTTGATAAAGCCCGAGGCGGTCTGCGCAATCGACCAGACCATCAACGCGCCGCCCAAGGCGATTTTGCTGCCCAGCCGGTCGATCATCATGCCCATCGGCAACTGCGCGAAGGCATAGGCCAGCGAGAAGGCGGACAGCAAAATGCCCATCTCTGACGGGCTGATCAGCATGTCCTTCTGAATAGTGGTGTTGGCGATGGACAGCGCGCTGCGGTCCAGATAGTTGACGATGCCGAAGCACATCAAAAAGACGATGGTGATGGTCTGGTAGGTCTTGAGGCTTTTCATAGGCACCTTTTTTATTGTTGTTAAGGTTGCTTGCCGCCTCGTCAACGGCACGGGCGAAGCGGCAGAGTGTTCTACCTCGGGTTTCGATATGGGGTCAGGTCACCGCCCCGATCTGCCACGGCACGAATTCATTCTGGCCGTAACCGTGCTGCTCGCTTTTGCTGCGCTGGCCGGACGCAATGTCGAGCATCATCTGGAAGATGTAAGCGCCGCGCTCCTCAATCGTGGTGCTGCCATCGGCAATGCCGCCGCAGTTCACGTCCATGTCCTCTTCCTGATGGGCGAACATCAGGTTGTTGGTCGCCAGCTTGATCGACGGCGTAGGCGCACACCCGTAGGCCGAACCGCGCCCGGTGGTGAAGGCGATCAGGTTCGCGCCGCCAGCCACTTGGCCGGTGGCGGACACTGGGTCGTACCCCGGCGTGTCCATGAATACCAAGCCCTGCGCAGTGACTTTTTCAGCGTATTCGTACACGCCCATCAGATTGGTCGAACCGGCCTTGGCGACCGCACCGAGGGACTTTTCCAGAATCGTCGTCAGCCCGCCGGCCTTGTTCCCCGCTGACGGATTGTTGTTCAGCTCAGCGTTCATGCGTTGGCAGTAGTCTTCCCACCAGTGAATCCGCTCGATCAGTTTTTCACCAACGGCCCGGCTTACAGCGCGGCGTGTGAGCAGGTGCTCGGCGCCGTAAATTTCCGGAGTCTCAGAAAGAATGGCCGTGCCGCCTGCCGCCACCAGTCTGTCCACTGCGTTGCCCAGCGCCGGGTTGGCGGTGATCCCTGAATAACCATCAGAACCGCCGCATTGCAGACCGACTAGCAGATGCCGGGCGCTGACGGTTTCGCGTTTGATCTGATTGGCTTCGTCCAGCAGCGATTTGACCTGCTCGATGCCGCTGGCGATGGTTTTCGAGGTGCCGCCTGTGCCCTGAATGGTGAACGCGCGCAGCTGGTTGCTGGCGGTCAGCCCCTGACTGTCGAGCAAGTCTTGAATCTGATTGGTTTCACAGCCCAGCCCGACCACCAAAACGGCGGCGAAATTCGGATGCACTGCGTAGCCAGCCAAGGTTCGCCGCAACAGGTCGATGGCTTCGCCCTTGGAATCGATGGCGCAACCGGAGCCGTGGGTGAGCGCCACCACGCCATCAACATTGGGATACGCCGCCAACGCTTCCGGAAAGATGTCACGCCGGAAGCGGTCGGCTATCGCCCGGGCCACCGTCGCTGAGCAGTTCACCGAGGTCAGGATTCCAATGTAATTGCGCGTTGCCACTCGGCCGTCAGCCCGGACGATGCCCTGGAAAAACGCCTCGGCTTTTGGCGTCTCGTGGGCATCGACACCGAATGCGTAATCGCGGGAAAAGTCCGACATCTCCACGTTCTGCACGTGCACGTGTTGCCCGGCTTCAATGGGCTGCGAGGCGAAACCGATGATCTGCCCATAGCGGCGCAATGGCTGGCCTTTTTCGACACGGACAGTCGCGACCTTGTGCCCGGAAGGGATCGCCTCCAGCACCGTGATGCCTTCATCGGCCAGGCGCATGCCTTCGCTCAGCGGCTGGCGAGCGATCAGCACGTTATCGAGGGGGTTTAGCCGGATGACCACGGCGCTGCTGTCGAAGGCAGGCGTTTTGGCAATGAGTTCCATGAAGCCTCTCAGGACGGTCGCCGCCTGCATCTGCGTTCAGAACGCAACGGCTCCCGGGGCTGGGAACATCACCAGGGACAGCGCCGGAGCAGGCAGTCAGATTCTTGTTATGCACGGGCTTTGGGGCGCCCGCATCAGTTGCCGATCACTCTATGAAGCCGTTTGATAATTTCCCAATGAAAGGTTTCGATTGATTGATAACCGGCGGTTATCAACCCGACGCCACAGGATTTTGCGCTTTAAGGCAGCCCATGAACTGCTCGACCGCCGCCGACATTGGCCTGGATCTGGACGTCAGCAAACCCAGATTAGCCATCGCCAGCGGTAGTTCCACGGGCAATACGGCGATCATGGCGTAACGCTGGTAGTGCTCGGCGACATCGTTGGGCACCACCGCAATCATGTCCGAGGACTCGATCATTGAGGTGGTCGCCAGGATCGAGGCGGTTTCGACGATATCCAGCGGATGCACCAGTTGCGCGGCCTGTAGCGCGTGTTCGACCTGACGACGCATTGGGCTGCCGATCGGGTGCAGAATCCACGTCTGCTGCGCGAGATCGGCCAGCGTCGGTCTGGCTTTGCCCGCCAGCGGGTGGTCGGGACGAGCGATGATGCGCATCTGCTCGCCTTGTTCGAACAGCTGAATATCGATGCCATGGCTGTCGATCTGATCCGGCAAGCGCCCGAGCACCACATCGAAATCGCCGCGAATCAGCGCGGGCAGCAGGGTGTCGCTGGTGCCCACTTCAATCGAGAGGCGCACGTTCGGGTATTGCGCCTTGAATGCGAGCACGCCGCGGGTCAACAAGGTCGGCACCGGCCCCATCACGGCGCCGATGCGCACACGCCCCGAGGCACCGCGCGCCAGTTCGGCGATCTGCGCTTCGGCGTTTTCAAACTCATGCAGCGCACCCTGGGCGTAGCGAATCATCACTTCGCCGTACAACGTGGGCTGCATGCCTCGGGGCAAGCGCTCGAACAGCTGAACGCCCAGCCGCTCCTCCAATTGCTGGAGCAACAGGCTGGCCGCAGGTTGCGAGGTGTGAATCGCACCGGCGGCCTTACCCAGATTGCCCAGTTCACCAAGGGCGTTGAGCAAAGCGATCTGCCGGCTGGAAATTTTTAGGCTGGTGAAGGAGGGGAGATCAGCGTTGTGCTCAGTCATATCGAATCTAATATCGATGATTAGGATTTGGCGATTATGCGCGTATGGCGATTGGGCCTACAGTCATTTCACGCGCATTCGTTTGTAGGAGCGCGCTTGCCCGCGAATGCGTCCCGTCATTCAACGGATGCATAACAGGCGCATCGCAATCATCCGGATGCGGCCCAGAACAAGCGCGCTCTAGCGGACCAAACACTCCGAAAACAATAAGAGACCCCCCATGCCAATCACCATCACCTCCATCACCACCCGCGACATCCGCTTCCCCACCTCCCTGTCGCTGGACGGCTCGGATGCCATGAACAGCGCGCCGGATTATTCGGCGTCCTACGTGGTGCTGCACACCGATTCGTCCGACAAACTGGAAGGCCACGGTCTGACCTTCACCATCGGTCGTGGCAACGAAATTTGTGTCGCTGCGATTGAATCGCTGGCGCCGATGATCGTCGGCAAGACCCTGGAGGACATCACCGCCGACATGGGCGCGTTCTGGCACCACATCACCGCAGGCGACAGCCAGTTGCGCTGGTTGGGCCCGGAAAAAGGCGTCATCCATCTGGCCACCGCTGCGCTGGTCAATGCCGTCTGGGACTTGTGGGCCAAGACCGAGGGCAAACCGGTGTGGAAACTGTTGGCCGACATGACGCCCGAGCAGCTCGTCAAATGCCTGGATTTCAGCTACGTCACTGACGCGATTACCCCGGAAGAAGCGATCGCTCTGTTGCGCCGTCAGGTGCCGGGCAAGGCCAGGCGTGAGGCGCAGATGCTCGAAGAGGGTTATCCCGGCTACACCACTGCGCCCGGCTGGTTGGGTTATTCGGAAGAGAAAATGCGCCATCTTGCCCGTGAAGCCGTGGCCGAGGGCTGGACCCATATCAAGCAGAAGATCGGTGCGGACATCGAAGAAGATCTGCGTCGCGCCGCGATTCTGCGAGACGAACTGGGTTGGGAGCGCACGCTGATGATGGACGCCAATCAGGTCTGGAGCGTGGAGGAGTCGATCCACAACATGCGTCGGCTGGCGGCGTACGAGCCGTGGTGGATTGAAGAACCGACCAGTCCCGACGACATTCTTGGCCACGCCACGATCCGCCAGAAGATCAAGCCGATTGGCGTGGCCACCGGCGAGCACTGCCACAACCGGGTGATGTTCAAGCAGATGTTTCAGGCTGGCGCGCTGGATTTCTGCCAAGTGGACGCCGCGAGATTGGGTGGTTTGAACGAGGTGCTGGTGGTGCTGTTGATGGCAGTGAAGTTCGATGTGCCGGTGTGTCCGCACGGCGGTGGCGTCGGGTTATGCGAGTACGTGCAGAACATCTCGCTGTTCGATTACATCGCTGTGTCCGGCTCGCTGGAAAACCGCGTGCTGGAATATGTCGATCACCTACACGAGCACTTTCTTGATCCAGTAGTCATCCGTCGTGGCCGTTACATGCCACCTCAACGTGCGGGCTACAGCATCGAAATGCACCCGGAGACGCTGGATCGTTATCAGTTTCCGAATGGAGCGGTGTGGGTGGATTTGGCAGAGAAGTAGCCTCTTCAGTTGTAGGAGCGCGCTTGCCCGCGAAAGGTTTTCCTGTGACGAATCCATCCACAGGGCTATCGTTTTCGCGGGCAAGCGCGCTCCTACAGCTATGTGCGTACGCAATTGGGCGACATCTATATAGCGTGGCGCGACAGGCTAATCGGCGTCGCGTATCCGGCGCGGGCCTTTCGATCCGGTGGGCGGTATGATTTGCGCACTCTACCCGACCACGGTGTGACATGACCTCTCCGGACCCCGCCAAACCTGCTGCGCCTGAACGTGATCGGCTCAGCGCCTCTTTATTAGGTGCTGGCTGTGAACCTGATCCCCGATTTACTCTGGCCAACGAACGTACCTTTCTTGCCTGGATTCGTACGGCGTTGGCCTTTCTGGCTGGCGGCATTGCCGTGGAAGCTTTCACCGGCGAAGTGTTCGGTCCTGACTTGCGCAGGGGTGTGGCGCTGACGCTGTTGGTGTTGGCGATGCTGGTCAGCGGCAGTGCCTGCGTGCGCTGGTTGAACGTCGAGCGCGCTATGCGCCAACGCAAACCGCTGCCATTGCCGGTGTTGGTGCCAATCCTGTCCCTGGGCGGGGCACTGGTGGCCGCGGGGCTGATTGTGTTTTTGAGTGTCGGCGCGTCGTGACCGGCAGCGCGGGTCGAAACCTGGCTGTCATTGGGCACGATGATCCTGGGCTGCAGCCTGAGCGGACGCTGCTTGCATGGCGGCGCACGCTGCTGACGCTGATGGTCTGCTGCATCCTGTTCCTGCGCTGGATTCCGCACTTTGGCCTGTGGGCATTAACGCCGACAATCGTTGCGCTGATGGCATGTCTGCTGGTGCAAATCGGGCTGAACGCCCGCTATCGCAAAAGCACCAAAGGCATGTGCGTGGAGCGCGTTCCCGCGCCGTTGCGTGAAGTGGTGGTGCTGGGATTGACCGTTATCGGGCTGAGTCTGATCGCGGTGTATGCGGTGGTGTTTCCCTGACAGTTTGACCAAAACCTGTAGGAGCCAACTTGTTGGCGAGGCGGGCGATGAGGTTTAGCAGTTGTGCCGCCTCGCGAACAAGTTCGCTCCTACAGACCGGGCGTATTGCTCAGTTACGCCGTCGCTGGCTCCTGATAAAACGCGTAATCGGTGTATCCCACCTCTGTCCCGCCAAAGAAGGTCGGGCGATCGTACGGGTTCAGCGGCAGGTTGTGGCGCAGCCGCTCTGGCAGGTCCGGGTTTGCGATGAAATCCCGACCAAACGCCACCAGATCCGCATCGCCGGCCTGCAAAATGGCCTCTGCGGACTCACCGTTAAAACCACCGGCAGCCATGATCACGCCCTTGTAGTGCTTGCGAATCAGCTGCGTGGCCACGGGGGCGGGATCGGCGTTTTCATCCTCGATATTGCCCAGAATGCGTGGCTCGATCAGGTGAATGTACCCCAGATTCAGCGGCGCCAACTGCTGCGCTACATAGGTGAACAGTGCCTCAGGATCGCTATCGCCCATGTCGCCCCAGGTCCCGCTCGGGCCAACACGCACGGCGACGCGATCACTGCCCCAGACTGAAACCAGCGCGTTGGTCACTTCCAGCAGAAACCGTGCGCGGTTTTCAATCGAACCGCCATAGCGGTCGGTGCGTTTGTTGCTGTTGTCCTGAAGAAACTGGTCGACCAGATAACCGTTGGCGCCGTGCAGCTCAACACCGTCAAAGCCTGCGGTGACGCCGCGCTGGGCGGCCGTACGGAAGCTTTCGACGAGCGACTGAATTTCATCGACGGTCAGCGCGCGGTTCGGCGTGTTCGGCACCCAGCCTTCGGTGGTGTAAGCAACCCCGCCGTGCAGCACTTCGGACGGACCGACTGTGGCGAATCGCGATTCAGGCGCTTGAGGCCAGTAAATTGGATTTCCCAAGACGGATAAACGGGGCACCGTTCCCATCACTTCGGACATTTGCTCTGTAATGCTCGCGACATTCCATCGCTCTGCAGGCGCCGACGTGTTGGCGAGGCGTGCGACGGGATGTATTGCGAGGGTCGTCTCGCGAGGGTTGTCTCGCGAATCAATTCGCTCCTACAGAATAAGGATTCCTCCCAGGAGCCTTAATCAGTCACATCCACCACAGCAATCCCGGCCGCTTTATTCTCTTTTCGCTCATTGAGCCAGTCGTTCACCTGAGCGCCGAACTCCGCAGGCGCTTTGCGCGCGGTACGTCGTCCAAGATCAAGAATGGTTTGCTGAGCCAGCGCCTCTTCCATGCGTTTTTGTGCGGTCATCATCGCGGCATGAATGCCGCACATGCCCTCTACCGCCCAGTCTGGCGGCGAGCCGTCGAACACCGCGCAACGGCCGCGAATCTCCCTGCAATCGAAAATCAGCTTGTGCCCGTCAATGGCGTTGACGATGTCCAGCAGGCTGATCTCATCTGACGGTCTGCCCAGTTTGAAACCGCCACGCACGCCTTCGGTGGCAACCACCAGTTTGGCCTTGGCCAGCTTGGTAAACACCTTCGCCAGATACTCCAGCGGCACGCCCTGCAGCTCCGCGAGGTCTCGCACACTGGCTTCGCGGCTCTCGCCACGCTCGTCCATCAACAGCAGCAGACAGTGGATGCCGTATTCGACGCCGGCACTGTAAAGGGACATGTGTATCTCCGACTAGATTGATCGGCATAAAGCTACCAATTTACACGGGTGTGCAGCAAGGAATCGTTAGGGTCCGCGACCAGCGGGCGGCCGGTTCCATTTTTTTTGTTCACTCCATACCCGCAGCAGATAGCTGATCCAGAGCCATTTTAGGCGGTCAGGCTGGCTGAGGCCCACAAACAAGACAAAAAACCACTTGCCGAAAATAACTCCGATCAATAGAGTCGTAGTTGTTCTGAGATGGTCGCTAACTCCGACCGTATCAACCAGCACCGGCCCGCGTCATCGATGCTATCGCCAGCGCTTACTCAAACCGAAAACGACTTGTTATCTATCCGGAGCACACAATGAAAAAGCAGATTCTGATCGTCGGCGCAGGTTTTGGCGGCATGTGGAGTGCCTTGAGCGCAGCGCGTTTGCTGGACATGCATGAGCGTGATGACGTGGAAATCACCGTGCTGGCCCCGCAAGCCGAACTGGCGGTACGCCCTCGTTTCTACGAGCAGCAAGTGCATCAGATGAAATTGCCGCTCGGTCCGCTGTTCGACGCGGTGGGTGTGAAGTTCGTGCGCGGTGTTGCCAGCAAGATCGATGTCGCCGGCAAACGGGTTGAGTTCACCGATGCCAACGGTATCTCGTCCGCGATCAGCTACGACAAATTGGTGCTGGCAGCCGGCAGCCGGGTTGTTCGTCCGACTGCGGTAAAAGGGGTGGAGCATGCGTTCGACGTCGACCTGATCGCCGAAGCGAGCCGCCTTGAAACCCATATTCACGCACTGGCCCAGCAGCCTGAGTCTGCGGCTCGCAACACGGTCGTCGTGGCGGGCGGTGGCTTCACCGGTATCGAAACCGCCACTGAAATGCCCGCCCGGTTGCGCGCCGTGCTGGGCGCCGATGCCAAGGTGAATGTGATCATCGTCGACCGTGGTAGCAAAATCGGCGCGTCACTGGGTGAAAACATCAGCCCCTCCATCGTCGAAGCCAGCGAGTCGCTGGGTGTCGAGTGGAAGCTTAATGCCTCGGTGGTGTCGGTGGACGAACACGGCGTGACCTTGGCGGACGGCCAGCGCATCGACGCTAAAACCGTGGTCTGGACAGTCGGTGTGCGTGCCAGCTCACTGACCGAACAAGTGCCGGGCGAGCGTGACAGCTACGGCCGCCTGCACGTTGATCGCAATCTGAAAGTCATCGGTCAGCAAGACATCTACGCCACTGGCGATACCGCCTATGCCGCGACGGACGATGAGGGCAACTTCGCGATGATGACCTGTCAGCACGCCATCGCTTTGGGTCGCTCGGCGGGCAATAACGTCGCTGCTGATCTCCTGGGTGAAGCGCCGACGCCCTACAGCCAGGTCAAATACGTTACCTGCCTGGATCTGGGCGAGTGGGGCGCGGTGTACACCGAAGGCTGGGATCGTCAGGTGAAACTGATCAAGGCCGAAGCCAAAAAACTGAAAACCACCATCAACTCGGTGTGGATCTACCCACCGGCGGCGGATCGGGTGTCGGCACTGGCGGCGGCTGATCCGTTGATTCCAGTGGTGGCTTAAAGAACACCGACTGTAGGAGCGCGCTTGCCCGCGATTGCAATGTGCCTGTGACAAATGTGTCCACCGGCATACCGACATCGCGGGCAAGCGCGCTCCTACAAATCAATACGCCGCAACCAACCCGTCTTTACGTGGATCGGTGCCACCGACATAGCCATGCTCGGTGCGCTGGATGATCTGCGCGCCGCCAAACGCGAACACACCACTGGGCTCTTCGACGTCGATGTCGTGGCCTTTGGCGCGTAGTTCTGCCACCACCAATCGATCGAACGAGCGCTCGACGGCGACTTTCAAGCCCGCTTCCAGTCTCCAGCGCGGTGCATCCGCCGCCGCCTGCGGGTTCTGTTTGTAGCGCAGGATGCGCATCATCATCTGCAAGTGACCTTGCGCCTGCATCGGTCCGCCCATCAAGCCGAAAGACATCAACGGCGTGCCGTCGGCGTTCATCACAAAGCCTGGAATGATGGTGTGGAAAGGGCGCTTGCCCGGTGCGACGGTGTTGACGTGACCGGGATCGAGAGTGAAGCCCGCGCCACGATTCTGCAGGCTGATGCCGGTGCCAGGCACCACGACACCCGAACCAAAGCCCATGTAGTTGGACTGAATAAACGAGACCATCATGCCGCTCTCGTCCGCTGCCGACAGGTACACCGTGCCGCCAGCCTTGGGCGAGCCGTGACCCGGATTGGCCGCCTGCTCGTTGACCAGTGCGGCGCGTTCCATCAGGTACGTCGGGTCCAGCAAATGCTCGGAGCGCACACGCATGTGATCGTTGTCGGCCACGTGCTCGTCGAGATCGGCCAACGCCAGCTTCATCGCTTCGAGCACCGGATGCACCGTCTCGGCGCTGTCCACCGGATGCTCGCCAACGCCCAAGGCTTCGAGCATGGTCAGGCCGGAAAGCGTGGCGATGCCCTGGCCGTTGGGCGGCAATTCGTGGACTACCGCTCCGGCATAGGGCACCGACAAAGTCTCGATCCAATCCACGCTGTGGGTCGCCAGATCATCCAGGCTCATGACGCTGCCGTTGGTGTGGGCGTGAGCGATGATCGCCTGCGCCAACTCACCGCGATAGAACGACTCGCCCTTGGTATCGGCAATCGATTGCAGGGTTTTCGCGTGGTCTTTCAAGCGAACTTTCTCGCCTGCTTTCGGCGCTTTACCGCCCTGCAGGAAGCATTCGGCAAAGCCCGGCTGATCTTTCAATAGCCCGGCACCGCGACGCCACAACTCGGCAATGATCGGCGTGACCTGATAGCCATCCCGCGCATAACCGATGGCAGGTTCTGCCAGGGTCGCGAACGGCAATTTGCCGTAGCGGTCGGACAAGGCCACCCAGGCCGACACGGCGCCCGGCACGGTGACCGCGCCCCAACCGCGCTGCGGCATCTCTTTCTGGCCTTCGAAATACTCCGGGGTCCAGGCCTTCGGCGAGCGTCCCGAGGCATTGAGGCCCTGCAACTTCTCGCCGTCCCAGACAATGGCGAACGCATCGCTGCCGATGCCGCAACCGGTGGGCTCGACCACGGTCAGCACCATGGCCGCCGCGATGGCCGCATCGACCGCGTTGCCGCCTTTGCGCAGCATGTCCAGCCCCGCTTGGGCTGCCAGCGGCTGGGAGCAGGCGACCATGTTGTTGCCCATCACCGGCGAGCGGGCGGACGCGTAAGGTTGGCTGTAATCCAGATCATCGAACATGAGTAGACTCTCTTGGCAGTGAAAATTTCAGACTCTGTGAAAACTACTGCGCTCGGCAATACGGCGTTAAAAGCAGGCCGGAAATGCTCATTTAGAACACCTAGACTCCGCTTTCCGGCCTGCTTTTGCCTTGTCTTGCCATCGCTCGTGACGTTTTCACAAAGCCTGAGTATTAGTTTTTTGGGTCCAGGGCGTCACGCAACCCATCGCCCAGCAGGTTGAAACACAGCACCGTGATGTAGATCGCCACACCGGGGGCAATCGACATCCACGGCGCCTGTTCCATGAAATTTTTCGCGGTGTTGAGCATCGAGCCCCAGGACGGTGAGGGCGGTTGCTGCCCCAGCCCGAGGAACGACAAACTGGCTTCGGCAAGAATGGCCGAAGCGATGGTCAGCGTGGCTTGCACCACCAGCGGCGACATCACGTTTGGCAGCACGTAGCGCAGGATGATCCAGCGATCCGGCAGACCGATGGCGCGGGCGCCTTCCAGATAATCCTCGTGACGAATCGCCAGTACCTGACCCCGCGTCAGGCGGGAAAAGATCGGCATCGCTGACAGGCCGATAGCGATCATCGCGTTGGTCAGGCTCGGGCCGAGAAACGCACCCAGGGCAATCGCCAACACCAGAAACGGACAGGACAGCAGCGCTTCCATGATTCGCGAGATCACCGCATCGAGCTTGCCGCCGAAGTAGCCAGCAATGAGCCCCAGCGGCACGCCGATGACCATGGCAATCGCCACCGAAACACCCCCGGCGAGCAAGGAGCTGCGTGCGCCCCACAGCAGGCGGGAAAACAGATCGCGGCCCAGTTCATCGGTGCCCAGCCAGTACATCATCGACGGCGCTTTACGTACGGCCAGGAAGTTGGCTTTCAGGGGATCGTACGGCGCAATCCACGGCGCCAGCAGCGCGGCGAGGATGAACACCAGCAACACCACCGAACCAATCACCGCGCCTTTGTTCGCCAAAAATTTACGCACGAAAGGCGAGCGGGTGCGCGGCTTGAGCGCGATGTCGTTGGCGCGGAAGGCTTGCGGGGCTATCGCGGTCATCAGGCAGTCCTCAGGCGCGGGTTGATCATGCGGTACAACACATCCGCCAACAGATTGAGCAGCAGAAAACCGATGGCGACGCACAGCACCACGCCTTGCACCACGGCGTAATCGCGGTTGAACACAGCGTCGACAATCATCTTGCCGAAGCCCGGAATGCTGAACACTTGCTCGGTCAGCACCGCGCCGCCCAGCAACTCGCCAAACAGCAACGTGGTCAGGGTGACGATGGGCATCAGTGCGTTGCGCAGGGCGTGTTTCAAAATCACCGTGCGCGGGAATAACCCTTTGGCCCGCGCCGTGCGCACGTAATCGGCACGCAGCACTTCGAGCATGGCGCTGCGGGTGTGGCGCATCAGCACGCCAGACAGCCCGGCACCGAGGACGAAGGCCGGCAAGATCAGGGTTTTCAGGTTTTGCCCGACGTCTTCGCCCAGCGGCACGAAGCCTGAGGCGGGGAGCCATTGCAGCTTCACGGCGAAGATCATGATCAACAGAATCCCCAGCCAGAAGTGCGGAATGGAGATCCCCGACAAGGCAAAGATGTTGGCCCCGTAATCCACCGCCGTGCCTTTGCGCACGGCGGAAATCACCCCGGTGGGAATGCCGATCAGCAGCGCGATGATCAACGCCAGCACCGCCAGTTCAATGGTCACCGGCAGCTTGGAAGCCAGCAGCGCGGTGACCGGTTGTTCGGTGCGTAGCGACGTGCCGAAGTCCCCTTGCAGCACGTTGCCGACCCAATGGATGTACTGCAGCGGCACCGGATCATTGAGCCGGTATTTATCGCGCAGATATTCCATCACCGCGGGGTCGCGTTCTTCGCCTGCCATCGCCAGCACCGGATCACCCGGCAGCAGTTTCTGCAGGGTGAACACGAACAGCGACACCAGAATCAGCGTCGGGATGGCGCTGAGCAAGCGTCTGAAGATGAATGTCAGCATGCGCAATCCTCGAAGCCGAACCGGTTAGCCGCGGGCGGGGTGATCATTTGAAAGCAACATCCGTCAGGCGAATCAAGCCGTCCGGGCTTGGCACGAACCCGGTGATATTGCTGCGCATGGCGATGATGCGTGGATCGAAATACAGGTAGCTGCCCGGCACATCCACGGCCAGCAGACGCAGCGCCTCGAAGTACAACGCCTGGCGGGCGGCTTCATCGTTGGTGGTGCGCGCCTTGTTCAGCAGTTCGTCCAGTTTCGGGTCGCAGAAGTGGCCGTCGTTCTGGCCGCCCTTGCAGGTCACGAACTGGTGAATATTGCCGTCCGGATCAGGGCGCCCGGACCAGGCCGTCATGCCGATCTGGAAGTTGCCCGACTGCTGTTCGCTAAGCAGCGTGGCGTATTCGGTGGCAACCAGATTCACCTTGAAGCCGGCTTCTTCGGCCATGGCCTGGACGATCTGCCCGACTTGCTGAGCGATAGGGTTGTTCGCCACTTTCAGCTCGACTTCCAGCGGCATCTTCACGCCCGCTTCGGTCAGCAGTTTCTTGCTCTGCTCAACATCGCGCGCCGGGATCGGCAGGCTTTTGTCGTAGTACGGGCTGCTGGTCGGGAACGGCTGCGCGCTCGGCGCAAACAGACCTTCGAACACCACCTGATTGATCGCGTCACGGTCGATAGCCAGCTCAAATGCCTTGCGCACGCGCTTGTCCTGACCCATCGGCGTCTTGGCCCGTTCGCCGTTGTTGGTGTTGTACATCAGCTGCATGTAACCCAGACCCGGCGTGTTGAAGACCTGCAATTTGCTGTCGGCCTTGGCAGTTTTCACGTCGGTGGGCGCCACGCGTTCGATGATGTCCAGATCGCCCGAGCGCAGGTTAGCCAAGCGCACTGAAGTGTCCGGAATTGGCAGGAAAATCACTTTGTCGAAGTGGTACGCCTGCTTGTTCCAGTAGTTGTCGAAACGCTCCAGCACGATGCGATCCTGCTGTACCCGCTGCACGAATTTATAGGGCCCGGAGCAGATCGGTTTGGAGCCGACTTCGGTGGCCGAGGCCTTGGGCGCGAGCATCATCCCGGCGCGGTCCGACAGCTGGGAGATCAGCGTGGCGTCCGGCTGCTTGACTTTGATCGCCACGGTTTTGGCGTCGATCACGTCCACGCTTTCCACCGACGACAATTCGCTCTTGCGCAGCGAGTCGGGCAGGGTGCGGGCGCGGTCCAGGTTGAACTTCACGGCGGCGGCGTCGAACACTTCGCCATCGTGAAAGGTCACGCCGTCGCGCAGGGTCATGGTCAGCATCTTGCCGTCCTCGCTCCAGCTCCAGGCAGTGGCCAGTTGCGGCACGTATTTGAGCTGCGGGCTGATGTCCACCAACTTGTCGCAAAGCGCGGTGTAGACCAGACGGCCCGAGTAGGTGCGCGAGCGATGGGGGTCCAGCACGTCCGGATCGTCCTGAATGCCGATGCGCAGGGTGGATTCGGCAAAAGCAGCATTGGCAGCGAGCAGTAACAGCGTTCCCGTCATCAGGTGGGCGAACTTCATGGCTGACTCTCCAGAGATAAGGCTTGATGGCTTTTGAACAGATTCAGGCGCTGGCTGTAGGCCGCGCTTGGCGTGGGCACTACCAGCGAACCGGCCCCGGCATTGGCGATTTCGCGCCAGTAGTGGCAGGCAACCTGACGCTCGGCTTCAACGGTTTCAAAGACCGGTTTGACGTCACGGCACAAGGGTTTGGCGTGGGGGCAGCGGGTGTGAAAGCGGCAGCCGGACGGTGGCTTGCTCGGGCTCGGCATGTCTCCGCCGAGCACCGGCCGCGGGTGGCGCAAGTCAGGATGGCTCACGGGCACGGCGGCCATCAGCGCCTGGGTATAAGGGTGGAAGGGCGTTTCGAACAGCGCGTTGACCGGCGCCAGTTCGACGATTTCGCCCAGGTACATCACCGCCACTCGGTCGCTCATGTGACGAATCACCGCCAGGCCGTGAGCAACGATCACCAGCGTCAGACCAAACTGATGCTTGAGGTCTTCAAGCAGATTGACCACCTGCGCCTGCACCGAAACATCCAGCGCCGACACCGGCTCGTCGCCCAGAATCAGGCGCGGCTCAGAGGCCAGGGCGCGGGCGATGCCGATGCGCTGGCGCTGGCCGCCGGAGAATTCATGAGGAAAACGGCTGCCATGCTCCGGCGCCAGACCTACCGTGCGCAGCAGTTCAGCGACCTTGTCCTGACGCGCACTGCGGCTGTCATCGCGGTGCAGCCAGATCGGTTCGCCGACAATGGCTTCTACACTCATGCGCGGGTTGAGCGAGGCGAAGGGGTCCTGAAAGATGATCTGCAGATCACGGCGCACCTGACGCAGCTTCTCGGGCGCAAGATTAGCCAGATTGCGGCCTTCGTAAATTACGTCGCCAGCAGTGGGTTTGAGCAGGTTCAGCAGCACCCGGCCAAGGGTCGATTTACCTGAGCCGGACTCGCCCACCAGCGCCAGGGTTTCGCCCCGGCGCACTGCCAGCGAGACTTCATTGACCGCCTGCACCGGTGGCTTCTTGCGCTGGAACAAACCGGTTTCGCTGAAGAAGTGTTTGCTGACGCCGATGCTTTCCAGGATCGGGGTTTGCGTATCGGGTGCTGGACTGATGTCGCGTTCTGCTGCGCTCATGCGCTGACTCCCAGGTGCTGTTCCAGCGGCACGCGGATGCACGCGGCGAAATGGTCGGGCGATACTTCCAGCAGCGGCGGACGTGCTTCGCGGCAGGCGGCGATGACGAATGGGCAACGCCCGGCGAAGCGGCAACCGCTGGGCATTTCAGCCGGGGTCGGCACGCGGCCGTTGATGGTCGCCAGACGTCCTTCTCGCGGACCAATGGATGGCATCGAACCCATCAGGCCGATGGTGTAGGGGTGCTGCGGGTCATCGAAAAGTGTTTTCACCGAGCCGCTTTCAACGACCTGTCCCGCGTACATCACCATCACTTCATCGGCCACTTCAGCGACCACGCCCAGGTCGTGGGTGATGAGGATCATCGAGGTGCCGGTCTCGGCTTGCAGGTTGCCGATCAGCGAAAGAATCTGCGCCTGAATCGTCACGTCCAGCGCAGTGGTGGGTTCATCGGCGATGATCAGCGCGGGGTCGTTTGCCAACGCCATAGCGATCATCGCGCGCTGGCGCATGCCGCCGGAAAGCTCATGGGGATAAGCGTCCAGACGCTGGGCGGCGTCGGGCACGCGGACTTTTTCCAGCATCTGCAACGCGCGTTGACGGGCTTCTTTGCTGGAGAGGCCTTGGTGGCGGATCACGCTTTCGGCGATCTGCTCGCCTATGGTGAACACCGGGTTGAGCGAGGTCATCGGCTCTTGAAAAATCATCGCCATGCGATTGCCGCGCACGTCCATTAATCGCTCGTCGGACATGCCCAGCAAGGTTTCGTCTAGCAGACTTGAAGCGCTGGCGCTGACTGTCGCGGTGTCGGGCAGCAGGCCCATCAGCGCCATGGAAGTCACGCTTTTACCGCAGCCTGATTCGCCGACGATGGCCAGTGTTTTGCCCGGCTGCACCTTGAAAGACACGCCATCGACCACATTGGCCGGTGCGCCTTTGAAGCGCACGGTCAGGTCAGTGACGCTCAAGACCGGACGCGCGTTGGCGGGAAGTTGCTGGCTCATAAGCTCGCCTCAAGATCCTGATGAATGACGTTGTCCAGCGCCTGTTGCAGCGCGCGCAAATGCCCGCGCATGGCGGTCGCGGCCTTGATCGGGTCGCGGCTTTCAATGGCGGTGACGATGTCGTCGTGGTCGTGGCTGTAGGTGCTGAGGCGGTCGGTGTTGCGTGCCCGTTGGCGCAGGTCGCGCCAAGCCGGGTCAAGCCGTATCGCGTCGAGCATTTCGAAGATGTCCAGCATCAGCCGGTTGCCTGCTGCTTCAGCGATACCGCGATGCAGCGCGCTGTCCCACAGCTCGATGCCTTCAGCGTCGGTTTCATCGGCTGTCTGCTGGCGAGTGGTGCGTTCGGCGAGGCGTCTGATAATTGCCATTTGCTCGCCGCTTGCCCGGACTGCGGCCAATGACGCTAGTGCCGGTTCCAGATGCAAACGGGCTTCCATGACCTCACTGAAATTGGTTCGGCTCGATAATTTGGCAAAACTCATGGACGCGCTGGGCGGGGTAGGGCCGACAAAGGTGCCTTTGCCCTGACGGCGCCAGATCTGGCCTTCGGCTTCCAGTACGGCCAGCGCGCGACGAATCGCCCGACGGCTGAGGCCGAAATCTACTGCCAGTTCTCGCTCGGTAGGCAGCGCGCGTTGGGGAAACGCCGCGTGCTGGGCCACTATCTGGCGCAGGGCGTCGAGGGCCAGTTTTGAAGCATTGTCGTGAGCGGCGTCAGTCTCGAGTCTTTCCATGAGGGTTTCTCGTGACAAGCTGAAAAAGGAGTGCAAGCGCCGATCAGACACGACGTTGCGATGCAAAGAAGATTGCAAGGGTGATGCCAATTTTAATTGGTTCGCTGAGGCGGATCGTGGTTTGACGAAATATTGGCTCTCAGCCAAGGAGGACGCTGGGCCAATAGTCCAATGGTTCGGGAATATGGTTCGCGGGGAATGGAGGATTGGTTCGGCATGATCCGAACCAATTTTGTACGGGGGCGTTTTGTGTGGGCGTTTTGGGTACAAACGCCTCTTTAGCGTGCGCTGAAGTAACCTTGTGGGGTGGACTGGTCTTTTTGACTGACGGGAGCCCGTGGGAGCGGACCTGTCCGCGAAGAGGCCTTTACATCCGACGCATATACAGCGCCTGACATTCAGCTATCGCGAGCAAGCTCCCTCCCACATCTCCTGCGCCTGACCTCGGGATCTAATGTCAGCTCATTCACCTGTGGGATGGAGCTTGCTCGCATTCGCGGACGGGTCCGCTCCCACATGTCTTGCGCCTGACCGTGGATCTGGCGTCCACCCCTTCCATTGTGGGAGGGAGCTTGCTCGCGACGACGTCAGATCAGACACCACAACGTAATCAATCCCACTGCGGCGCCAGGCTCGCTGGGCTCGCCAGACGATGACCGCGATCCAGTGTGGCGATCTGCGCCATGTCTTCGTCGGTCAGTTTCAGGCTCACGGCCTTGAGGTTGCTCTCAAGATTGGCGCGTTTGGTCGACGACGGTATGACCGAATAACCCTGTTGAATAGCCCACGCCAGTGTCACCTGAGCAGTGGTTGCGCCGTGGCGTTTGGCGATCTGCTCGATCACTGGATCTTTCAGCACTTCACCATAAGCCAGAGTCATGTACGAGGTGATGTGAATGCCTTGCTGTTGAGCGAACTCGATCAGCTTGCGGTTCTGCAAGTACGGGTGCACTTCGATCTGGTTGGTGGCGATGTTCTCGGCACCCACTGCAGCGATGGCCTCTTTGAGCAACGCAATGGTGAAGTTGGACACGCCGATCTCTTTGGTCAGCCCCTGCTGCTTCGCATCCAGCAAGGCGCCCAGGAACTCGGCCACCGGGACTGCGCCTTTTGGCGACGGCCAGTGGGCCAGCGTCAGGTCCACCGCGTCGGTTTGCAGTTTCGCCAGGCTTTCCTTGAGGCTGGGGATCAGCTTGTCGGCGGCGAAGTTGTCGGTCCAGATTTTGGTGGTGATGTACAGGTCTTTGCGCGGCACGCCACTGTCGGCGATGGCTTTGCCGACTTCGGCTTCGTTGCCGTAGATCTGCGCGGTGTCGATCACGCGATAGCCGACTTCAAGGGCGTCGGTGACCGAATCGATGACCACCTGATCTTTCAGGCGGAAGGTGCCGAGGCCAAATGCAGGGACAGTCATTGAATGCTCCATCAGAGGGAATGTGTGAAATCAGAGGCCCAGTATCCCGGTTCGTTCGGTCGGGAAACACCGGGGGGCGGGCAACACAGTTTTGATTTCAGGGCATGAATGCATCCGATTGGCGCACAAAACCCTGTAGGAGCGAACTTGTTCGTGAAGCGCTATGCCTGACACACCGCGGTGACTGACTCGCCAACAAGTTGGCTCCTACAGAGCACTTTTACCCTCAACGATTCATATCGAGAATCATGCAAGTGGTCGTCCCGGTGGCATACAACCGGCCATCCACATCGTAGATCCGGCCTTCGGCCAACGCCGTCGAGCGGCCGATGTGCACCACTTTCCCTTCCGCACGTATCGGCCCGATCTTGTTGCTCAGTGCCCGCACATAGCTGATGCGCAAATCCAGCGTTGTGTAACCTTGGCCCTTCTTTAGCCGGGTGTGGATTGCGCAACCCATGCACGAATCCAGCAGCGTCGCCGCGTAACCGCCGTGCACGCTGCCCAGCGGGTTGTAATGCTGCGGGCCGGGGGTGCCCTGGAACACAAAGCGGTCCTCGGACCAGTCCAGCGGCACAAAATCCATCAGTTCACCGATGGGGGGATGGGGATAGACGCCATTGCCGATTCCGTCGAAAAACTCCTGGGGCGTCAATTGCGCAACATCCGCCAGATTCATGCTGCCGGCCTTGCCCAGGCGAGCGCGTACTTCCTGTTCCTGAGCCAGCCAGAGGGCAATCGTGTCTTCGCGAGAGGTGCTGTTCATGGGGTTTGAACTCCAGTTCGGCAATCGGACGGTGATCGGAATATTTTGAATTACGATCATAATCTGAGCGGGCCGACGAATACAAAACCAAAATCGAAATGCATCTTCCTGTAGAAGCGAACTTGCTCGCGAAGCGGTCTCTGGCGACGGCTGACTTTCTCGCGAACAAGTTCGCTCCTACAGAAAAGCGCGTAACACTTGTGCGAGTTACATGCCCGGCGCCGGACGATTTTCCTTCTTCACAAAATGCTGATGCATGTCGGTCGTCAGCGTTTCGATGCGCTCGCTCAGCTCTTTGGTCAACTGCGTGAGCTTGGTGTTTTGCTCCAGCAGTTCGAGCATCTGTGCGGTGTTCTGGGCGGCACGAGCCAGGCGATCCTCAGCGGCGACGGCGAGGGCTTCGCGGTGTTGGGCGTCAGCGTCTGCGTTGGCCTTGTCACGTGCAGCCTGCCGCGTCTGCGCCAGCAGAATCAGTGGCGCGGCGTAGGCCGATTGCAGGCTGAACGCCAGGTTCAGCAGGATGAAGGGGTAGACGTCGAACTTCACCAGCCCGGTCATGTTGGCAACCACCCACAGCACCACGATGAAGGTTTGCGCCCCCAAAAACGTTGGCGTACCGAAGAACCGCGCAAACGCTTCGGCCTTGAGGGCGAACGTGTCGTTGCCGAAGGTGGGTGCCAGATGAGCATGAGCCTTGTGAAAACGCAGATGATCGACCTTTGCCTTAGGCGCAGCGGCGTGGGCGGGGGTAGTGGATTCGGGTGTTGTGCTAGACATGGCGGTTTCCTGCTTACAAGAACATTGCCCACTATAGGCGTCCGATTTGCTCGGTTGTATCGAGTTGTTGCGTCATTGTCTGAACTGGCGCTGAACGCCCGACATTTGCGTTGGCTCTAACGTTTTCCAGAGTGCCCGGCTATGCTCGCGCTCCGCCAGTAAATGCTATTTGGTCACAGGTCGAACACCCCATGACAATCCTGCGCCTGATCCTCGGCGATCAGCTCAACCCCTGCCACAGCTGGTTTCAGGAGCAGCGTGGCGATGTCGTTTATCTGTTGATGGAAATCCGTCAGGAAACCGATTACGTGCTGCATCACGCGCAGAAGATCATCGCGATCTTCGCCGGTATGCGCGAGCTGGCGCGCCAGCTTAAAGAGCAGGGTCATCGGGTGCGCTACCTGCACATCGACGACACGCACAATCGCCAGTCGCTGCCCGGCAATCTCGACGCCCTGATCGAGCACTATCAGGCCACGGGATTTGAATATCAGGCGCCGGACGAATACCGGCTCGACCAGCAACTGGCCGAATACTGCGCGCAGCAATCCATCGAATGCGCCATGGTCGACAGCGAGCATTTCTACAGCGCCCGCGATGCAGCCGCGCGGCAGTTCAGCGGGCGCAAGCAATGGCTTATGGAAAATTTCTACCGTCACATGCGCACCACTCACGGCGTGTTGATGGACGCCAATAAACGTCCTTCGGGCGGGCACTGGAATTACGATCATGACAACCGCAAGCGCTGGCCGGGCACGCCGTTTGAACCGGAAGACTTGCGCCCGCATCACGATCATTCAGCCCTGTGGCAGAACATCGTTGACGCGGGTGTCGGCAGTTTTGGTCAACCCAATGCCGATCAATTCGCCTGGCCGCTCAATCGCGATGAAGCACTGCAGCAACTGCACGATTTCATCGAATTGGCCTTGCCGCACTTCGGGGATTTTCAGGACGCCATGAGCACCCACGCCTGGCGTTTGTTTCACTCGCAGCTGTCGTTTGCGATGAACACCAAGATGCTCAACCCGCGGGAAGTCGTCGACCGGGCAGAAGCGGCTTACCGTTCCAGTTCAGCTCCACTGGCAGCGGTCGAGGGCTTTATCCGGCAGATTCTTGGCTGGCGCGAATACGTGCGCGGCGTGTACTGGGCGCAAATGCCCGGCTACGATTTGCTTAATGCCTTCGGCCATGACGCGCCGCTGCCGTCGTATTTCTGGGACGGCAAAACCAAGATGCGTTGCATGTCTCATGCGCTGGGCAGTTCGCTGGAGCACGCGCATGCCCATCACATTCAGCGGCTGATGGTGATCGGCAACTTTGCGCTGTTGGCCGGGCTTGATCCGGCGCAGGTGCATCAGTGGTATCTGGGTGTCTACATCGATGCGTTTGAATGGGTAGAGTTGCCCAACACTTTGGGCATGAGCCAGTTTGCCGATGGCGGCATGCTCGCGACCAAACCTTACGTGTCGAGCGCGGCCTACATCGACCGCATGAGCGATTACTGCAAGGGCTGTCATTACGACAAGAAGCTGCGAATCGGCGAGCGGGCCTGTCCGTATAACGCGTTGTATTGGGATTTCTTCCGGCGCAACAAGCAGCAACTGGAAGGCAATCACCGATTGGGGATGGTGTATCGCACGCTTGAAAAAATGGGGGAGGGGGATGTTGTTGCTTTGCAGGAGCAGGCCGCCACGTGGCGTGGGGATCTGAATGCGCTTTAAACGCCTTATTTGTAGGAGCGCGCTTGCCCGCGAAAATAATTACGGGCAATCGAGGTGCATCGGATGTACCGACGCATTCGCGGGCAAGCGCTCCTACAGTGATCATCATTCGTCCCGCGAGTGGAGAGCGATCTGGCCGCGTTAATCCACCGGTTCAGGGTGCAACGGCTTGGTCTGCTGCATGATGGTTGCATAGTCGAATACGTACTGGCGCCCCGCATGGCTGGTCTGGCGCAGTCTGTCGATCAGTAGTCGCTCTTTCTTGTTCAGGTATCTCAACCCTTGGTGGTCACTGGACTTGAGGTGATCACGTTCATGGGCGTCAGGGAAAGCAATGACGTTCGTCATGAAATATCTCCTTTTAATGGGTCCTGTTTCCCGGCTCCATCTTCCGGGTTAACCGTTTGTCGTGCGACAACGCACCTTACCCACAAAAAGTCCGACGCTTCAACCCTGCAAATGATCAACGGATCACAGGATTTGCATGATCTCGAACGATTGTCGGGCGCCATTGACGTTGATATCCACCTCATCGCCGTCGAACTTGCCCAGCAGGTTCTGGCCCAGCGGCGCCTTGGCGGTGATGACTGTCACCAGCATTTGCTCGTGCCGCACTTTCAGCCCGGCGGCGTCGGGACCGAGAAACAGGTGCTGACGCTGGCCATTGTCGGACTCCAGAGTGATCAGATCGCCCGCCTGAATGCCGCGCTCTGCATCGTGGGGCTCAAGGGTCAACGTCTGGAATCGCAACAGCGACTGGCGAATTTCCTCCACCCGACGCGCTTGGCCCGCCGCCAGATATGAGGCTTCCAGGCCCAAGGTGTCGTACTTGTTCTCGGCGATATTCTCTTCGTGAGTAGCGGTTTCATACGCCGTTTGCGCGGCCCGGGTGGCGACATCGAGATCGACTTTCAGCGTGTCGATGATCTGCAGCAAAACCTGTTGCTTGTTCATGGGCGTGGATTCTTGATGGGCATGCTGGTTTGCATCGGCTCAGCCGCAGAATTGATAAACACTGGCGCGGCTCTTCTCACTGGGGGCAGTTTGGTTCTGCTGCATCCAGAACTGGCATTTCGGACCGTTGAAGGACCTTTGCCGCTCGGCCTGCTCGTCGTCCTGGGCTTGACGCTGCTCGCTGTCGCGCAGGATCTGTTTGTATTGATCGAACATCGGGTTCTCGCTCTGCGCCGGGGCTTTGGCCGCAGGAGGTGCGGTCAGCTGAGTCGCGGCGTTGCTCAGCGCTTGCGCCTGCTCGGCGGGCAACAGCTTGAACATCAGCAGTCCGGTCAGGACGATGGCGATGAAGCCCAGCCATATCCCCAACGCAATACAAAGCATCAGTTTGAGCGGATGAAGCGTGACCGACAACTCACGGCGGCGTATCGAGGTTGGCATGACAGACTCCGGACTTGGCATGAGACGAGGGGCAGATGAGTGCCGGCGATTGTCGCACGTCCGGGGCTGGTGATCGTGCGCCGTTATGAAGGACAATCCGCATTTTGAACATCCACAAGGAGCCGGGATGAAAGCCTCTTGGGATATTTTCTGCACGGTTGTGGATAACTTTGGCGACGTCGGCGTGACCTTTCGTCTGGCGCGGCAACTGGTGGCCGAACACGGTTTTGAAGTGCGGTTGTGGATCGACGATCTGTCCGCATTCGCCCGTTTGCACCCCGGAGCGGATGCTACATCCGATCAGCAAGTGTGCGACGGCGTCAGCATCTGCCATTGGGCCAAGGACTGGCGTCCTGTCAGCTTGCCGGATGTAGTCATCGAAGCGTTTGCCTGTCGCTTACCAACGCCATACATCGACTCGATGCTGGCCAGCGAAAAACGCCCCCTGTGGTTCAACCTGGAATACCTCAGCGCCGAAGACTGGGTAGCGGGCTGTCACGGTCTGCCATCGGTTCAGTCATCAGGGCTGCGCAAGTATTTCTTCTTTCCGGGCTTTACCGAAAAGACCGGCGGGCTGTTGCGCGAGGCCGGGCTCATCGAGCGGCGCCAAGGGTTTCAGGCCGATCCCGTAGCGCAGCAATCATTTTTGCAGGGCCTGAACATCGTCCCGGATCCCGATGCGCGGCTGATTTCACTATTCGCCTACGAGCACGCAGGTTTGGGCAGTTGGCTCGATGCTTTGGCCTTCGATGAGCGCAAGACCCATCTGCTGGTGCCAGAAGGGCGAGTGATCGGCGACGTGCAGCGCTGGCTTGGGGTTGATCAGCTCAACGCCGGTGACTTGAACCAGCGCAACGCGTTGACGATTCAGGTGCTGCCCTTTGTCCGCCAGGAGGATTACGACCGTTTGCTGTGGTGCTGTGAATTCAATGTTGTGCGCGGCGAAGACTCGTTCATCCGCGCGCAGTGGGCGGGCAGGCCGTTGATCTGGCACATCTACGAGCAGGACGACGACGCGCACTGGGCCAAGCTTGGGGCTTTTCTGGATTTGTATCGGGTGGGGTTGTCTGAGCCTGCGGCACAGGCGTTGGCGCAGGTCTGGCACCACTGGAATGCCGGGCAGGATATGGGCCAGAGCTGGAACGTTTTGCTCGAACACTGGCCAGAAGTGACGGCCCACGCCGAGCGCTGGTGTCTGGAACAGGCTTCGCAGGACGATCTGACGACTGCTCTAGTAAGCTTTTATCGAAATTCGCTATGATACGCGGCCTTGTATTAAGCCCTGTACGAAAAGTGGCTTTTCGTACAGGGCTTAGAAAGTACTTTCATCCAAATTCGGATACTCGTAATGAAAACTGGTAAAGAACTCAAACCCGGTACCGTGATCAAGCTTGAGAACGACCCTTGGCTGGTTCAGAAAGCTGAATTCACCAAGTCGGGCCGTAACAGCGCGATCATGAAGACCAAGCTGAAAAACCTGCTGACCGGCTACAAGACTGAAATCGTCTATAGCGCCGATGACAAGCTGGAAGATGTAATCCTCGACCGCAAAGAAGCGACCCTGTCCTTCATCAGCGGCGACACCTACACGTTCATGGACACCACTGACTACACCATGTACGAGCTGAACGCTGAAGACATCGAAGCCGTTCTGCCTTTCGTTGAAGAAGGCATGACCGACGTCTGCGAAGCAATCTTCTTCGAAGACCGTCTGGTTTCGGTTGAACTGCCGACCACCATCGTTCGCGTCGTCGACTACACCGAAGGTTCCGCTCGCGGTGACACCTCCGGCAAAGTGATGAAGCCAGCCAAGCTGAGCAACGGCACCGAGCTGCAGGTTGCTGACTTCGTTGAAATCGGTGACCGCATCGAAATCGACACCCGTGACGGCGGTTCCTACAAAGGCCGTGCTAAATAAGCACTGCTTTTGTAACGCTGTAACGCAAAAAGCCCCGGCTCGCGAGAGTCGGGGCTTTTTTTGTCTGCGCGTTTTGCAGCGTGGCGGCCAGTGTCTTCGCGGGCAATCGCGCTCCTACAGATGTTCGCTGGCTTTTGCAGGAGCGCACTTGCCCGCGATTGGGCCCGTCAACGCGCTGAACGATTCGCCTTAGACCGTTACATGCAACCGGACATCAACGTTGCCGCGAGTGGCGTTGGAGTACGGGCATACCTGGTGGGCTGCATCGACCAACGCTTGTGCGTCGGCTTGTTCAAGACCCGGCAGGTTGATGTTCAGGTCGATGTCCAGACCGAAACCACCAGGGATCTGACCGATGCCGACGTGGGCAGTGATCGAGGTATCCGTTGGCAGGCTGCGCTTGCTTTGGCCTGCGACGAATTTCAGTGCGCCAATGAAGCAGGCTGAGTAGCCCGACGCGAACAGTTGCTCAGGGTTAGTGCCATCGCCGCCAGCGCCGCCCAGTTCTTTTGGGGTGCTCAGTTTGACGTCAAGAACGTTATCACTGGAGACAGCACGGCCATCACGGCCACCAGTGGCGGTTGCAACTGCGGTGTAGAGAGTTTCCATGGTGTGTTCCTCGTTAGCTGATGCAGGAATGATCGGTTTTGCTTGGCGCTATGTTTGCGAGCCAAGCAAGTGGAAATGAATGTAGTGCGCAATTAGTTTGTACGCAAGATAAATTTTGGGAGATTGTCGAAATATCGAAGATTTCCCGCACCCTGTAGGAGCGAACTTGTTCGCGAGGCGTGACAAGAGTCATGTCGTGCAAGCCGCCTCGCCAACAAGTTGGCTCCTACAGAAGCTCCCACCAATGCGGCGCAATCAGCTAAAGACTGCCCTGCAAATTCCCACGCAGTTCGATCAGGTCCTGCTGGATCGTTTGCAGCTGCTCGATGCTGACGCCGCTCGCCGACAGGATGCATGGCGGTATATTCAGGGCCTTCTGTTGCAGTGCCTTGCCTTGCTCGGTCAGATACAACTGCACCACACGTTCATCTTCCTTGCTGCGCGTGCGGTTGAGCAGGCCGTCGGCTTCGAGGCGTTTGAGCAATGGCGTCAATGACCCCGGATCGGTCAGCAAGCGCGTGCTGATATCACCTACCGTGATTCCATCGCGTTCCCACAACACCATCATCGCCAAGTACTGGGGATAGGTCAGCCCGAGCGCTTGCAGCATCGGTTTGTAGACTTTGGTCATCATCAGCGAGGTTGAATACAAGGCAAAACACAGCTGATTGTGCAGCAGCAATGCATCGCAGCTGTCTGAAGCGGCGGCTGTGGAGCTATCGTCTGCATTCATCAGTGGGTCCTCGAAATTGAATGTGAACGCTAATTTAGTGCCGTGATCTTTAATGCACCAGATAAATTCTGCAATCTGTGGTCGGGCGTCGTCCTCTCATGACAGCAGATTGTTTACATTACGTTGATCAACCTCCCACGTTTCGTGGCGGTTAAGCGCGGTATCAGGATTTCCATCAGACCAGCGACTGCGTAGGATGCGTCCAGTATTTGGGTGGGGATTAGGGCGTGATTGAGCTGTTGATGTATCTGCTGCTCGGGGCTGCGATGGGGACTTTGGGCGGCTTGTTCGGCATCGGCGGTGGCCTGGTGGCGATTCCGGCCCTCGGCGTGCTGTTCGGTCTGGATCAACAACTGGCCCAAGGCACCGCGTTGCTGATGGTCTTGCCCAATGTGTTGCTCGCCTTATGGCGCTACAACCAGCGCAATCGCATATCCCTTCGCTACGCGATGCTGCTGATCGTGCCGAGCTTCATGCTGTCCTGGCTGACGTCGCTGTGGGCGGTGCGCGTCGATCCGCAGAGCATGCGCATCGGTTTCGTCGGGTTTCTGGTGGTACTGACCCTGTTCAACCTGATTCAAATGTACTGGCGCAAGGGCAATGCCGGAGCAGAGCTGCGCCATAGCAAATGGCTGTGGGTGTTGGGTCTGGGGTCCGGCGTCACGGCCGGGCTGTTCGGTGTTGGCGGCGGGGTGATCGCAACGCCGATCCTGACCGGGATTTTCGGCGCCACGCAAGTTGCGGCCCAAGGCCTGGCGCTGGCGCTTGCTGCGCCGAGCACCATCATCACCATGACCACCTACGCGATGCACGGTCACGTCGATTGGGCGATGGGCATTCCCTTGGCCATTGGCGGTCTGGCCAGTATCAGCTGGGGCGTGGCGCTGGCTCACAGCTTGCCCGAGCGCATGCTGCGGTCGTTGTTCTGCGTGTTTCTGGTGCTCTGCGCGATCATGTTGCTGTTTCGCCTCTGACGCTTACAGCTTGAAGCCCTCAGCGATGTGATCGGCCAGGCATTCGGTGATCGGTGACGGATTATTCGGATTACGCAGCAGGACAATGCTCGCCGATGGCAACTGCGGCAGATTTTCCTGGTCCCCCAGAATCCGCAGATCCGGCGTGATCAGGCTCTGCAGCTGCGCAGTCACTGCCAGCCCGGCACTGACCACCGCCATGATCGCCGACAGACTCGCGCTGGTGTAAGCGATGCGATACTCGCGCTGCATGGCGTCCAGCGCATTCACCGCCCAAGACCTGCAAAAACAATCGGAATTGAACATCGCCAGCGGCAAGGGCGTTTGTTCGTGTGGGCAAAATCCCACGGCCTCGGCCCAGACGAACCGTTCCTGACGCAGAATCTGGCCGATTTCCTTGCCCGGCTCCCGGGTCACGATGCTCAAATCCAGATCTTGACGCTGCAACAACTGCGTCGATGATTCGCAGTGCACTTCCACCTGCACCAGCGGATAGGCCTGGGCAAAGCGCGACAAAATCCCCGGCAAAAAGCGCATCACGTAGTCGTCCGGCGTGCCGATCTTGACCGTCCCTATCATGTGTGGCTCGCGCAGCGTGTTGAACACTTCACTGTGCAGTTTGAGGATGCGCCGCGCGTAACCGAGCAGCACCTGGCCCTCGGCGGTCAGGTTGAGCGTGCGTCCGTCCTTCTGGAAAAGCGGTCGCTGCACGACGTCATCTTCCAGGCGTTTCATCTGCATGCTCACCGCCGACTGCGTGCGATTGACCACTTCACCCGCCCGGGTAAAGCCGCCTTGATCGGCGATGGCGACAAAGGTGCGCAGCAGTTCGCTATCGATGCTCGGATAGGTCGCCATACATCAATCTCCCAGATGCAGTGCATCATAAACATTCGTTGGATTGATCTTAGTCCCGGCGCGAGAATCTGGCCATCCCCACTTGGAGGGCAACAAGATGAAAGGTCAAAAAGGTTATGTGCTGGTACTTAAAACCCTGTCGCGGGACTCGTTCGTCGAACGTTCGATGACCTCGCTCAAGGCTCATGTTTCACGCTGGGTTCAGTTGCACCGTGAACGTCAGACGCTGGCAGGTCTGAGCGACGATGCGCTGAAGGATATGGGGCTGAGCCGTGCCGATATCCAGCAGGAGTCCGAGCGTCCGTTCTGGGACGATCCGATGAAACACTGACACGGGCGCGGTCGATGGGTTAGGTTTGCGCATCAATCAGGAGGCTCTGAATGGCCGCGCAACTTCCCTCTCAAGCGCTTTCACTCAAGCAGGCACGTCGTGTGGCGCTGGCCGCCCAAGGCTTTCATGGGCGGCAGCCGCCAGCGGTGATCAAAGCCAGTCATGTCACGCAATTGATCGAACGCCTGGGCGTGTTGCAGATCGATTCGGTCAACGCGTTGGTGCGCTCGCACTACCTTCCGCTCTATTCCCGTCTCGGCAACTACTCACCCACCCTGTTGGATCAAGCGGCGTGGAGCCAGGGTCGGCAGCGCAAACTTTTCGAATACTGGGGGCACGAGGCTTCGTTGCTGCCGGTCACGCTGTATCCGCTGCTGCGCTGGCGCATGCAGCGGGCCTCGCAAGGCGAGGGCATCTATCAGCAAATGGCAAAATTCGGTCGCGAACAGCAGACCGTCATTGCGCAGGTTTTGCAGATGGTTCGCGAGCGCGGGGCATTGGGTGCGGGCAGCATCAGCACCCGCCAGGAACGCGCCGGACCATGGTGGGACTGGAGCGCGGAAAAGCAGGCGCTGGAGTGGTTATTTGCGGCAGGGGAGGTGACGGTCGCCGGGCGCCGTGGCTTCGAGCGGTTGTACGATTTGCCCGAGCGGGTGCTGCCTTCGGCGGTGCTCAATCACCCTGAACTGACTGAATCTGACGCGCAGCGCGGCCTGCTGTTACACGCGGTGACGGCGTTGGGCGTGGGTACCGAGAAAGACATTCGCGACTACTTTCGTCAGGACCCATTGCCGGCCAGAGTCGGGATTGCCGAGTTGCTGGAAGCCGGGGCCATTGAGTCGGTCATGGTTCAGGGCTGGAAACAGCCGGCGTACGCCTTGCCCGACCTGAAAGTCCCGCGCAAGGTCCAGGCCAGTGCGTTGCTGTCGCCGTTCGATTCGCTGGTTTGGGAACGCGCACGCACCGAGCGCCTGTTCGATTTCCGCTATCGGCTGGAAATTTACACCCCCCAGGCCAAGCGCATTTATGGCTATTACGTGCTGCCGTTTCTGTACAACGAACACATCGCCGCGCGCATCGACCTGCGTGCCGAACGTGCCGTTGGAAGGCTGGCGGTGCATGCGGTGCATGAGCAAGAGAAGGGACTGGACGAGGAGGGCATGCACGCCCTGGCGCGAAACCTGCGGCAACTCGCTGACTGGCTGGGCTTGCGTGACATCCAGATCAATTGCCAGCGGGCCAGTGCGGCGCGGTTGAGGGCGGCGTTCATCGCGCTGGAGCACGACTTTCTGTAGGAGCGAATTTATTCGCGAGAGGCAGGTACATTCGATGCATCTTCATCGTTTGAACGATCCTCGCGAATGAACTCGCTCCTACAAGGGGCGTTATCGCCGCACCTGCTTCAACGTCTCGGCAATCAAAAATGCCAGTTCCAGCGACTGATCGGCATTCATTCTTGGATCACAGTGAGTGTGGTAGCGGTCCGACAAACCATCTTCGGTGATCGGACGAGCACCACCGATGCATTCGGTGACGTTCTGCCCGGTCATCTCAATGTGAATCCCGCCGGCGTACGTTCCCTCAGCCTGATGCACCTGGAAGAACTGCTTCACTTCGCCAAGGATCTGCGCGAAATCCCGGGTTTTATAGCCGCTGCTGGCTTTGATCGTATTGCCGTGCATCGGGTCCGAACTCCACAGCACCTTCTTGCCCTCACGCTCCACGGCACGAATCAAACCCGGCAAATGATCGCCGACCTTGTTGGCACCCATGCGCGCAATCAGGTTCAGGCGACCAGGATCGTTGTCCGGGTTGAGGATGTCGATCAAGCGAATCAGATCGTCGGTGTTCATGCTGGGCCCGACCTTGACGCCAATCGGGTTCTTCACGCCGCGCAAAAACTCCACATGAGCGCCATCGAGCTGGCGCGTGCGATCACCTATCCACAGCATATGCGCCGAGCAATCATAGAAATCGTTGGTCAGGCTGTCGCGGCGTACGAAGGCTTCTTCATAGTTGAGCAACAGCGCTTCGTGGGCGGTAAAGAAGCTGGTTTCGCGCAGTTGCGGGGACGTGTCCATGCCGCAGGCACGCATGAAGGCCAGGGTTTCGTCGATGCGATTGGCAAGCTGGCTGTATTTGTCCGAAAGCGCTGAACCGGCAATGAAGTCCAGATTCCACTGGTGTACCTGATGCAGATCGGCGAAACCGCCCTGAGCGAAGGCGCGCAACAGGTTCAGGGTCGCGGTGGACTGGTGATAGGCCTGAAGCAGACGATCCGGGTCCGGTACTCGGCTTTTTTCGTCGAAACCGATGCCGTTGACAATGTCTCCTCGATAGGCCGGGAGCGTGACGCCGTCAATGGTTTCATCGTTGGAAGAGCGCGGTTTGGCGAACTGACCCGCCATGCGCCCGACTTTGACCACCGGGCAGCCAGCGGCGAAGGTCATGACGATCGCCATCTGCAGCAGCACTTTGAAGGTGTCACGGATTTTCGCAGCCGAGAACTCGAAAAAGCTTTCGGCGCAATCGCCGCCCTGGAGCAGGAATGCGCGACCCTCGGTCACCTCGGCAAACTGTCGGCGCAGCTCTCGGGCTTCGCCGGCGAATACCAGCGGGGGATAGCTCGCCAATGTTTGCTCGACACGCAATACGTGCGCGGCATCGGGGTATTGAGGTTGCTGCTGGATTGGCAAGGCCCGCCAGCTTTCCGGGCTCCAGGGTTGGCTCATCGTGAACTCGAAGTCAGTGCGATCGGACGGCTATGGTAGCAGCCCGGAATATGGCGGGCAGGAAATCTGTAGGCGCGAATTCATTCGCGAGAGGCCGGAACATCCGATGCACTTGTGTCGTCCGCAAAATCGATTCGCGAATGAATTCGCTCCTACAGGCGATTTGCATTGGGCGCGCTTGCCTGGGTGGGCGGCACAGACGACAATCCGCGCTTTCGCGCTCGGGTCCCGGCGCGCGCCAGGCTGTAGGAGCGGCAATGACTGATGAGCGCGTAGAGCGCGTGCTGGCTGAAGTGCATGATGACTTCGGCATGATTCGTGTGCTGGAAGTGGACGAATACCGCTTCCTCGAATTCGGCGACGCCATCGAGCAGAGCTGCACCTTCACCGCGGACCCCGCCTGGCTGGAATACGACTACACCCGCGCCATGCTGATTGGCGCGTTGTGCCATGAAGCGCCGGAGAGTGCGCTGTTCATGGGGCTCGGGGCCGGAACGCTGACTCAGGCTTGCATGAAATTTCTGCCGCTGGAAGACGTCGAAGCCATCGAGCTGCGCCCGGACGTGCCGCGTCTGGCCATGGAATACATGGGGCTGGCGGACGATCCCAGGCTTTACATCCGCATTGGCGATGCACTGGAACTGCTGGCCAGCGCCGAATCCGCCGACCTTATCTTCGTCGACTTGTACACCGACACCGGGCCAGGAGTCGGACACCTGGCGTGGAATTTTCTCGAAAACTGCCAGCAACGGCTCAATCCCGGCGGCTGGCTGGTGATCAATCAGTGGGCTTCGGACGATGGCAAGCCCTTGGGGGCTGCGCTGCTGCGCGGGCTCTATCATCGGCACTACTGGGAACTGCCGGTCAAAGAGGGCAATGTCATTCTCATCGTGCCGGCGGATCTGGAGCAGATCCTGGACCTCGACGCGCTCAATGAGCGCGCCGCAGTCCTGGCGCCGCAGTTAGGGTATTCGCTGGCGTCATTGATCAAGGTCTTGCGCCCGGCCAGCTAGTTGCCGGTGAAATGCGGCGAGCGGTTTTCCAGCAGCGCTTTGAGGCCTTCGCTGGCGTCTGCACTGCTGATCACCTGCTTGACCAGCGCCGGTAATGCCTTCGCGGCGATCGCTTCGCCCTCAAGCACCGCCTGCCGCGCTGATTCGAGCGTGGCTTTAATGCCCAGCGGTGCTCTATCTGCGATGTGTTGGGCAAGGCGCAGCGCCGACGGCAGCAAATCTTCGCTGGCCATGACCTCCTGAACCAGACCCATTCGACAGGCTTCGTGGGCATCGAACTCATCGCCTGTCAGCAACCAACGCATGGCATTGCCCCATCCGGCGATCTGATGCAGGCGCAGGGTGGCACCGCCAAAGGCGAAAATCCCTCGTTGCACTTCCAGATGGGAAAAGCGCGTATTGCTGGCGCAAAGATTGATGTCCGAGGCGAGCATCAGTTCGATGCCCAGCGTCAGGCAATAGCCTTGGGCGGCAACGATCACCGGCTTGCTGACCCTGGGTCCTACGCCTAACCCCCATGGGTCGTAACCACCCTTCGGCACTTTCCAGCCTTCGCTGAGGGTCGGTCCCGCTTCGGCCAAATCAAGGCCCGCCGTGAAATGCTCGCCGTGTGCAAACAACACCGCGACCCGCGCCTGATCATCGCGCTCGAATTCTCCATAGGCGAGGCTGAGCTGGTTGAGCATTTCCATGTCGAACGCATTGCGCTTGGGAGCGCGATCAAGGCCGATAAGCATGATCGCGCCACGCCGCTCACGGCTGACGTGGCCTTTGATGGGGGAGGTCATGTCTTATATTCCTGCGCGCTGAGTAGGATCGGAGGAAAGCTGCCTGCCTGAACTGGTGAAACGATTAAGCTCTTGACCAGTGATACCGGGCTTTTAGAAAAGTAGACAACGGCGGGAGTTTGCGCAAAGCCTGTGACAGTTGGACGCAGGGCATTATTTCTTCTGAAAAAAACCCTCACATTTTTGCGCAATTCCGGTATAGTGCGCGCCGGCCTTTAACAGGGCCCTCGCCACGGTATTGGTCTCCGAAGCCATCTTCGGATGCTCGTTCGCTTGCGAACTATCCTTGTCGATCCATTCATCAATACGTTTTCGCAAATCCCCGCCGACAAAGCAGCCAGGGCGACTCTAGGGTCTTACACGGCACGCGCAGCTTTGGAGCATGGGTCTTTGCGGATGCACTCAGAGGCAGACCCATGACCCAGGAATCCGGCGGCTTCGCCGCTCTTGAACTTCACCCGAACATTGTTGCAGCCGTTGTTGCTACCGGCTACGAAGAGCCATCGGCTATTCAGCAGCAATCGATCCCTATCATTCTTGCCGGTCACGACATGATTGGTCAGGCGCAGACCGGTACCGGTAAAACCGCTGCCTTTGCTCTGCCGATCCTGCACCGCATCGATCCGACCAAACGTGAGCCGCAAGCGCTGATCCTCGCGCCGACTCGCGAACTGGCACTGCAAGTCGCCACCGCGTTCGAAACCTACGCCAAGCAAATGCCGGGCGTCACTGTTGTGGCTGTCTACGGCGGTGCGCCGATGGGCCCACAGCTGAAAGCCATCCGTAACGGCGCGCAAATCGTTGTCGCTACTCCAGGTCGTCTGTGTGACCACCTGCGTCGTGACGAAAAAGTCCTGGCGACCGTGAACCACCTGGTTCTCGACGAAGCGGACGAAATGCTGAAACTCGGTTTCATGGACGACCTCGAAGTCATCTTCAAGGCCATGCCGGAAACCCGCCAGACCGTTCTGTTCTCGGCCACCTTGCCGCAGTCGATCCGTGCGATCGCCGAGCGTCACCTGCGTGATCCGAAACACGTCAAGATTCAAAGCAAGACCCAGACCGTTACCGCGATCGAACAGGCTCACCTGTTGGTTCACGCTGACCAGAAGACCTCTGCCGTACTGAGCCTGCTGGAAGTCGAAGACTTCGACGCACTGATCATGTTCGTGCGGACCAAGCAAGCGACTCTGGATCTGGCAAGTGCCCTTGAAGCCAAAGGCTACAAGGCTGCTGCGCTGAACGGCGACATCGCCCAGAACCAGCGTGAGCGCGTCATCGACTCCCTCAAGGATGGCCGTCTGGACATTGTTGTAGCGACCGACGTTGCTGCACGTGGTCTCGACGTTCCGCGTATCACCCACGTGTTCAACGTGGACATGCCTTACGATCCGGAAGCCTACGTTCACCGTATCGGCCGTACTGGCCGTGCAGGTCGCGAAGGTCGCGCACTGTTGCTGGTAACGCCGCGCGAGCGTCGCATGCTGCAAGTGATCGAGCGCATGACCGGTCAGAAAATCGCCGAAGTCCGTCTTCCAGATGGTCAGGCTGTTCTCGATGCCCGCATCAAGAAGTTGACCAACAGCCTGTCGCCGCTGGTCGCTGATGCAGAATCGACCCACGGCGAATTGCTGGATCGTCTGACTGCCGATATCGGTTGCAGCCCGCGTGCTCTGGCCGCTGCTCTGCTGCGCAAGGCTACCAATGGTCAGGCTCTGACTCTGGGCGCTATCGAGAAAGAACGTCCACTGGTGCCGAACAGTGCTCCGCGTGAACGCTCCGACCGTTCGGGTTCCGATCGTCCATCGGGCGACCGTCCGGATCGTGGTGATCGTGAGCGTCGTGCTCCAGTCCCATTGGCCGAAGGCCGTGCTCGCTGCCGTACTGCGCTGGGCGCACGTGATGGCATCGCAGCCAAAAACCTGTTGGGTGCAATTCTCAACGAAGGCGGTCTGGCCCGCGAAGCAATCGGTCGCATCCAGGTGCGTGACAGCTTCAGCCTCGTCGAACTGCCAGAAGATGGCCTCGAGCGTCTGCTGGCCAAGCTGAAAGACACCCGCGTTGCCGGTAAGCAGTTGAAGCTGCGTCGCTATCGCGAAGACTGATCTGCGTTGAGCTGATCGTCTGAAATAAAAAATCCCCGACTGGTTCGGGGATTTTTTTGTTTTGGATTTGGGGTTGCTCCCTCTGTAGGAGCCAACTTGTTGGCGAGCATTCAGCTGGCTTCACGTGCACGGCGCCTCGCGAATAAATTCGCTCCTACAGGGGGTGGTTCGCTCACCCAAACCTATAGATATCCATCCCCAACGCGCCCATGGTGAATCCTTGGTGGGCGATGCTGAACTCGCCACCGGCGCCACGGGCAAAATACAGCGGCAACAAATGTTCGTCGCTGGGATGGTTTCTTACCGCATTTGGTGCCAGATGCCGATAATCGTGCAGCGCATCGTCATCATCGGCTGCCAGCTTCTCAATCATCCAGTCGCGGAACGCTTTGGCCCAAGGCTCCACGCTTTCGGGGCCGGCATGCCAATCCAGTTCACGCAGGTTGTGAGTAATGCTGCCGGAGCCGATCACCAGCACTTCCTCTTCGCGCAAGCTGGCCAAGGCCTTGCCGACGCGGGTTTGCATGGCCGGGCCCATGCGCGAAGGTAATGAAACCTGCACCACCGGAATGTCGGCCTGTGGGTACATCAGCGAAAGCGGCACCCAGACGCCGTGGTCCAGCGGACGCTCCTGATCGATTCGTGCGGGAAGCCCGCTGGCTGCGAGCAAGTCCACCACATGCTGCGCCATCTCGGGCATGCCCTTGGCTGGGTACTGGACAGCGAAGAGCGCTGGCGGGAAGCCCCCGAAATCGTGCCAGGTTTCAGGCTGAGGGTTGCCGTTGACCAACAGTTCAGCGCTTTCCCAATGTGCCGATACAATCACGATGGCACGAGGGCGCGGCATTTCGGCGGCAAGGCGAGCGAGCGCGGGACCGCTGTCACCGGGCTCCAGAGCGAGCATGGGCGAGCCGTGAGAGATGAAGAGGCTAGGAAACATATCGGCCATCCTGAAGGGTAAGATGCGCCATCATCAGGCAGAACATTGATCTAAATCTAATATAAGTTTTGATGCGGTTTGATCGATATATCAGGAGTTACATATGCAGCCCGAGTTTTGGCATCAACGCTGGGCCCTGGATCAGATTGGCTTTAATCAACCCCAGGTTAACCCCTACTTGCAACGGTTCTGGTCTGAGCTGGGTGTCAAAAAAGGCGAACGGGTGTTTGTCCCGTTGTGCGGGAAGAGTGTCGACATGACATGGCTCTTGCAACAGGGCCTCTGGGTAATAGGCGTCGAATTATCCGAGAAAGCGGTCGAGGATTATTTTAGCGAGCGCAACTTGCAGCCCATCCTGGAGCAGCGCGGTGCCTTCAAGGTGTTCAGCCATGACCGTTGCGAGATCTGGTGTGGTGATTTTTTCAAATTGAACGCCAAGGACATCGGCAATTGCTCAGTACTCTATGACCGCGCTGCTTTGATTGCCTTGCCGCCGGAAATGCGTTGGCGCTATGTCCAGCACTTGAACAAAATCCTGCCCGCCGATTGCCGTGGGCTATTGATCACGCTGGATTACGAACAGTCAGAGGTTGCCGGGCCGCCGTTCAGCGTTGCCGAGGAAGAGGTAATTCAACTGCTTTCGCTGGAGTGGCGGCTTAAGGTGATCGCCGAAGAGAACGTGCTGGAGCAAAGTCGTAAATTCGCGGACGCTGGCGCAACGCGTTTGATTGAACAGGTCTACAGCCTGTTCAGACGTTAACCGCAAATCACCAGGCAAAAGAAAAGGGCGACCGAGGTCGCCCTTTCAAGTAATGCAGCGAGTGGATCAACCGCGACGGCGCAATGCCTCGATGCGGTCTTCCAGCGCCGGGTGGCTCATGAACAAACCGGCCAGACCGTGCTTCAACCCGCCATTGATGCCGAAGGCGGTCAGGCTGTCAGGCATTTGCACCGGAACGCCTTGTTCCGAACGCAGACGCTGCAAGGCGCTGATCATTGCGCCAGTACCCGCTAGTCGGGCACCGGCATCATCTGCGCGGTATTCGCGTTTGCGCGAGAACCACATGACGATGGCGCTGGCGAGGAAGCCTAGAACGATTTCGGCGAAGATGGTCGCGATGTAATAGGCGATTCCCTGGCCTTGTTCGTTCTTGAAGATCACTTTATCGACGAAGTTACCGATGATCCGCGCAAAGAACATGACGAAGGTGTTCACCACGCCCTGCACCAGTGCCAGCGTCACCATGTCGCCATTGGCAACGTGGCCGATTTCGTGGGCCAGGACTGCTTTCACTTCATCTGGCGAAAAACGTTCCAGCAGGCCTTGGCTGACCGCGACCAGTGCGTCGTTCTTGTTCCAGCCTGTGGCAAAGGCGTTTGCTTCATAAGCAGGGAAAATACCCACTTCCGGCATCTTGATGCCAGCCTCGCGGGACAGCTGCTCCACCGTCTGCACCAGCCATTGCTCATGGCGCGTACGGGGTTGGGTAATGATTTGGGTGCCCGTGCTCATTTTCGCCATCCACTTGGAGATGAACAGTGAGAACAGGGAACCTGCAAAACCAAATACGGCGCAGAAGATCAGCAGCTGATTGAGGTTCAGATCAACCCCGTTGGCCGCCATAAACCCATTGAAGCCAAAAAGGCTCAGGGTGATGCTGGCAATCAGCACGACCGCAAGGTTAGTGGCCAAGAACAGCAAAATGCGCATCATGGTTGAGACGTTCTCCTCGTGAAGAATATGTAGCGGGTTGCGGGGTATATAAGGTGATGTCCGCGGCTATTCAACCCGGCGACTATTTCAAACTGTGTCGCCCTGCATCGTTAGAGGATTATGGATCAACACTTGTAGGAGCGCGCTTGCCCGCGAAAGCGATCAATCAGCCACCAAAGAGGTAACTGAAGAGAAAACTATCAGGGGCAAGCTCACTCCTGCAGAGGCAGCGTTACTGGCGGTATGTCTTGAGGAAATTGCCGATGCGTCCGATTGCCTGTTCCAGATCGTCCACCCGTGGCAGCGTCACCACGCGGAAGTGATCGGGCCAAGGCCAGTTGAAGGCTGTGCCCTGAACGATCAGCAGCTTTTCCGACAACAGGAGGTCCAGGGCGAACTTCTCGTCGTTGTGGATAGGGCAGATCTTCGGGTCGATGCGCGGGAAGGCATACAACGCCCCCATTGGCTTCACGCAGCTGACGCCGGGAATATCGTTCAGTAATTCCCACGTGCGGTTGCGCTGCTCCAGCAAGCGGCCCGGGGGCAGCAGCAGGTCGTTGATGCTCTGATAGCCGCCCAGTGCCGTCTGAATGGCATGCTGGCTCGGCACGTTAGCGCACAGGCGCATGTTGGCCAGGATGTCGATGCCTTCGATGTAGCTTTGGGCATTGTGTTTGGGGCCGGAGATCGCGATCCAGCCAGAACGGAAACCGGCAACGCGATAGGACTTCGACAAGCCGTTGAAGGTCAGGCACAACAGATCAGGAGCCAGCGAAGCGGTGCAGATGTGCACGGCGTCGTCATAAAGAATCTTGTCGTAGATTTCATCGGAGAACACGACGAGGTTGTGCTGGCGCGCCAGTTCAAGCATGCCCAGCAGCACTTCTCTGGAATAGACCGCGCCGGTCGGGTTGTTCGGGTTGATGATTACCATGGCCTTGGTATTGGGAGTGATCTTGGCTTTCATGTCTGCCAGATCCGGCCACCAGTTGGCCTGCTCGTCGCACAGGTAATGCACCGGATTGCCACCGGACAGGCTCACCGCAGCGGTCCACAGCGGGTAATCAGGCGCCGGGATCAACACTTCGTCGCCGTTGTTGAGCAGGGCCTGCATCGACATCACGATTAGCTCGGAGACGCCGTTGCCCAGGTAGATGTCTTCAATGCCGACGCCTTCCACCTGCTTCTGTTGGTAATACTGCATCACCGCCTTGCGCGCGCTGAACAGGCCTTTGGAGTCACTGTAGCCTTGGGAGGTAGGCAGGTTGCGAATCACGTCCTGAAGGATTTCTTCGGGGGCTTCGAAACCGAAGGGGGCCGGGTTGCCGATGTTCAGCTTGAGGATGCGATGGCCTTCCTCTTCCAGGCGCTTGGCGTGCTTGAGCACGGGCCCGCGAATGTCGTAACAGACGTTGGCGAGCTTGTTGGATTTGCTGAACTGCATGGTGGTAGATCCCGAAAATGGGCAGCCCGTCGCAGGTGTTGCGCGCGGACCGCTGAGCATAACGCCATCAAAATGGGTTTGTATGCGTGAAACGCGGGTGACAGACTGGCGTTCTGACGAGGCGCAATCATACGTGCCACCCGATCCGTGGAAAAGGCACAGATCGGGCTTTTTCAGTTGTGGAGGTGTACCCGTGGACAAGCTTTCAAAAAGCCTGGAAGAGTGGAAACAGATGCTCGACCCGGAGCAGTACAACGTCTGTCGCCTGAAGGGCACCGAACGCCCTTTCAGCGGCAAGTACAACAGCACCAAGACCGATGGCGTTTATCACTGCATTTGCTGCAACGAGCCTCTGTTTGACTCAACCACTAAGTTCGATTCCGGCTGCGGCTGGCCGAGCTTCTATGCACCGCTCGAAGGAAGCGCCGTCGTGGAAGTGCGCGACGTCAGCCACGGCATGATCCGCACCGAAGTGGTCTGTTCCAAGTGCGATGCGCATCTGGGGCATGTATTTCCTGATGGACCGCCGCCGACTGGCTTGCGCTATTGCATCAATTCGGTCTGTCTGGATCTGGTGCCGCGGGCGTAGGGACATGCGGCTTTCGTTGTCAGGCCTATGAATCAGTATCACGGACGACAATCCAATAGCGCGCCCGCCACGGGCGCGCTAAGTTGGTTAATTCTTTTTTCGAGGCGCTGCCATGAGCGACAACTTGCTAAGCATTCCCGTGCAGACGATCAAGGGTGAGCAAAAGACCCTTTCCGATTACGCTGGCAAAGCCGTTCTGGTGGTCAACACCGCAAGCAAGTGCGGGTTCACGCCGCAGTACAAAGGGCTTGAACAGTTGTGGCAGAGCTACAAGGGCCGGGGGCTGGTGGTGCTGGGATTTCCGTGCAATCAGTTCGGCAAGCAAGAGCCCGGCAACGAGGGTGCGATTTCAGATTTTTGTGAGTTGAACTACGGTGTGAGCTTTCCGCTGTTCAAGAAAATCGACGTCAACGGTGACAATGCCCATCCATTGTTCGTGCAACTGAAGAAGCAAGCGCCCGGCCTGCTGGGTTCTGAGCGAATCAAATGGAATTTCACCAAATTCCTCATCGGCAAGGACGGCAAGCTGGTCAAACGCTACGCACCGCTGACCAAGCCGGAAGAGCTGAAGTCGGATATCGAAGCGTTGCTTGGCTGACTCCCCAGATGTTTCTGTAGAACCCAACTTGTTAGCGAAGCGGAAATTGAGTGTATCTGGCGCGCCGCCTCGCGAATGAATTCGCTCCTACAGAATAATTCGCTTAATGCGGCTGAACTGCTGGAATCCACTGATCCAGCAGACTGATCAATTCTTCTCGGTGAAACGGCTTGGCGAGATAGTCGCTCATGCCTGCCACCTTGCAATGCTCGCGCTCCTCGGGCATCGCGTTCGCGGTCAGGGCGATGATCGGCAAATCGAGCCATTGAGGGTGCTGGCGGATCAGTCGAGTAGCCTCGTAGCCGTCCATCACTGGCATGTTGCAATCCATCAGCACCAGATCGAAGTCGTCATGGGCCAACGCATCCAGTGCCTCGCCGCCATGACTGCTGACCACCACTTCGCAGCCCAACTTGCTCAGCATGCCCTTGGCAACCAGCTGGTTCACCGGATTGTCTTCCACCAGCAGAATGCGTGCGCGATGAATCAGAGGCTGTTCGCGCAGCAGGCGGTCATTGTCCAGTTGGCCCTCGGTGCGCAGAATCCGGCCCAAGGTTTGATGTAGGCTTAGCCTTCCCAGCGGCCGCGCTTGCTGGTGCAGCGGAGCGAGCGCATTGACTTGATCACTGGCCATAAAATTGCCGTAGGCCGTCACCAGCAGAATCGGGATCGACGTCCCAGGCCTCACGCTGGTCAGGCAGTCTGGACTGTCGGTAATCAACAGGTCCGCATGCGGGTCATACCGGTTATCACAGGCGGTAAAGTGCTGATATTCGATCCCCCATGTGGGTAGCCACTGGCCCAGCAGTTCGCCCAGTCCACTGTCGGCTGAGCTCACCAGGACGACGCGTCCGCTCAATAAGTGCCATGTTGGAGCCGGCGAGTGAGGCGGCAACGGCAGGTCGACGCAGAACCTGCTGCCGACGCCGCTGCGCGATTCGATGTTCAGCTCACCGTTCATGGCTTCGCAAAGATTGTGGGTGAGCGTCAGGCCCAGTCCGGTGCCGCCGAACTGCCGGGTAATCGCGGCCTCGGCCTGGGTGAACGGTTCGAAGATTTTCGCCTGCGCATCCTGCGCGATACCAATGCCGGTGTCGCACACTTCGATGCGCACCCTTTCTGCATGCCAACTCAGGCGCACATCGACACGCCCGACGCGCGTGAACTTGAGCGCATTGGAGAGCAGGTTGCTGACGATCTGTCGCACGCGGGTCGGATCCCCCAGCACCAACGCCGGAAATTCTGGATCAATCAGGCACGTCAACTCGACACTCGGCGCAGCATTTTGCGACAGCAGATTGGCGGTGTCTTCGATCAGGGTGCCGAGATCGAACGGAATACGTTCGAGTTCAAGTTGTCCGGCGTCGAATTTCGACAGATCGAGAATGTCGTTGAGCAATTCCACCAGCACCTTGCCCGAGTCATGGGCGATCAACAGTTGCTGACGCTGTTCGGCGCTCAGTGGCCCGTCCATAGACAATGCCATCATGCCCAGCAAACCATTAAGCGGGGTGCGGATTTCGTGACTCATGTGCGCCAGAAACGCCGAGCGCGCATGGGCCATATCCAGCGCCGTGCTGCGCGCGATCTGCAGCTCTTCGTTGGACTGGCTCAGGCGGATGTTGCTGTTGTTGAGCTCCAGCGTGCGCGCAGTGACGATGTTCTCCAGCTCATTGAGGTGGTCGGTCAGACGGTTTTCGGCATCGCGACGTCGGGCAAACTCGATGGCGACGCTTTCAAACTGTCGATTGGCAACTTTGACCAGTACACCGATTTCATCTTTCTCATGGCCCGGCGGGCAGGGCAGCGGCGTTTGCGTAGGACTGCGCGGATCGTTGGCGGTCAGTGCCCTGATGACTTTGGTCAGCGGTTTGGTCAGCGTGAAGTAGAACAACGCCATGAGGATGCCCGCAAACAAAAGGCTGCGGACAAACCCGTTAAGCAGGGTGATTTCAGCTCGCTGTAAAAAGTGGCTGCCAAACGCGAACGTGTCGACATTGAGGTGCAGCGTGCCGATGGGGTCGTTGGGCAAGTGGTCGAGAAACAGTTTGTCCTCGAACTCACGGCTTTTGCCGAACAGAAAGTCACTGAACATCCGATACCGGCTTTGCGCAATGGGCCGGGACACGGCAGCCAGCAAGATATTGTTATTGTCAGTGAGCCGGGCCGCAACAACGGCGGGGGAGTGCAGCAGCCCCAGTGTCAGTTCCTGGGCCAGTTCGGAATCGATGTTGTAGGCGATTCGCGAGGCGGGGTTGTGGCTGATTTGTAGCAAGGAGCGAATTTCACGATCGATCGAGGCGTCTTCGCTGGCATAATCGATTGCAATTTGTAACAGGCTAAGCAGTGATCCCAATACGAAACCAATCAGCACAATTAAACGTGCCTGCTTGAACGACAGTCTGTTGGTAATTGCTATATCCATAAGGCATTGCCACTTCTTGTGTCCGATCGCTGGGCAAGCATAGCCGATCGGACACAGCCTTTATTCAGTTAAATCAAGGAGACATTGTGGATTCTCGGTTGAACGCATTTCTGGAACGCGCCGAATCAGTACTCGCGCGGCTCGAGCCTTTATTGCCTGCGGTCCGTGAGCCGATGGACTGGAACAAATCCCTGGCCGCGCGCTGGGTCCACGAGGGACGAGGCGGGTACCTCATGCCGCTGGAGGTGACCCTCGACATGCGCCTGTCGGACCTGATCGGCGTGGATCGCCAGCGCGAGCAGTTAGGGCGCAATACTCAACAATTCATTGATGGCCTGCCTGCCAATCACGCGTTGCTCTGGGGTTCGCGCGGGACCGGTAAATCATCGCTGGTCCGTGCGCTGCTGGCTGAACACGCTAAATCCGGATTGCGTCTGATCGAAATCGAACGTGACAATCTTGGGGATTTACCTCGGGTCGTCGAGCTGCTGCAAAAGCTGCCGCAGCGTTTCGTACTGTTTTGCGATGACCTGTCATTTGAATCGGGCGAAGGCGACTACCGCGTCTTGAAAAGCGTGCTCGACGGATCGCTTGAGCAAGCGCCAGATAACGTCTTGCTGTATGCCACTTCCAACCGTCGCCATCTGGTGCCGGAGAAGGAGAGCGACAACGAGCACTGGAAGCGCGGCGAAGACGGCGAACTGCACCCAAGCGAAGCGGTGGAAGACAAGATCGCCTTGTCCGACCGTTTTGGCCTGTGGTTGTCGTTTTACCCATTCACCCAAGAGCATTTCCTGAATGTGGTCGAGCACTGGATAGGCGAGCTGGCAAGCAAGTCGGGCCTGGTGTGGAAGCGAAATGAAGAGCTGGAAATTCTCGCGGTGCGCTGGGCTACCGGGCGCGGCAATCGAAATGGTCGCTGTGCGTATCAGTTCGCAAGGTATTGGGTAGGTCTGAAAATGCTGGAGCAACAGCCATGATTGATTTGAATGCAGCAGGCAAGGGCCTGGACGGTTACCGCTTGTTGACGGCGCAGTTGGAGTCCCTGCTGGCGGACGAGCGCGACTTTATTGCCAACGCGGCGCAGTTTTCGGCGTTTTTATACACGCAGCTGGACGACCTGAACTGGGCTGGCTTTTACCTGAATCGTCATGAAGAGCTGGTGCTTGGGCCGTTTCAAGGGCAAATCGCCTGCGTGCGTATCCCGTTTGGCAAGGGTGTTTGTGGCACCGCAGCGCAAAGCCGTGAAACCCAGCGCGTCGAGGACGTACACGCGTTTCCCGGCCATATCGCCTGCGACAGCGCATCGAACAGCGAGTTGGTCGTTCCGCTGGTCAAGGACGGGAAGTTGATTGGCGTGCTGGATCTGGACAGCCCGAGTATCGGGCGATTCAGCGAGGAAGATCAGGCCGGGATCGAGCAGTTGGTGGCGATATTTCTGAAAGCGACGGATGTTTGAGGGGTAGCGCTTTAGCTACAAGCTACAAGCTGCAAGCGGGACGCGACGCAGGCGCTTGCGCCATCAAGGCTTGCAGCTTGAAGCTTGCCGCTTGTAGCTAATCGTAGATCGCCTTTTTCTTCCATTCAGCGTCGGCTTCAACGACCTTCAGGCCTTCTGTCAGCTCGTTGTTGTCGTCTTCGGTCGGAGCAATGGTGTCCAGCACCATTGCATTGGCGCGTGCTAGTTGTCTCTCCATCGCGGCCAAATGGGATTTCCACGGTGCGGGCTCCGCCTGATTGCGCAGATATTGCACGCCACGCTCAAATGCAAGCCTGGCCTGGCCTGGCTGGGCGGCTGCCATGGCTTGCTGGCCAAGATTGTTGAAGAACTCGATGTGCAGGAGTACCAGCAGATTGCGGATTTCGCGAATCCAGTGCTTGGCCTCGGTAGTTTGCAAAAAGCCATCGTGGGCTGCGCGTGTCACCTGCCCGTGCATGGCTTCAAGCAGAAAGCGCACGTCTTTGGCCTTGGCTTCGGTCTGAATAGGAGCGGGGGGATTGCTGACCGTCAGGTTGTCCCCTTGTGCGATCAGGGCTTGCAGTTCTGTTTCGCGTTCTTGAAGGCCAGGATTACTGCGCCTTTCCAGCTGGGTCAGACGCTGGACCACGTTGAATTCAAGGCGGACCAACAGTAGCTTCAATGCGGGTGTCATCAGTTGACCAGGAAAGGTCTCAGACAACTCACTGCAGCGACGCAGGCGATCATTGAGCTCCACCAAGGCGCGAGCACGCTCTACCTTTTTGTTCTCGTTAACGTGATTCAGGTAGCCGATGGCTATCAAGAGTACGATGCCCGCTACAACCATCAGCGTGATAATGAGTGGTGTCACCGTTGAAGCCTCGATCAAGTAATGTGCGCCGAGTGTAGTGGCTATGCACTATTGCGGGAAGGTGCGGTGGTCGCGCTGCCTTCCTATTAGTTGGCTGCCCTTACAGATGTGTATCGGCAGTTAACTGACTAAATAGAGGGCGAAGTCATTGATTTGAATAAATTTTCACATGGGGGTTGACGACCTACCAAACCATCCATAGAATGCGCGCCACTTACAGCGTAAAGCACACAGCGCAGCGCAGTAAGTAGTGAATGTTGTACGTGTGTCCCCTTCGTCTAGTGGCCTAGGACACCGCCCTTTCACGGCGGTAACAGGGGTTCGAGTCCCCTAGGGGACGCCATTGCGGGAATAGCTCAGTTGGTAGAGCACGACCTTGCCAAGGTCGGGGTCGCGAGTTCGAGTCTCGTTTCCCGCTCCATTTTTAAGCAGCTTTGCTCCAGGGCAGGGTTGAGTGAAACCAGGCAGAATCTTCGGATGATGCTTTGGACACTGGGACATACACCATATGTTCCGGGCAGCGTCCCCTTCGTCTAGTGGCCTAGGACACCGCCCTTTCACGGCGGTAACAGGGGTTCGAGTCCCCTAGGGGACGCCATTGCGGGAATAGCTCAGTTGGTAGAGCACGACCTTGCCAAGGTCGGGGTCGCGAGTTCGAGTCTCGTTTCCCGCTCCAAATTCACAAAAACGCCGCTCATCAGAGCGGCGTTTTTGTTTGTCCGCTTTTTGTAAGGTGCGCACGCCCTCGGTCGCAGTGGGGCAACCGTCGGAAGTGATCGGTTTGATGCTGTCTTTAGCCTTTTAGCAACTTCAACAACGCGTCGGCATCCAGTTTGGCGCTCATTTCCCCACCTTCCAACAGACTGTCCGCCAAATCGCGCTTGCGGCTGGCGAAGCTTTCCTGGCTACCCAAAAGGCCTGGGTTAATAAAGCCGAACAAATTGCACAGCTCGCCAAAATGGTTTTCCAGCGGAGTACCAGTGGCGACCAGCATTCTGGACCTCTGGAAACATAGGCAGGTCTGACACCGTGTCCCGGTGTGACCGGTGGAGGCGCTTTAAAGTGACTGAGCTCGCGAGGACGGCCGTATTTGTCATCAGCGGGCCTGGCTTGTCGGCCTCTGAACCCAATGCGATGCCGGTCTCCCCTGACCTGATGGCCTGCGCGCAATGATAGCCGCCATGCAGCTGCAACCCTCTATCTAGAGCAGTTGTGGAATATTGTCGGCTTATATTTCCAGTATTATATTTCTTTATTCTGTCAATTTTAATAAGTGGGATGTTTCCGAAAGCAAGTGGGAAACTTCCGAAACGTCGTTCAGGGTATAGAATATTTTTCGGTGATAAACCACTATTGCTCTGCAGGTCGAGATTCAATACTTCTGTAGTTCGCATGTTTAAAAAATAAACGTGAAATGAATATATGTTTAAATTTTTATAAACATGTTGATTGGCGTCACAAGTCACGAATGGTGCGTGACAGACTCAAGTGAACGCCACCGGTGTATTAATGTTGGCAGGCATACCTTATGTTATGCAGGGCTGGAGGATTTATGGCGTCAAACAGCTTCCAAAACGAAGTGCCCAAGGCTCGGGTCAATATCAAGCTCGATTTGCATACCGGCGGAGCGCAGAAAAAAGTCGAGTTGCCGCTAAAACTCATGGTAATGGGCGACTACAGCAACGGTAAGGAGCAGCGGGCCTTGTCAGAACGAGACAAAGTCGACATTAACAAAAACAATTTCGATAACGTATTGGCCGAGTTTTCTCCGAGTCTCAAGCTTGCGGTTGAAAACACCCTGACAGCCGACGCCTCCGACACCTCGGTGGAATTGAATTTTCAGAGCATGCGCGACTTCGAGCCCGAGCAGGTGGCGCGCCAGATACCACAGCTCCGTGCGCTCCTGGCCATGCGAAATCTGCTGCGCGATCTCAAGTCAAACCTGCTGGACAACGCGACGTTTCGCTACGAGCTTGAACGTATTCTCAAGGATGAAGGGTTGAGCAACGAACTGCGTGCCGAACTGGCCGCTCTGGCTCCCCAAGAAAACCGTTAATCCGCCCGGGTTCCACAAGGAAGTTGCCATCATGTCCACAGAACAGTCTTCCGTGCATTCACACGGCGCTACGACATTGTCTGAAGAAAGTCAGAATGTATATAGCACACTCTTTGCAAAGATAAATCTAAGTCCAGTCACCGCGCTCAGTGATATAGAAGTTTTTCAAAGTAATGAAGCCCTGTCCGATGTCTCTGTTGATGAACGAGTCACCGCTGCGGTCAGTGTATTTCTTGAATTGCTTAAGCAATCCTCCCAGAAAGTTGAGCGTCTGGACAAAACTTTACTGGATGAACACATTGCATCGCTGGATGCACACATCAGTTCACAACTTGATGCGGTAATGCATCATCCTGAATTTCAACGTGTTGAATCGACATGGCGCGGCGTCAAGTCGTTGATAGATCAAACAGATTTTCGCCAGAACGTTCGAATCGAGTTGTTGGATATCAGCAAGGACCACTTGGTTCAGGACTTTGAGGATGCACCGGAAATCGCTCAAAGCGGTTTATATGTCCACGCCTACACGCAGGAGTACGACACACCGGGTGGCGAACCGATAGCGGCCGCTATTTCCAATTACGAGTTTGATCGCAGTCCGCAGGACATTGCGCTTTTGCGCAGTATCTCAAAGGTCTCGGCGGCAGCGCACATGCCGTTCATAGGCTCGGTCGGCCCGGCGTTTTTTGGCAAGGAGTCGATGGAGGAGGTCGCCGCGATCAAGGACATTGGCAACTACTTTGACCGCGCTGAGTACATCAAGTGGAAGTCCTTCCGCGACAGTGACGATTCACGCTACATCGGCCTGACCATGCCGCGTGTGCTAGGACGTCTGCCATACGGACCCGATACGATTCCGGTCCGCAGCTTCAACTACGTCGAGAGCGTCAAAGGCCCTGACCACGGCAAATACCTGTGGACCAACGCCTCGTTCGCCTTTGCCGCCAACATGGTGAAAAGCTTCATTACCAATGGCTGGTGTGTGCAGATTCGCGGCCCGCAGTCCGGCGGCGCCGTCACTGATCTCCCAATCCACCTTTACGATCTGGGTACTGGCAATCAGGTAAAGATTCCGTCGGAAGTCATGATTCCGGAAACCCGGGAATTCGAATTCGCCAACCTCGGTTTCATCCCGCTTTCGTATTACAAAAACCGTGATTACGCCTGTTTTTTCTCGGCAAACTCGTCGCAGAAACCGGCCCTGTACGACACCGCTGATGCCACTGCTAACAGCAGGATAAACGCGCGGCTGCCCTACATCTTTCTGCTTTCGCGCATTGCCCACTATCTGAAGCTGATCCAGCGCGAAAACATCGGCACCACCAAGGATCGCCGGATTCTGGAGTTGGAGCTGAACAAGTGGGTCGGCGGCCTAGTGACCGAAATGACCGACCCCGGTGACGATCTTCAAGCCTCCCACCCATTGCGCGACGCCAAAGTCACCGTCGAAGACATCGAAGACAACCCCGGTTTCTTCCGCGTGAAGCTATACGCCGTGCCGCATTTTCAAGTGGAGGGCATGGACGTCAACTTGTCGCTGGTTTCGCAAATGCCCAAGGCCAAAGCCTGATCCTTGCGTAGGTAAACACCGTCATGAAAATTGATCGCCCTCTGTGGGCTGCCGGGACGTTGCTGTCGCCGCAGCAATTCCAGCAGCAAGCGCGCTGGGAAGCCTGGAACAACGAATGCCTGGCGCATCTGTCGCTGATCCATCCGTGGGGCATAAAGGCCGCTTCATTTGATGGGGAGGCCTTGCGGCTCGGCAAACTCAAGGCAACCCGGCTGCGCCTGCGCATGCCGGAAGGCACGTTGATCGACACCGATCACGTTGATCGTCTGCCGCCCGCGCTGGAGTTGAGCCAAGTGCTGACCGAGAGCAGTCAGAGCGCAGTGGTATTGCTTGCCTTGGCGATCGAGCACGCCAATGGCAACAACTGTCTATTGGAAAATACTCAGGCCGAGCGCCCCATGCGTTATCGCCGCGATTGGCGTCAGGTGCAGGATCTGTACGGGGCCGAGGAGCAGTCCATCGCCGTGCTGGAGCACACGCTGAGTTTGCGTCTGGACACTGACGAGAATGGCGATTATCTGACCTGTCCCATCGCGCGTCTTGTACGAGATGGACAGGGTGCGTGGAGCCTTGATCGCGCTTACGTCCCGCCGCTGCTCAGCTTTGATGGGCATCCGGGTTTACTGGCACAGCTGGACAACCTGTTGACCCAGCTCTCAGCCAAGCGTCAACGACTGATGGGCATGCGTCGCGAAAGCAACCAGCGCATGGCGGATTTCGCCGTGGCCGACGTGTCGTTGTTCTGGCTGCTCAATGCGCTCAATACCTATCAACCTGTGCTCGCCGATTTGATGGCCAGTCCGGCGCGGCACCCTGAGCAGATCTATCTGGAGTTGGTGAAGCTGGCGGGCGGGTTGCTGACCTTCTCGCTGGAACACGACATCGACAAGATCCCGGCCTACAGGCATGAGCAACTGGAAAACGTGTTCCCGCCGCTAATGCTGACGATCTCCACCTTGCTGGAGGCCAGTCTGCCGTCCAGGGTCATTGCTCTGGATATGGAGGCGACCGGTGCCAATCGCTGGAAAGTCACCCTCAACGATCCGCGCTTGCGCGAGCCTGACAGCGCCGACTTTTACTTGTCGGTACGTTGCCGCTTGCCAGCTGCGCAGCTGCAAAGCCAGTTCCCCCGGTTATGCAAAGCGGGCACGCCGGACGACGTCAATCACCTGATCAACGCCGCCCTGGACGGGGTGCCGTTGCGTCCGCTGAGCCATGTCCCGGCGGCCATTCCGTTGCGTCTGGAAAACCAATACTTCGCCCTCGATTTCAGTCACGCGAAAGGTCTGGCCGTGCTCCGCGAGGGCGTCTGCGCGTTCTACGTGCCGAGCACCCTGATCGACGTCAAGCTGGAACTGTTTGCGGTATTGCGGTCATGAGCCCGGCATCGTCGAAAAAACGGACCGCAGTGCCAGTGCAGATCGATGCGCTGTTGCAGGACAGCTATTTGTTGGTGGTGGAGCTGCGACAGGGCGCATCGGTTGAGGATGCAGACGCGGTCCGCACCCTGTGCTCCAGACAAATCGAGCAGGTGCGTCAGCAGCTCAAGAGTGCCGGGCTCAGTCAGCGCAACATTGATTACATCAGCCACGCCCATTGCGCCCTGCTCGATGAAACCGTGCTGGGGTGCGCGAAAGGTGATGCGCATACCAATTGGGCAGGCGAGTCCCTGCAGGCCAAATTCTTCGGCCGCCATCAGGCGGGTGATTTTGTCTATGAAGAAATGCACGAAGTGCTGCGCGAGCCAGCGCCTGACGTGCATGTCCTGACGGTATTCCAGCGCGTGTTGATGCTGGGTTTCCAGGGTCGTTACGCCGATCTCAACCACCCTGAGCGTAAGCAACTGCTCGCCGCACTGAATGCGCAGGTCGCACCGCTTGAGCTGGGTCAGGACGTCGCGACTCACGTCCAACTCGGCCGCCGCCTGAGTTATCAGCAATGGCTGCGGTCACCATTGGTCCATTGCGTGGCGGTCAGCCTGACGCTGGGTTGTGCTTGGTGGGGACTGGATCGGCTGTTGGCCGGGCTGGTCGCCATGCTGTTGCCGGGTGCGACATGAGGGCTAGGCGATGACACTCAAGCTCAGACGAGGCCTCTGGTTATGGGCGGGCGCGTTGATGCTGGCGCTGCTGTTCATCATGCCGCTTTCCGCTATAACGCTCGCCCTGGCGGCAGTGACCACTCTTTGCCTGGTGGCACTGGCCTGGATTCGCGCCGATCGCCGAGCACCGCATTTAGCGCAGGCATTTAATGTCGATGGCTGTACGGGGCTGCCGTCAGCTACGTATCGCCGCCCGGTAGTTTTGGTTTGTGGCGACGGTCTGACGGGGCTGTTTGGTTCGACGCCCAATGAGCAACTGTGCGTGCGCACTACAGCGCAGGGTTGCTACATCCGTGTGCCGGGCCTTGAGCAACTGGCGACGATAACCGCTGGCATCGAAATGCTGCGTCCGGATTGGGGCGGGCAGCTCTCAGTCATGCTCGTCGTCAATCCCGGTGAGCACACCGATCACGGGGAGTTGACCGGGCAGATACGGGCGTTTAGCTACCAGTTGGCATTGTTGCGCAAGCGGGGGATGGCGCTGCCGCTGCTACTGGTCACTTACCCGTTTGCCACCACCGGCAGCGATGCCTCACTGCCGATGCTTGGGCAAATGATCCGCGCGGACTCCGGCCGCATCGAGCAGTTCTTGCAGCGGGAACTGGGCGGTGTGTTGCGCAAGGACGGCAGCCGCTGGGTAGCCGACACCCGCAACAGCCAGGGCCTGCGGATTAATCCGCAGTTCCTGACTGCGATCAACCAGCTCAGCTATCTGGCCGACGTGCTTTACACCGACGGCGGCATGGGCCTGAGCTTCGAGCTGCGCGGCAAAGCAGTGCGCGACGTGGTGCAAACCAGCTTCATCCTCAACGGCGAGCGGCACCACTATTTCAACCAGAAAGAAAGCTGGCAGCGCTTCGGTTGGCCCGGGACCAGCGATCATCCGGGGGCGAGTCTGACCTGGACCAGTGTTAGCGCCGGCGAGCGATTATTCGGGGATTACCAAGGCACCTGGGGCCTGATTCGTCTCTTGGAGAACGCAAAAATCACCGCTCTCGATGACGGCGATAGCCGCTACCGGATGGTCCTCACCGCGCCCGATGGCCTCGGCCTGACCTGGTACCTGCGCACCCAACTGGGCACTGGGCCCATGGCATTACTGACGCTGCGGGACTTCAAACTGCCGCAACAGATTTTCTTGAGTACACGCGGCACTGCTAACGCCGTTGCGCAGAATGAGGCCTACCAATGAGCCTGCAAACCCTGGTCGCCACCTGTCTGGGTGAACGCGACGCGGTGACCCTTGCACGACAGCAGTCCTCCAAATGGGACGCCTGGTTGCTGCCTGTCAGCGCCGATTCCCCAGTGGGTCACGACCCAGGTTACGACGATGATTTCCAGCGCATGCGTGGGGAGGTCAACAAGCTGTCCGGAGCCGATGCGGACCTTGTGATCCAGACGGCGGAAAAACTGCTCAAGCACAGCTGCAAGGATTTGCGCGTGTGTACCTACTACTTGTGGGCGCGCTTGCACAAAGACGGCGAAGCGGGGCTGGCCGATGGTCTGGTTCTATTGGCTGCAATGATTGAGCGCTACGCCAGCGACGTACTGCCGGCCCGAGCGAACAGCCGCAGGATGGCGCTGGAGTGGCTAGCTGGCAGCAAGGTGCTGGACAGTCTTTCGATGTTCCCTGAGGTGGTCAAACACGACGCCGAACGGATCGTCGCAGCGCTGGCGTGGCTGGAGCATGGGCTCGGTACCTGGCCGACAGAACAACGCCCGGCGTTTGGAACGTTGTACACCGCTTTGTCCGCCCGGCTGACGCAGTGCTACGCGGTTGATCCGCAGACCGCGCCGTCCGGCGCCCATCCAGAATCAAGCGGCCAACTGACGGCGCCATCGCTGGCCGCGATTAAATCAGCGCGGGACCTGTTGGACAGCGGCCGCGCGCTGGCGAGTTATTTGCGCGAGCAACCGCAGGGTTGGCTGGCGGCTCATCGACTCATGATGAGCATGCGATGGGACACCGTGCATCAAACCCCACCCCAGGAAGCTGGCGGCAATACCCGTTTGGCACCTCCGCGTGGTGACTATCGTGCGCAGCTCAAGCGGCTGTACCGGCAACAGAGCTGGAGCGAACTGCTCGATCAGGTCGAGCGGATGTTTGCCGAAGGGGTGAACCATTTCTGGCTGGACCTGCAGTGGTATCTGTTCCAGGCATTGAGCAAACAACCGGCCCCGCAGGACAGCTGGGCCAATGTCGTGATGCACGATCTGGGGATTTTCCTGGAGCGTTTACCGGGTCTGGAAGAGCTGTGCTGGAACGACGGCACGCCGTTCGCGGACGAAACCACTCGCGAGTGGATCGCTCGGCACCTCAGCGGCAATCGATTTGCGACGGGGTTGCCAGAGTCAGGCGCTGCCGTACCGCTGGCCGATACCGAAATCCTTTCGCTGGAAGGAGAGGCGTTGGCCTGGGCCGACAGTGACGGCGTCGAACAGGCGCTGGCCTGGCTGGCGGGACAGCCTGGCGTGCGCACCGGACGGCAGCAATGGTTGCTGCGCCTGTTGATGGCGCGCGTGGCTGAACACCACGGCAAAAACGATCTGGCGTTGCACATATTGGGCGAACTGGATGCCTCGGCGCGGCGGCAGCGACTGTCTAAATGGGAGCCTGATCTGCATTTCGAAATCAAGGCACGCCTGCTCAAACTGCTGCGCCTGAAATCCCAGCGCAACGATTCAGACAAACCCGTTCTGGCACAGCGCATGGAGCTGCTGTTGGGGGCGCTGGTCGCCATCGATCCGGTGCGCGCCGCACGGCTCTGCAACTGAACTTCACTCAAAAGGATATTGAGCATGGACAATTTGACGCTGCGCTATTTCGACGCCGAAATGCGCTATCTACGCGAAGCAGGCAAGGAGTTTGCCCAGGCGTTTCCGGATCGCGCCGCCCAGTTGAATCTGGACAAGCCCGGCACCCACGACCCTTACGTCGAGCGACTGTTCGAAGGCTTCGCGTTTCTGATGGGACGCCTGCGCGAGAAGCTCGATGATGATCTGCCGGAGCTGACCGAAGGGCTGGTCAGTTTGCTGTGGCCCCATTACCTGCGCACCATTCCTTCGCTCTCGATTGTCGAACTGGCACCTGAGCTGGCACTGGTAAAAGAAGGTCAGGTCATCAGCCAAGGCTTCGAAGTGTTGTCGCAGCCCATCGGACCCCAACGCACTCGCTGCCGCTACACCACCACCCAAGACCTGACGCTGCGCCCTCTTGCGGTGGAAGGCTTGCGAATTGCCCAGGAAGCCGACGGTCGTTCAGTGCTGCGCCTGCGTTTCGCCTGCTGCCCTCTGACCGACTGGAGCCAGATCGACCTGCGCTCTATCCCGATGTTTTTGAATGCTGATGCCGCGACGGCGAATGCGCTGCACCAGGCGCTTACGCTCAATACTCAGGCGCTCTACGTGCGAAGGCCGGGGGACGCTGATCGCCAGCCCTTGGATGGGCATTTCGCGCCCAAGGGTTTTGCTGAAGAAGATCGCCTTTGGCCCAAGGGCGACAGTGCGTTCAGTGGCTATCAACTGCTGCTGGAGTATTTCAGCTTTCGCGAGAAATTCATGTTCGTCACGCTGCATGGCCTGGAGCAACTGACCCTTGCGCCGGGCACGCCGTGGTTCGAGCTGGACGCGGTGCTGAGCGAGCCTTGGCCTCACGCGTTTGATTTGAACAGCGAGCACCTTCGTCTGCATGCCGTTCCGGTGATCAACCTGTTTGCGCTGGAGGCTGATCCGCTGATTCTCGATCCGTTGCAGACCGACTATCTGCTGAGGCCCATGCGCCTGCAGGATGGCCATACCGAAATCTATTCAGTGGATCGGGTTACCGGTTCGAAGAATGCGGAGCGGCATGACTTTGTGCCGTTCACCAGCTTTCGTCACAAAGGCGGCATGCTGCGTGACGAGGCCCCTGAGCGCTATTTCCACACGCGCTTGAAGCGGGGTGCCAACGGGCTCCATGAAACCTGGTTGATCCTGGGCGGCGAAGGCTTCGACGAAGATCAATTGCGGACCCATGAGAGCCTGTCACTACGCCTGACCGGCACCAACGGCCAATTGCCGCGCAAGGCCTTGCAAAGCACTTTGCTCGACACACTGGTGCAGTCCAGTCAGTTCGGCCTGCGGGTACGCAATCTGTGTGCGCCGACCTTGCCCTGTTATCCGCCCAATCGAGACCGCTTTCACTGGCGATTGCTCAGTCATCTGGGTTCGAACTTCTTGCCCATGCTCGACAGCGCTGAGGTGCTGCGCGGCACGCTGGCACTTTACGACTGGACCGGCAGCGAACTCAACGGGCGTCGGCTGGCCGCCATCGTCGAGGTCCGCCATCACCTGATCCAGCGTTTCGAAAAGGGCTTTCTATTACGCGGCGTAGATATCGAAGTCACGCTCGATGCCAGCGGTTTCGCGGGGGAGGGCGACATCAGTCTATTCGGCGAAATGCTCAACCGGTTCTTCGCGCTGTATGCCGATATCCACCTCTACAACCAGCTCACGCTGATCCTCCAACCCACCGGGAAGTGCCTGCGATGGAACGAGAACCACAATCAGCGCATTCCCGGTTGAAAGCCGACGGTTTGTTGGACGCGCTGAAGGGCCGAATGGCCGAGGCCAATTTGTACCGCTTCTGTCAGTTGCTGGAACAGGCCATGCCCGATCATCCACCGCTCGGCAGCACGGAGCATGTGGCGAATGACCCGGTGCGCTTTCGTCCCGATCCCGGCATGGGGTTTCCGGCGAGCGAGCTCAAGGCCATTGAGACGTGCGATGAACACCCGCTGCGCCCGGCCACTGTCCGTACCCGGCTGCTGGGTCTGTACGGTGTCGATTCGCCGTTGCCCACTGCGTTTCTGGATGACATAGCTCAGCGTCGTGAAGGGCACGAGGCGCTGGAAGCTTTTCTCGATGTTTTCAATCACCGGATTTTTACCCAGTTCTACCGGATCTGGCGCAAGTATTCGTACCCCGCTTCGTTCGAGGCGGGCGGGACAGATGCGACATCTCAGTGCCTGTTGGGGCTGATCGGGCTGGGCATTCCTGGTACGGCCAGGCAGATCGCCACGCCGATGTCGCGCTTTCTCGCATTGCTCGGGATCATGCGCCTGCCTACTCGCAACGCCGAAGGCATTGTCGCGCTGGTCGCGCTGTTGGCCCCCAATACGCTGGCAAACGTAACCCCGCACTGGCCGCAGAAAATCACCTTGGCGCACCCCGCCAGCCTGTCTCGCGAGCGGCCAGTGAGCCTTGCTCAGGGCACGCCGTTGGGCGGTGTCGGGCACGACGCCAACAGTCAGCTGCAGCTGGCGTTATTCACCGAAGACAGCAAAGAGGCGTCGGGCTGGTTGCCTGATGGTCAATTGCACAAAGACCTGATGGTCTTGTTGCAGGTTTACCTGGGCTGGCGTTGCACAGCGAGATTGCAGCTGTCGTTGCCCGTTCGCAGCCTGCCGCTGCCATTGCTCGGGTGCTCGCCCGCCTTGTTGGGCATGACCTGTGTTCTGGGGCTGAAGGATGAGGCCCTGGCAGTCGAAAATCGCACCACTATCACCATCAACCTGGGCCGCTACCTGGGCCTGCGCAGCAACCCACGGAACAGGGAAATACACCATGTCGCGTATCGTATGTAATGCAGTGATGCCTATCGCACTCGTCACGTTGCTCGGCGGCTGCGGACTGGTCCAGAGTGTGACTGATGCCACCACATCCACCACCGAAGCGATTTTCTATAAGCAGGTGAAAACCCTGCACCTGGACATCGGCGCTCGAACGGCGTTGAACACCGACCCGACTGACATGCGCGCGTTGTCGGTGCCGACGCTGGTGAGGGTTTATCAGCTCCGGGATAGCAAATTGCTGAACAAGGCGACCTACGACCAGATCCTCAGTGAAGGCGACAAGGTACTGGGCTCCGACTTGCTCGCCGAACACTCCCAAGTGGTCAAGCCGGGGGAAGGGGTGCAGCTGAGTGTGCCTCTGCACAAGGAGGCGCAATTTGTCGCGGCGGTGGCGCTGGTCCGCACGCCAGACGACGGCACCGATAGCTGGCGGCTGATGTTGACCCGTGACGACCTGCATCCGGATCGACCGCGATTGATCGAGCTGGGAGACAACCAGCTGACCCTTCGTACGCAGACCAGGCAATGACAATGAGCGAGCTCAATCCTTCGCTCTACGAAATGCTCCTGCAGAATTTCCACGGCGAACTGGACCTGCATCGCGTTGATGAAGCGGACCAGTACACCTTGTCTGTGCTGGACAATCTGCAGCGAATTCTCAACAGCCGCGCCGGTACGCTCAGTCATCTGCCCGACTACGGTTTGCCTGACATGGGTGTCGTTTTACAAGGCCTGCCCGCCACGGCTCACGCGCTGATGAGCATCATGGTCGACACCTTGCTCAAGTACGAACCACGCTTGGCAGTGGTGAACATTCGGCTGCTGCCGCAAACGCAACCGGGTCATCTGGAATACGCGCTGGAAGTGCAACTCAAAGGGGGCAAACGCGCCACCTTCGGCACGACTGTGGCGCCCGAAGGCAAGGTATTGATGCGCCATCTCAAGCGACAGAGTTAAAAAAAATATCGAATGTCCCGGCCCCTTCGCGGACAGGTCCGCTCCCACGGTATTTGTGTTGAACCCAGCTATCAGCGGCGCCACGAATTCACTGTGGGAGCGGACCCGTCCGCGAAGGCTATCCGTCAAACGCTATAAATATGCCGGACGTCCCGGCCCATTCGCGGACAGTCTGTTCCCACGGTATTGCGACACGGGTACCGTTGGAGCGAGGCTTGCCCGCGAAGCTGGTGACGCGGTGTGTCAGGTTGAAAACGTAAAGGATGTCTCCGGTTTGTAACGTTTATCGGGCTGCTTGTTGAGCCGCAGCAGACGCCGCCTTGCGCACGGCGTTGAAGGTTTTGTCATAACCCTGGGAGACATCGACGTGGCGGCTCAAAATGCCCTCGCGCTCATAGATATCGGCCGTGCTTTGCAGGCCGCTGATCACGCTGTCATTAATATCCACGGGTTCCATGTGCGTTTCTTTTGCGGTCGCCAGATGCACCTCAAGCGGCAGGCCGGTGACTTTGGCTTGCGCGGCGGCATACTCGGCCGGGTGCGCATTGGTCCAGCGATACGCGCGGTCGACCCGTGCGACGAAGTCGTCCAACTGCTCGCGCTTCTCGGCGATGGCTTTGCTTGTAGCGGCAAGGTAGGAGTGATTGGTCAGCAGGTTGCCGCCGGTAGGCAAGATGCGTGCGTCATGTTGAGTAGCAACCGTGGTGTACGGCGCCCATGTTGCCCAGGCGTCGGCGTCGCCGTTATCCAGAACCAGGCGCGATTCGCTGGGCAGCAGGTAAAGGAATTTCACGTCGGCGGTGCTCAGGCCCGCTTCATTAAGCGCGCGAATTGCCAGGTAATGGCCGATCGAGCCACGCCCGGTCACGATGCGTTTGCCCTTGAGGTCGGCCACCGACTTGATCGGTGAGTCGTTGCGCACGATCAGCGCAGTTGTGTAGCGGCCTTCGACGTGGGTGATGCTGACTACTTTCAGTGGCGCCCCCGCCCCCAGTGCAAATACATAGGGCGCGTCGCCCAGTGCGCCGATGTCCACAGCGCCAACGTTCAGTGCTTCGCCCAGCGGTGCGGCGGAAGGGAACTCAGAGAAGCGGATTTCGTATGGAACGTTCTCCAGCTCGCCAGACACTTGCAGCAGCACCTTGAGCGCAGATTTCTGATTGGCCACCAGCAGCGGTTGCAGCTCGGCTGCCTGAGCGGTGAAGGGCAGGTTCAACAGCAGCACAGCAGCCAGCATCAGGTGCCGGGCGTGCGCGCGGAGATCAATAGGTGAATACATAGAAGTAAAGCTCCAGCTCAGCAGTATCGGGTGATTAACCTCCGCCTGGAAAAGGGGTCGGATAATGATGGGCAGAGCGTGACGACCCGCACCACGCTCCAGTGGGTCAGATCACATAAAAACCGTGGGTGCCGTCGCGGCCAAGCTGTTCGACCAGGCCAAATTCCCAGTCCAGATAGGCTTGCATCGCTTCGCGCGGCGCGTCGGTGCCCTCATAGGGGCGGCGATAGCGATCGATGCGCGGCGAGGCAAGATGGGTTTCTCCGGTTTCAGGCTCGTGACCGGCGGCGAACCAGCTCGGCGTTCCGTTTTTCAACACAAACACAGGTTTACCGGTGAGCGCTTCCACGTCCCTGGCCGCAAGGCGCGCCAGACGGCTGCTGCCACAGGTCAACACATAACGCTCTGCGGCCGGGACTTTTGCCAGCGCCTCCTTCAGTTGCGCGCGCAATACCCACCAGGCGCCGGGGATGTGGGCTTTGACATAGTTGGCGCTAGTAGTGAAATCCAGCACCGCGACGTCATCGTGTTTGCGCCATTGGGCCAGTGTTTCGGCGTCGATTTCTTCGAACTGCGGCGGCGTCGGAATCGGCGCGTCCCAGTCGCCTTTTTCGCTGAAGTCCTCAGCCTGCAAGTCATCGATCACGAACACGTCCCAGCCAAGTTGCGCTAGCCAGGAAGCCGACATATTGGCGCGTACGCCGTCGTCATCTACCAGGGCAATGCGCGCGCCGCGCACGCTGGCGTAGTGATCGGTTTCCTGAATCAGTTGACCGCCGGGCGTAGAGCGCGCGCCGGGCACGTGGCCGGCGAAAAATTCTTCCGGGGTCCGCACGTCGAACAGGTACGTAGTGCGTGTCGTGTCCGCTTGCCAGTGTTGCAGGTCGGCTCGGGTCCCGCGCTGCACGCGGGCTTTGTCGGCGACGTTACGCGCATCGGCGGTGGCGAAATTGCGGGTATCGTCGCTGACTTCAGCGAAGCGTCGTGCCTGACCGTGTTCCAGCGTTTGCCCAGCCAGCAGCCAGCCAATGGTGCCGTTGCGCAGTGCAGAAATCGGGTTAGGCAGGCCAGCATTCACCAACGACTGCGTGCCGATGATGCTGCGGGTGCGACCGGCGCAATTGACGATGATTCGGGTTTTCGGGTCCGGCGCCAGTTCGCGAGCACGCAGCACCAGTTCGGCACCCGGCACGCTGATTCCGGTGGGGATGCTCATGGTCTGGTACTCGTCGTAGCGGCGGGCGTCGAGCACCACCACGTCGGCTTTGGATTCGATCAGTTGCAGCACTTCTTCAGCGGCCAGCGACGGCGTATGACGATGGTGCTCCACCAGCTCGCCAAAAGACTTGCTCGGTACGTTGACATCGATGAACAGCTCACCGCCGGCATCGCGCCAGCCCTGCAGACCGTCTTCCAGCAATCCTACATCGCTGTATCCCAAGTCCTGCAACCGTCGCTGTGCAATCTGCGCTAACCCTTCGCCGTTGTCGTACAGAGTAATTGCCGTGTCCCGACGGGGAATACGCGACAGCACTTCCAGCTCCAGCTTCGACAGCGGGATGTTGGCAGCGAATAGGGGGTGAGCTTCGGCGAACGGCGCTTCTTCGCGCACATCGATTAACGCGACTTCTTCTTTGGCGAGCAGCGCCCGGCGAATGTCAGCGAAGGATCGGGTCGCAGCGTGGTGTTGGGCAGTGTCGGTCATTGGGCTTGGTTCTCTTTGGACAGGTCCCAGATATTCGGGAGATAGGCGTTGGAGTAGCCGGAGATAAACAGTTTTTCGGTGCCGTCAGGTTGATACACCGCGCGGCGGACTGCGCCGATGTTGGCGCCGTAGACATGGATGCTGATCGACACCTGATCGTCGAACGCGTTGCTCACCTGATGGATGTCGTTGCTGCGTGGCGAGAGGGTTTCAACCTGGCCGGGCAGCAGATGAATCGCGGGGCCTTCTTCTTCCAGACGGCCATCGGCGTTGCGAGCATAGCCCTGAGAGTATTCGGCGCCACGCAGCATGCCAATCAGGCCCCACACGCGATGATCGTGAATCGGCGTGGTCTGACCCGGCCCCCAGACGAAACTGACGATCGAGAAACGCTGCCGGGAATCGGCGTGCAGCAGAAATTGCTGATAGTGGGTCGGGTCCGGTACAGCGAACTCATCGGGGAGCCAGTCGTCGTAGCTGACCAATTGCCCCAGCAGCTTGCCGCCACGGTGCAGCAGATCGCCATCGCGAGGTTCGCCGTCGATTAGCTCGGCGAGCGCGCCGATGAATTCACGCAGGCGTTCAGGGTGTCGGGTGTGCGTCATGTCTATCCCAGCGCTTGATTGAGGCGTGGACGAATATAAACATAATGTAGCGGGCTAATATGCTACTTTTTAATGATTAGGTTATAACCAAAGTGGTTTTAATATCGACTGGGATACCGATCCGTGGGAGGGAGCTTGCTCGCGAGGCGTCAGAGCCACAAACGTGTGTGTCGAATGTAATGGCCTCTCGCGAGCAAGCTCCCTCCCACGCGTTCTGCATCATCTTGTGCTATCCAGATTGTTAATTCGCAATTATGCTTTTTCCCTATCTTGCCCCCCATTTTCTATGTGCGATCCGAATGAAAATTGATGATATTGACGCCTTCGTGGCGGTCATTCGCAGCCAGTCGATCAGCCTCGCCGCCGAATCCCTGGAGCTGACGCAACCGGCGATCACGCGTCGGGTGCAGAACTTCGAACTGGCGCTGGGCGTCGAGTTGTTCGACCGCAACACCAAGCCACTCAAGCCAACGCCGATGGGGCTTCAGGTGTATTCGAAATGCCTGGCGATCCTGCGGGAGATGGACTCGTTACGCGAGTTGGTCGCCAGCGATACCCCGCCCAGCGGGTTGCTGCGTCTGGGCGTGCCGCAAACCATTGGCGATGTGGTGCTGCTCGATGCCCTCAAGCATCTGCGCGGACAATTCCCTGAATTGCGGGCACAGGTTGTGACCGGTTGGGGGAGTCACCTGATCGGCAAGATCGAAAACGGCGAGCTGGATGCCGCAGCCGCGTTATTCCCCGCAGGCAAGATTTTTCCGGAAAATATAGTCGGCCAATCCATCGGCAAGATGGAGCTGGTAGTGGTGTGTGACAGGGCCAGCCTGCCGAAAAAGCCGATCAAACTGGCCGACTGCTACGACCGCGGTTGGGTACTCAACCCGGACGGGTGTGGGTTTCGTGCGGGGCTGCAACGGACTTTGGTCGATCAAGGGTTGAGCCTTAAGGTCAATCTGGAAACCTTCGGCACCGAACTGCAATTGGGTCTGGTGGCAGACGGAATGGGCTTGGGGCTGGTGCCTCGTCCGCTACTTGAGCGCAGCGCTCATCGAGATCATCTGGTCGTCGTGCCGCTCAAGGATTTCAAGCCAGTCATGGATTTGTGGCTGATCTATCCTCGCTTCCTAGGCAATCTTCAGGCGCCAGTGCTGTCCTTTGGCGCCTTCGTGGCCGAGTCGTTGAAGCAGGCGCGAGACGCGGCCTAAGCAGATGGCGGGGCATTTAATTCTGTCCCCGTTTCCCTTGTCTCGCGCAGTCCTATAGGCGTTGACCAGCAGCGCGAGGCTGCGATTGCGTTGTGTCAGATGTACCGCATCGCAGCCTCGCGCTGCTCGTTTGCTCCTACAAAGAGCGGTAGCGTTTGGTTTCACGCCACCTTCTCACGCCGTTCCAGCTCACGCTTGGCAACCAACTCCCGCGTCAGGGGTATGAGTTTCTTGCCGTAATCAATGGCATCTTCCAGCGGATCGAAACCGCGAATCAAAAAGGTGGTAATCCCCAGGTCGTAATAATCAAGCAGCGCTTCGGCAACTTGTTCGGGGGTGCCCACCAAGGATGTTGAATTGCCTTTGGCGCCCAGTAATCCGGCAATCCCGGTCCACAGTCGTTTGTCCAGCCTGGCACCTTGCGCTGCTGCCGCCAGCAAACGACGCGAGCCCTCGTTTGGCGGCTCCTTGCGCTCAAACCCACTGGCCTGCGCCAGCGCTTTGGCCTTTTCCAAAATGAGGTCGGCCCGGGCCCAGGCCTTCTCTTCGGTTTCGGCCAGAATCGGACGTAGCGATAAGCTGAAACGTATTGTGCGTCCATGCTTCGCTGCCTCGGCGCGCACCTGTTTGACGATGTCCCGCACCTGCTCATAGGTCTCGCCCCACAGGGCGTAAACATCGGCGTGCTTACCAGCCACTTGAATCGCGGCTGGCGACGCGCCGCCGAAATACAAAGGTATATGCGGCAGTTGCGGTGATTTCACTGCCGAATGCGCACCTTCAAATTGGTAATACGTGCCGTGATGATCAAACGGCGTGTCGCTGGTCCATTCCTGACGTACCACGCTCAAATACTCGTCGGTCCGGGCGTAACGCTCGTCCTTGCCGATAAAACTGCCATCGGCGCGCAGTTCCTGATCGTCACCGCCGGTAATGATGTGAACCGCCGTGCGCCCGCCGTTGAAAACGTCCAGCGTTGCAAACTGCCGAGCCGCCAGTGTCGGCGAAATGAACCCCGGTCGATGGGCCACCAGAAATTGAAGTTTGCTGGTAACGCTGGCTGCGTGCGCCGCGACAAATGCGCTGTCCGGGCTGTTGGAATGAAAAGCCACCAGCGCGCGGTCAAAGCCAGCGTCTTCGTGGGCTTTCGCTACTTTTTCAACGTATTCTGGCTGGATTGCAGGCCCGCTGCGGGGATGAATTTCCGACCCTGGCTGGGTGGCGATGTAACCGATGAATTCAACGCTCATGAATAACTCCTTCCCGGCTTGGCATTCCTCAGGCGTGCGATATCCGCATCGCATCTGTGCGAACAAGCAACATAGGGGTAGGAGGCGTCGCTGTGAAATTCGATTTGGCGCTAAGCTAATTATGAAAATTATTTATTTAATCGGCGCTTTAAAATAAGAGTGTTTAAAAATCGCTTTTGCCAAAGAGCATCCAGCGGTTTCACACGAATGCGCGGTTCAGGCACCCGAACGGTAGGAGCGCGCTTGCCCGCGATTGCGGTGGGGGAGGTGAAAAGATATTGGCTGGAGAAACCCAATCGCGGGCAAGCGCGCTCCTACAGGTTTCGGGTCCGGCGCGGCATGTGCGTCAGGCAGGCATCCGGACTGTAGGCGTTCATCGATAAATCAGTGCTTCTGCGCATCCTTGGCCATGGTCAGAAATTGTTTTTCCTGATTCCAGTCGAACGGCTCGTCGTTCTGTTGGGCCTCGTATCGGCGTTCTTCCAGGGCGGTGTACAAGTCGATTTCTTCATCGGGCATGAAGTGCAAGCAGTCGCCGCCGAAATACCAGAGCAGGTCGCGGGGCACCAGATGGGCGATTTGCGGATAGCGCTGGATGACCTGACACAACAGGTCCTGGCCCAGGTATTGGCTTTCAATGGGTTCTTGGGGGAGTAGGGTCATCAATTCGTCATAGCGCTCGATGAACAGCTCATGACTTTCTTCGGGGACCTGTTCGGCTTCACCCAGCGCGACCAGGATGCCGCGCAGGTGCGTCAGCAGGTTGAGAGTGTGGTCGAGATTGGCGTCGGCCATGATGAAGTCCTCAGAGACAAAAACAGGCGCGAGAGTATAAGGCCCTCACCCAGCCACCGATACCCCGACCATGACTGAGGGCAATCTGGAGCTTCAAGCTTCAAGCCTTAAGCTTGCAGCTTAGTCAGCCTGTAGGAGCGCGCTTGCCCGCGATTGTACTGTTAACAGACCCAATGCAATCGCGGGCAAGCGCGCTCCTACAAATTTAACGAACTTTGCCTTCTGCCTGCTTCAACTCTTCTTTGTCGAAATCATCCACATCAATCACCTTGCGTCGCGCCGCTTCGGCATCACGCAGTTTTTGCGCTTCAACTGCCTGCAGCACCCCGGCATTCAAAGCTGCATCGATCAGCGGTTCACCCGCCTTCGGATTGACCTGACCACCTTTTACCCCGTGGTGCAATTTGCTGTGCAACGGGCGACTGGCTGTCAGCAGGTCGCTGGCATGTTGCAGCGCGCCGACTGCATCGTCCGGCGAGGTAGGGCGATAGCAGCCAGCGAGCAGCGATTCCAGAGCCGGATCACCTTTGGCACGACCCAATATTTGCGCCACTTCGGCATCGAGCCGGTCAGACGGGCCTTTATGGCGACGACCAAACGGGAACACCACCACGCGCAGCAAAGCACCGAGCACCCGATTCGGGAAATTAGTCAGCAGCTCATCCAGCGCACGTTCAGACTCGCCCAACGCCTCTTCCATAGACCAGCGGAACAACGAACTCAGATGCTCCGGATAATCCAGATCGTGATAACGCTTGAGCGCCGCTGACGCCAGATACAGGTGACTGAGCACATCGCCTAACCGCGCCGACAGACGCTCGCGGCGTTTCAGTTCCCCGCCCAGCAGCATCATGCTCAGGTCAGCAAGCATGGCGAACGCAGCGGCCTGACGATTCAACGCGCGGTAATAGCCCTGACTCAGTCGATCACCCGGCATCGATTCGAAGTGACCGAAACCCAGGTTGAGAATGAACGTACTCGCCGCGTTGCCCACCGCAAAACCGATGTGTTGCAGCAGCAGTGTGTCGAACTCTGCGACGGCGCGGTCCTGATCTTCGCGCCCGACCAAGGCCATTTCCTTGAGCACGAACGGATGGCAACGAATGGCCCCCTGACCGAAGATCATCAGGTTGCGCGACAGAATATTCGCGCCTTCCACGGTGATGAAAATCGGCGCGCCTTGCCAGTTACGGCCCAAGTAATTGTTGGGCCCCATGATGATGCCCTTGCCGCCGTGTACATCCATGGCGTGGGTGATGCACTCACGGCCACGTTCGGTCAGGTGGTACTTGAGAATCGCCGACAGCACCGATGGCTTTTCCCCCAGATCCACTGCATTGGCAGTCAATATACGTGCGCTGTCCATCAGCCAGGCGTTGCCGCCGATGCGCGCCAGCGATTCCTGAATCCCTTCGAACGCAGACAAAGGCACATTGAATTGCTCGCGGATTTGCGCGTATTGGCCGGTCACCAGACTGGTGAACTTGGCCGCACCGGTGCCGACAGCCGGCAGCGAAATCGAACGACCCACCGACAGACAATTCATCAGCATCATCCAGCCTTTGCCGAGCATGTCCTGGCCGCCGATCAGGTATTCCAGCGGGATGAACACGTCTTTGCCGGAGTTTGGTCCATTCATGAACGCTGCACCCAGCGGCAGGTGACGACGGCCGATTTCCACGCCTGCTGTGTCAGTGGGGATCAACGCCAGGCTGATGCCCAAATCTTCTTCATCGCCCAGCAGGTGTTCCGGGTCGTAGGCCTTGAACGCCAGGCCGAGGAGGGTGGCGATCGGTCCTAGGGTGATGTAGCGCTTTTCCCAATTCAGGCGCAGACCGATGACTTCTTCACCTTCCCACTGGCCTTTGCAGATGATGCCAGTGTCAGGCATCGCCCCTGCGTCGGAGCCGGCCAGAGGACCCGTCAGCGCAAAGCAGGGGATGTCGTCGCCACGCGCCAGGCGTGGCAGGTAGTGATTGCGTTGCTCCTCGGTGCCGTAATGCAGCAGCAGTTCGGCAGGGCCGAGGGAGTTGGGGACCATGACTGTGGAGGCCAGATCGCCGCTGCGAGTCGCCAGCTTCATCGCCACTTGGGAGTGGGCGTAGGCCGAAAAGCCTTTGCCGCCGTACTCTCTGGGAATGATCAGCGCGAAAAAGCCATGCTCCTTGATGTGCGCCCAGGCGTGAGGCGGCAGGTCCATGGCCTGACCGATTTCCCAATCCGTGACCATGGCGCACAGCTCTTCAGTCGGGCCGTCGATGAAAGCTTGTTCTTCTGCGCTGAGCTGACTCTTTGGATAGGCCAGCAGCGTGTTCCAGTTGGGGCGTCCGCTGAACAGTTCGCCATCCCACCAGACCGTCCCGGCATCGATGGCGTCGCGCTCGGTTTGCGACATCGGCGGCAGGACTTTCTTGAACCAGGCGAACATCGGCGCGCTGAAGTACTGGCGACGCAGATCAGGCAAAGCCAGCGGCAGCATCACGGCCAGCCACAGCAGCCAGAAAATCGTCATCAGCCAGGCATGGGCATGACTGAACACCCCCATCGCCAACAGATAAACCGCCACCACACCCAGCGCGGGCAAGGGTGCAACGCGACGATGGGCCAGCCAGGCCACGCCGGTCAGCAAAATCGGAATCCACAACCACAACATAAAAGACGTCCTCCGTGATGACGGTGATAACGGATCACCCTCAAGGGCAAAGCCAAAGGCTCTGGCCCGCGCATCGATAGTGACCTCTGGCCGCCATGGGAGTTCGTAGGGTGGCCGATGCACGCGAAGTTGTGGCTCGAACGCTGCCTTCGCGGCGTAGACTGTCGCGCGCTGGTACACCTGGACACTAGACTGTCGATCCGTGAATCCAATCTTTGCCTGTAAAAACCTGTGCTTATAAAAAAGGAGAGCTGCGATGCTGAAAATCTGGGGCCGCATCAATTCGTCCAACGTGCGCAAGGCGCTGTGGATCGCTGAGGAGCTGGGTCTGCCGTACGAGTCGTTGAATGCAGGAGGGGCGTTTGGAATCAACGACCAGCCCGAATATCTGGCCAAGAACCCCAACGGCGTTGTGCCCATGATCGAAGACGGCGATTTCGTGCTGTGGGAGTCCAATGCCATCGTTCGCTACCTGGCAGCGCAGTATGGCGGCGCTACCAACCTGTATCACCCAGACCCTCAGACGCGGGCATTGGCGGACAAATGGATGGATTGGACCACGTCAACCTTGGCCGGTCCGTTTCGTCCGGTGTTTTGGGGCGTGGTGCGAACGCCAGCCGAGAAGCAAGATTGGGTGCAGATCAACGCAGCGATCAAAACCGTCGAGCAACTGTTAGTCATTGTCGACCATGCACTGGCCTCGCAACCGTACCTTTCGGGCGATGAATTCGGGATGGGTGATATTCCCCTTGGATGTTTCGCGTATGGCTGGTTTGAAATGCCGATTGAACGCGCAGCGATGCCACACCTCCAAGCCTGGTATGAACGCTTGAAACAACGTCCGGCCTTCCAGAAGGCAGTGATGACGCCGCTAACCTGAAGGTGCGCAGCGTTGAGTCGATAAGTACTATCAATATATGTCGCTGTACTTGAGCGGCGTGGGCCAGCAACATTGCCGCTTATTGTGCTGGTATCGGCTAATTTAACGCCACGCCGCCTTGCAGTCCGGCGGTGCTTCGCCAGGTTTCCCCGTTCGTTATTCCCTTTTTCCTTTATTTGGTGCTTTTAAAGTCATGAGTTCTGCTTTGTCCATCCGGCAGCTAACCAAGACCTACGGCAACGGTTTCCAGGCCCTCAAGGGCATCGATCTGGACGTCGCCGAGGGTGATTTCTTCGCCTTGCTCGGCCCCAACGGTGCTGGCAAATCCACTACCATCGGGATCATCTCCACGCTGGTCAACAAGACCTCCGGGACTGTGAACATCTTCGGTCACGACCTGGACCGCAACCCGGCGCAGCTCAAGCGCTCGATCGGTGTAGTGCCCCAGGAATTCAATTTCAACCAGTTCGAAAAGACCTTCGACATCGTCGTGACCCAAGCCGGGTATTACGGCATCCCGCCGAAGATCGCCAAAGAACGTGCCGAGCAGTACCTGACGCAGTTGGGGTTATGGGACAAACGCGACACGCCATCGCGCTCGTTGTCGGGCGGCATGAAGCGCCGGTTGATGATCGCTCGCGCATTGATTCACGAACCGCGCCTGTTGATCCTCGACGAGCCAACGGCGGGTGTGGATATCGAGTTGCGTCGTTCGATGTGGACCTTCCTCACCGAGCTGAACGAGAAGGGCATCACCATCATCCTCACCACGCACTACCTGGAAGAGGCAGAACAGCTGTGCCGCAACATCGGCATCATCGACCACGGCGTTATCGTCGAAAATACCGGCATGAAGCAGTTGCTCAACACCATGACGGTTGAGACCTTTTTGCTTGATCTACGAGATTCAATGACGACGCCGCCGAACCTGACAGGCTACCCATCGCGACTGGTGGACAGCCATACCCTTGAGGTACAGGTAGACAAGAACGTAGGCATTACCGAGCTGTTCGCGCAGTTGGCGTCGATGAACATTCAGGTGCTTAGCCTGCGCAATAAAACCAATCGCCTCGAGGAGCTGTTCGTGTCGCTGGTGGAAAAAAATCTGTCGAAGGTGGCGGTATGAGTTCCGAGCTGCGTCCCAACCTTATCGCACTGAACACTATTGTTTACCGCGAGATTCGCCGCTTTACGCGGATCTGGCCGCAGACGCTGCTGCCCCCTGCAATCACCATGGTTTTGTACTTCGTGATCTTCGGCAACCTGATCGGCCGTCAAATCGGTGACATGGGTGGCTTCACGTACATGCAGTACATCGTGCCGGGTCTGATCATGATGTCGGTGATCACTAACTCCTACGGCAACGTGGTATCGAGCTTCTTCGGCGCGAAGTTTCAGCGTTCGGTGGAAGAGTTGATGGTTTCGCCGGTGTCGCCCCACACGATTCTGATCGGCTACACCCTTGGCGGCGTCCTGCGCGGCTTGATGGTTGGGGTGATCGTGACGATTCTGTCGATGTTTTTCACCGATTTGCAGGTTCATCACCTGGGCGTGACCGTTGTGGTCGTGGTGCTGACGGCGACGATCTTCTCGCTGCTGGGCTTCATCAACGCGGTGTTTGCGCGCAACTTCGACGATATCTCGATCATCCCGACCTTTGTGCTGACGCCGTTGACCTATTTGGGTGGGGTGTTTTACTCGATCAACCTGCTGCCACCGTTCTGGCAGACCGTCTCGCTGGCCAACCCGGTGCTGCACATGGTCAACGCCTTCCGCTACGGCATTCTCGGGGTGTCGGACATCAAGATCAGCATTGCGCTGGCGTTCATGGTCGTTGCGACCATCGTTTTGTACCTCGGCTGCGCGCGGTTGCTGGTGAGTGGGAGAGGGATGCGCCAGTAGTCGGGACGCTTTATTGATTGACTGAAACACCTGTGGGAGCGGACCTGTCCGCGAATGCGTCACCGGGCTCGAGACATCTGTATCGACCGTACCGGCGTCTCGCCAACAAGTTGGCTCCTACAGGTTTCAAACCTGATTGTTGCGCTTTTCCCGCCGCAACCGCCACTGCCGCCCGACCCACCATCGCCAGTATCCCATCGTCAGAAAATACCCCATCACCCCCAGCACCACGCCTGCCACCAATGATCCCAGCAAGAACGGCTGCCACAACGTGGTCAGTTGCCCGCTGATCCATTCCCAGCTCAACTCGTCCGGAAAATGCCTGGGCGGCAACCCCATCAGCAATGCGCCGATCTTGTAGGTGCAATAGAACACCGGTGGCATCGTCAGCGGATTAGTCAGCCAGACCAGACTCACGCCAATCGGCAGATTGCCACGCACCCAGATCACCAGCAGCGCCGCCAGTAACATCTGCAGCGGAATCGGCATCAGCGCAGCGAACAGTCCTACGCCCATGGCTCGTGCAACCGACCGCCGATTGAGGTGCCAGAGGTTGGGATCGTGCAGCAGTCGGCCAAAAAACCGTAAGGATTTGTGTTCCCGGATGGTGTTCGGATCGGGCATGTAACGCTTGATCAAATGGCGTGGCATACGGTCATCCGGTCGATGGGCAGGCAAGTCGGGGCAAAGTATGCACACATACTGATCGCTGGAAATTCAGACTTTGTGACAATTAATAAAACTGTCACCCTCAGGGTGCGCTAAGCCGTGGGGAGGATTTTGCAGTTATCAGGGAAGAGACCATGCGCACAGGGATGCTGGCGCTAGCATTGGGGCTGTTGGCCCTGCGATTTTTACCGGCCTTGCCGCCCGTCTGGTTGCTGCTGTTGATGCCCTTGGTGGCGTTGATGTTGTTGCCATTTCGCACTTATCCGCTGGCATTCTTTCTGTTGGGTCTGACCTGGGCCTGTGTTTCGGCACAGTCGGCGCTCAACGATCGACTGCATGCCCGGCTTGATGGGCAAACGCTGTGGCTGCAAGGCCAGGTCGTGGGTCTGCCGCAAAGTGCTGACGGCGTCGTGCGATTTCAGCTCAAAGGCGCCCGGTCTCGGCGCGCGAATCTGCCCGAGATGATTCGCGTGGCCTGGTACGACGGCCCTCAGGTTCGCAGCGGCGAGCAGTGGCGCCTGGCGGTCAAACTCAAAGCTCCCGGCGGATTGGTCAACGCTGACGCGTTCGATTACGAAGCCTGGCTGCTGGCCCAGCGCATCGGCGCAACTGGCACGGTATTGGACGGCCAATTGCTGGCATCGACCGCGCCATCGTGGCGCGACGCAATTCGCCAGCGCTTGCTGCAAGTAGACGCTCAAGGCCGTGAAGGCGGGCTCGCCGCATTGGTGCTGGGGGACGATTCCGGGCTCAGTCCCGCCGATTGGCAAGCGCTGCAAGACACCGGCACCGTGCATTTGCTGGTGATCTCCGGCACTCACATTGGCCTGCTCAGCGGAATGATTTACGGCCTGATCGCCGGGCTTGCGCGTTTGGGGGCCTGGCCGAGATTCATTCCGTGGCTGCCAGCGGCCTGCATGCTCGCGTTTGCCGGCGCGCTGGGGTACGGCTTTCTTGCCGGTTTCGAAGTGCCAGTGCGACGCGCCTGCGTGATGATTGGCATGGTGCTGCTGTGGCGTCTGCGCTTTCGCCAGTTGGGCGTGACCTGGCCAGTGTTGCTGTCGCTTAATCTGGTGCTCCTCTTCGAACCCTTGGTGAGCCTCAAACCTGGGTTTTGGCTGTCGTTTGCTGCAGTGGGCATTCTTATTCTGATTTTCAGTGGCCGTCTTGGCGCCTGGCGTTGGCTGCAAAGCTGGACCCGCGCCCAATGGCTTATTGCTGTCGGTTTGCTGCCGATTCTGCTGGCGCTCAATTTACCGGTCAGCGTCAGTGGGCCAGCCGTCAACCTGATCGCGGTTCCCTGGATCAGTCTGGTGACGTTGCCCATGGCGCTGCTCGGAACACTGGCGCTGGCCATCCCGCCGCTGGGCGAGGGGGTGCTGTGGCTGGCAGGCGGTTCGATGGAGTGGCTGTTCCGTTTGCTGACGTTGGCCGCCGGATGGGTGCCCGCCTGGACTGGCCCGTCGGTACCATTGTGGGCGTGGTGCATCAGCGTGATTGGCGGGGTGCTTCTGCTGTTGCCCAGCGGCGTGCCGATGCGGCTTTTGGGTTGGCCGATGGTAGTGCTGTGTGTCTTCCCGCCTCTAAAATCCGTGCCGCAAGGGCAGGTCGAGGTGTTGCAACTGGACGTCGGCCAGGGACTTGCGATTTTGCTGCGCACCCGGGACCACAGTTTGCTGTATGACGCTGGCCCGCGCTTTGGCGAATTCGATACCGGGCAGCGCGTTGTGCTGCCGGCAATTCGCAAAACCGGGCTGCAATCGCTGGACGTGATGTTGCTCAGCCATGCCGACGCCGATCACGCCGGTGGGGCTCCGGCCATCGTTCAGGGGATGCCGGTGCAGCGCGTGCTGGGGGGCGATGTCGGAAGATTGCCTGAGCTGTTGCAGGCCGAGTCCTGTCGTAACGGCGAAATCTGGAGCTGGAACGAGGTGAAGTTTTCCACCTGGATCTGGGAAGGTGCCGCCGAGGGTAATCAGGCGTCCTGCGTGCTCAGCGTCGAGGCCAATGACGAGCGCCTGCTGCTGACCGGGGATATCGACGTCAAGGCTGAGCGTGCAATGCTGGACGACGGTTTCGACGTGCGCGCCGACTGGCTGCAATCACCGCACCACGGCAGCCGCAGCTCGTCGTCCAAGCCTTTCCTGCGGGAGGTGGCGCCACGCGGAGTGCTGATTTCTCGTGGTCGCAACAACAGCTTCGGCCATCCGCACCCGCTGGTGATGTCGCGCTATCAATGGATGGGCATCGCTGCTTACGACAGCGCAACGCTTGGGGCCATCACCTTGCAATTGGGCGCCTTCGCAGAACCCCGGGCCGAACGTAGGACGCGACGGTTCTGGCGTGAGTGAAACGGCTGGTTATTCATCGCGCGCTTCGGCGAGCCAACGACCCTATGTTAGAGTGGCGCCACTTTTTTTCAGGGGGTGTTCGCTGTGTGGGAACTGGTCAAATCTGGTGGCTGGATGATGCTACCGATCATTCTGAGTTCCATCGCCGCCGTCGGGATCATCATCGAACGCCTGTGGACCTTGCGCGCCAGCCGCATCACGCCCCCGCATCTGCTGGGTCAGGTGTGGCGCTGGATCAAGGACAAACAGCTCAACAGCGAAAAGCTCAAAGAGCTGCGCGCTGATTCGCCGCTGGGAGAAATCCTCGCTGCAGGCCTCGCCAACTCCCGTCATGGTCGCGAGATCATGAAAGAGTGCATCGAAGAGGCGGCCGCTCGCGTCATCCATGACATGGAACGCTATCTTGCGACCTTGGGCACTATCGCTGCCATGGCGCCGCTTCTGGGTCTGCTCGGCACGGTGCTGGGCATGATCGACATCTTCAGCTCCTTCACCAGTTCAGGCATGACCGGCAATGCCGGGATGCTCGCGGGCGGTATCGCCAAGGCGCTGATCTGTACCGCGTCGGGCCTGACTGTCGCGATTCCGGCAATCTTCTTCCATCGCTATCTGCAAAGCCGAGTCGACGAGCTGGTGGTCGGCATGGAACAGGAAGCGATCAAACTGGTTGAAGTGGTGCAGGGCGACCGTGACGTCGATCTGGTCGAAGTCAGCGTGCCAGACAAGCCTGCCGGCAAGGCCGAGGGCAAGAAGAAGTGAAATTTCGTCGCCGCAAGCCCCGGGAGACCATCGATATCAATCTGGTGTCGCTGATCGACGTGGTGTTCATTTTGCTGCTGTTCTTCGTCGTCACCACTACCTTCACCCGGGAAACCCAGATGCGCGTCGAGCTGCCCCAGGCAGTGACCGGCGCGTCGGCCGATGATGTCGATAAAAAACACGTCGACATCACCATCAACGCTGATGGCGTGTATTCGGTGAACAACACGCTGCTGCCCGACAGCCATTTGCAAACGCTGATCGATGCCCTGCAAAAGGAATCGGCAGGCGACACCAGCCTGCCGCTATCCATCAGTGCTGACGGCAAGACGCCGCATCAGGCAGTGATCACCGCCATGGATGCTGCCGGAAAACTCGGTTTTGCCCATTTGCGCATGACAACCGTCGAGGCCGCATCGGCTAACTGATGGCCCTTACCGACCGACTGCTCAACGCCTGGTACACCGGCCATCCCGCTCTTGCACTGCTTCGTCCGCTCGAATGCTTGTATCGGCGTGTTGTCGATAAAAAGCGTGCGCGATTCGTCGCAGGTGAGGGTGACATCTATAAGTCCCCCGTGCCGGTCATCGTGGTGGGGAATATCACCGTTGGCGGCACTGGCAAGACGCCGCTCATCCTCTGGATGATCGAGCACTGCCGCAGTCGGGGCTTGAAGGTCGGTGTGGTCAGTCGCGGTTATGGCGCCAAGCCGCCCAGTCTGCCGTGGCGCGTTCGCCCTGAACAGCCTGCCAACGAGGCCGGCGACGAGCCATTGTTGATTGTGCGACGTACCGGCGTGCCGTTAATGATCGATCCTGACCGGGCTCAGGCTGTTCGTGCTCTGTTGGCCGAAGAACAGCTCGACCTGATCCTTTCCGATGATGGCCTGCAGCATTACCGCCTTGCCCGTGATCTGGAACTGGTCTTGATCGACGCCGCGCGCGGACTGGGTAATCACCGCTGTCTGCCTGCTGGCCCCTTGCGCGAGCCGGTGGAGCGACTGCAAACCGTCGATGCGCTGCTTTACAACGGCGCCATTGCTGACCGGGAAGATGGCTACGGCTTTGAACTCCAGCCCTCGGCGCTGATAAACCTTCTGGCTGGCGAACGTCTACCGGTCGATCATTTTCCGCCGGGGCAAGCCCTGCACGCAGTGGCCGGTATTGGCAATCCACAACGTTTCTTCAATACCCTCGAAGGACTACACTGGCGGCCTGTGCCACACCCGTTCGCCGATCATGCCGTTTACAGTGCAGAGGCTCTGACTTTCGAGCCGTCTTTGCCGTTGGTCATGACCGAAAAGGATGCCGTCAAATGTCGCGCCTTCGCGGGTGCAGACTGGTGGTATCTGACGGTAGAGGCCCAGCCTTCCGCCGCCTTTATCCAGTGGTTCGATTCGCAGTTACACCGTCTTTTGCCATGACTCGCTCAGGATTACTTATGGACACCAAATTGCTCGACATCCTCGCTTGCCCGATCTGCAAAGGTCCGCTCAAGCTCAGCGCCGACAAAACCGAGCTGATCAGCAAAGGCGCAGGCCTGGCTTACCCGATTCGAGACGGCATCCCGGTGATGCTCGAGAGCGAAGCCCGCACCCTGTCTACCGACGAGCGTCTGGATAAATGACCGCAGCCTTCACCGTTGTCATCCCGGCGCGTTACGGCTCCAGCCGATTTCCTGGCAAGCCCCTGAAAACCATCGCCGGCAAACCGATGATCCAGCATGTCTGGGAGCAGGCGCGCAAAAGTAGCGCCGAGCGCGTAGTGGTTGCGACCGACGATGCGCGCATCTTCGAAGCCTGTCGCGCGTTCGGCGCCGATGTGCTGATGACCCGCGATGATCATAATTCGGGTACCGATCGCCTGGCCGAAGTGGCTGCGCAACTGGGTCTGGCCAATGATGCCATCGTGGTAAACGTGCAGGGCGATGAGCCGATGATCCCGCCTTCGGTGATCGATCAGGTGGCTGACAATCTGGCAGCACATCCCGAAGCGCGCATGTCAACGCTCGCCGAGCCGATTGATGACGTGGCGGCGCTGTTCAATCCCAACGTGGTCAAAGTCGCCTCCGACATCAATGGCCTGGCCCTGACGTTCAGCCGGGCACCTTTGCCATGGGCACGGGATGCATTGGCCAAAGACCGGGACCAATTGCCCGAAGGCGTGCCGTTTCGCCGCCACATAGGTATTTACGCCTACCGCGCCGGTTTTCTGCATGATTTCGTCAGTTGGGGACCGTGCTGGCTGGAGAACACCGAAAACCTCGAGCAACTCCGAGCCCTGTGGCATGGGGTGCGTATCCATGTCGCTGATGCCCTGGAAGCGCCACCTCCCGGCGTCGATACAGCGGAAGATCTGGAACGCGTTCGGCGTTTGCTGGAGGTTTGATGGGTGTTCGTTTTAACAGTCTGGCGTGGCTGATGCAGGTCCGCCCATGACCCTGCAGGTTCAAACCGACGTTTCACTCAAGCCGTTCAACACCTTTGGTGTGGATGTCCGTGCGCGCTTGTTTGCCCAGGCCCATGGCGATGACGACGTTCGTCAGGCGCTGGCGTACTCGCAACAGCACAGCGTACCGCTGCTGATCTTCGGTGGCGGCAGCAACCTGCTGTTGACCGGAGATATCGATGCGCTGGTGTTGCGCATGGCAAGTCGCGGCATCCGGATCGTCCACGAGGACTGCGGCAACGCGGTGGTCGAGGCTGAAGCGGGGGAGCCGTGGCACCCCTTCGTGCAGGACATGCTCGCACGTGGCCTGGCCGGTCTTGAGAACCTGAGTCTGATTCCGGGGACAGTGGGTGCAGCGCCGATGCAAAACATCGGTGCGTACGGTGTCGAGATCAAGGATGTCTTTCACAGTCTTACGGCAATGGACAGACAAACCGGCGAGCTGCGCGAGTTCGCTCTTGATGAATGCGCCTTCGGTTACCGGGACAGCGTGTTCAAACATCAGACCGGGCGCTGGTTGATCCTGCGTGTGCGGTTTCGCCTGAGCTACAGTGCCGATCTGCATCTGGACTATGGGCCGGTGCGTCAGCGTCTGGACGAGCTCGGGATCAAGCAGCCGACACCGATGGACGTCAGTCGCGCTATCTGTGCCATTCGCAGCGAAAAGCTTCCGGACCCGGCAACCTTGGGCAATGCCGGCAGCTTTTTCAAAAATCCGCTGGTGTCAGCCGATTTGGCCTTGCAGCTCAAGCAGGCACATCCGGGTCTGGTCAGTTATCCACAGGCGGACGGCCGCGCGAAACTCGCTGCAGGCTGGCTTATCGAGCAGGCTGGATGGAAAGGCTTTCGGGATGGCGATGCAGGCGTCCATCGCTTGCAGTCATTGGTGCTGGTCAACTACGGTTCGGCAAGCGGCGCTGATTTGCTAAAGCTGGCCCGCAGGATTCAAACCGACATCGCTGAGCGTTTCGGGGTCGAGCTTGAAATGGAGCCAAACCTCTACTGAGCTATCGTCGACGACTGAACAGTCTGGTGTAATCGTCGACCTGGTCCTCACTTTCGAATGTTGAATACAGATCGATGGAGAGCTCAAGCATGCACGAAACCCTGTGCGCCATCGTCCTTGCGGCAGGCCAAGGCAGTCGTTATCGACAAGTCGCTGGCGCTCATCGCAACAAATTGCTGGCGCAATGTTCAGGACGCGACGGCGCCGAGCGGTCCGTCCTGGAGCATGTTCTGTTCAGCGTTCGGCCCCTTGTCGATAAATGCGTGGTTATCACGCGTCCTGAGTACCCTGGGGTGGCTGAGCTGGGCTTGCAGCACGGTTGTGAAGTCGTAATCCTGGACTCGCCGGGCATGGGTGACAGCATTGCGGCCGCCGTCGCGGCTGAGCCCGACCATCGCGGCTGGCTGGTGGTACTGGGCGATATGCCTTTTATTCACCCCGACACCCTTAAGCAAGTCATCGGATCATTGGAGGACAACGCCATCAGCGTCCCGGTGCACGATGGCAAATTTGGACACCCAGTAGGATTTGGCCGCGATTTTGGTCAGGCGTTGGTGCTGCTCGCGGGTGAGAAGGGCGCAAAGCGCTTATTCAAAGGGGCAGCGGTAAAGGAAGTCTCGGTTGATGATCCCGGCGTGTTATGGGATATCGATGTCCCCGCCGCACTCGAATTCGCCCCCACGTAACTCCAGCAATCAGACATAAAAAAACCCCACCTGCTTGCACAGGTGGGGTTTTTTCATTCAGCGGGGATCAAGCGTGAGGTTTTGGCTCTTTGCTTTCTTCCTGCTCTGTGGCGTGATGATGCACTACTTCTTCGGCCGATTGCACGTTCGCGTCAACAGACGGAGCCGGTGCGGCTTCAGTTGGCTGTGCAGGCGCTGCTTCCTCAGCCTTTGGAGCGGTGACGGCAGCAGTTGGGGCTGAGTCAGCCTCTTTCTGCAGGCGCTCGGCTTCAAGACGACGGCGACGCACTTCACGTGGGTCATTTGGCGCGCGACCGCTGCTGCTCACTGGCAACGCAGGGGCTGGCTCGACGATTGCCGGTTCAATCGCTGCCGGTTCGGCAATGACTGGTGCTGGAGTGGCGACGATTTCCGGAGCGGCCAATGACGCTGGCGCTTCGAATACCGCAGGCTCGCTGGCGGCCGGCTGAACAATTGCGTGTTCAACGGTGGGCTCAACCGGGGCAGGCTCAGCAGCGGCAGGTTCAACGGCTGCTGGCTCATAAGCCAGTTGCTGTTGAGTTTCGACCGCAGGCGCTTCAACCACTGGTGCTTGAACAGGCTTCGGTGCTTCGGCAACCAATGGAGCCTCAACGGCAGCCGGTGTCTCGAACAGCTCAGCCTGTGCAGCAGCTTTTACCTGACGTTCGAACGGAGCCAGAGTAGCGTCGAAAGGCGCGACTTCAACTTCTGGTGCCAACGCAGGGCGGGCAGTGGACTGAGCGACCGGTGCTTCGATCGCTGGTACTTCTACCTTGTCGCTCTCGGCAGCTGGCGATTCAGCCGGGGTTTCAACGTTGGCGGTAGCGAGTTCTGCCTGGCGATGAGCTTGGGCTTCAGCAGGCGCACTGATCACGCTGGTGGCGACGGCTGCAGTAACGGCGAGGCCGGCGGCAACATCGGAAGTTTCAGCTTCTTCGTTTTCCTCGGTGCCTTCAGAACCTTCGATCACATCACCGTTGGCATCACGTTGACGTTCGCGACGGTTGCTGCGACGACGCTGACCACGTGAGCGACGACGAGGACGATCGCCTTCGGCGTGTTCCTGGTTGTCGTCCTGATGCTCTTCGTTCAGCAGCACTTCTTCTTCGGACTCGGCAGCCACAGGCTGTTCGGTGCGAGGTTGACGTTCTTCACGCGGAGCGCGCGGCTGACGTTCTTCGCGAGGTGCGCGTTCCGGCCGCTCTTCACGTGGAACATTGACGGCAGCGGCAGTAGCAGCGGCAGTAGCCGGTGCTGCATCCAGTGGCTCGCGCAGTTCGCGGACCGGGCGATCTTCGCGGGACTTGCGGTCTTCGCGTGGAGCGCGCGGTGCACGTTCCTCACGTGGAGCGCGAGTCTGACGCTCTTCGCGTGGTGCGGTGGTTTCTTCGCGGGCTTCACGAGGTTCGCGGGCCGGACGCTCTTCACGCGGAGCACGTTCCTCTCGCGGCGCACGTTCTTCGCGAGGTGCGCGATCTTCACGGGCTTCACGTGGGGCACGTTCTTCGCGCGGCTTGCGCTCTTCATCACGGCGGCCATTACGGCTGCGGCTCTGCTGACGACCGTTGCGGCGTTCTTCGTTGCGTGCAGGACGCTCGGTGGCGGCAGCAGGTTTTTCAACTACGGCCGGGGCGACAGGCTCTTCCTTGGTAGCGAACAGGCTTACCAGGGATTTCACCAGACCTTTGAACAGGCTTGGCTCATGAGCAGCAGGCGCGGCAACCGGTGCTGGCGTTGCGACTTCGGCCGGGACCGGAGCATTGGCGCGAGCTGGTGCAGTTTTGACAGCGGCTTCCTGGCGAACCAGAGTGCGCGTGGCGGCGGCTGGCGGAGCGACTTCTTCGACTTCGGCAGCCGCCGCAGCGATTTCGTAGCTGGTTTGCAGTGTATGGGCTTCCGGGCTGTCATCGCGCAGACGCTGCACTTCGAAGTGCGGTGTTTCGAGATGGTCGTTCGGCAGGATCACGATGCGGGCACGGGTGCGCAGTTCGATCTTGGTGATCGAGTTGCGTTTTTCGTTGAGCAGGAACGCAGCGACCGGGATTGGCACCTGTGCTCGCACTTCGGCAGTGCGGTCTTTCAGGGCTTCTTCTTCGATCAGGCGCAGGATCGCCAGGGACAACGACTCGACGTCACGGATGATGCCGGTGCCGTTGCAGCGTGGGCAAACGATGCCGCTGCTTTCACCCAGGGAAGGGCGCAGGCGCTGGCGGGACATTTCCAGCAGACCGAAGCGCGAGATGCGACCCACTTGAACGCGGGCGCGGTCGGCTTCGAGGCTTTCGCGGACTTTCTCTTCCACGGCGCGCTGGTTTTTGGCCGGCGTCATGTCGATAAAGTCGATGACGATCAAGCCGCCAATGTCACGCAGACGCAATTGACGGGCGATTTCTTCAGCCGCTTCAAGGTTGGTCTGCAGTGCGGTTTCTTCGATGTCGCTGCCTTTGGTGGCGCGCGCCGAGTTGATGTCGATGGACACCAGGGCTTCGGTCGGATCGATAACGATGGAACCGCCCGACGGCAGTTCGACGACGCGCTGGAAGGCGGTCTCGATCTGGCTTTCGATCTGGAAACGGTTGAACAGCGGAACGCTGTCTTCATAGAGCTTGATTTTGCTGGCGTACTGCGGCATCACCTGGCGGATGAAGGTCAGTGCTTCTTCCTGAGCTTCGACGCTGTCGATCAGCACTTCGCCGATGTCCTGGCGCAGATAGTCGCGGATGGCGCGGATGATGACGTTGCTTTCCTGATAAATCAGGAATGGCGCGGAGCGATCCAGCGATGCTTCTTTAATGGCGGTCCAGAGTTGCAGGAGGTAGTCCAGGTCCCACTGCATTTCTTCGCTGCTGCGGCCGAGGCCGGCAGTGCGCACGATCAGACCCATGTCTGCCGGAGCGATCAAGCCGTTCAGTGCTTCGCGCAGTTCGTTGCGCTCTTCACCTTCGATGCGGCGGGAAATGCCACCGGCACGGGGGTTATTCGGCATCAGCACCAGATAGCGACCGGCCAGGCTGATGAAGGTGGTCAGGGCTGCGCCCTTGTTGCCGCGTTCTTCTTTCTCGACCTGAACGATGACTTCCTGGCCTTCGGTCAGAACGTCTTTAATGTTGACGCGGCCTTCGGGGGCTTTCTTGAAGTATTCGCGGGAGATTTCTTTCAGCGGCAGGAAGCCATGGCGCTCAGACCCGAAGTCGACAAAAGCGGCTTCCAGGCTCGGCTCGATACGAGTGATCCGGCCTTTGTAGATATTGGCCTTCTTCTGCTCGCGGGCCCCGGACTCGATGTCCAGGTCGTATAGGCGCTGGCCGTCTACCAGCGCAACACGCAACTCTTCGGGTTGAGTTGCGTTAATCAGCATTCTTTTCATGTAGTACCGTCGGTTTCCGGGCTGCCGGAAACGGCGTTCGGCACACACGACTTCTCACGGTCGGTGTCAGGGCACGTCAAGAGTGGTTGGACACTCCAGTGTCTAGCGAGATTGGGCCAAAGGGGCCTGGCTCGCGACGACGTTTCCTGCTTGCTGTGGTGACAAATGACACCCTGTCAGCAAAAGCTTTGTCAGGAGGAGGAATCAACCTATGGCTGCGGACGATATGAAGCGTCTTGGATAAAGCCTTGCTACGCAGTCCAACGGTTGTGCGTCTCCACCCCACACGTATCCCTGATAATTCGGGTGCTGCCGCGCGCTGAATCCGCAGCGGGTTTGCATTTACCGCGATCCTTCGATGGGAAGTTCGCGCGTCATGGCTCAAATAAGGCATGGTTTCCGAAGTATTCGCCCGGAGGTGCCTGCAAACGACTGCACTTTGTGAACTGGCCTTGAACATGGGCCTCGATGGCGAGTGATTCACTCTGCGATCGGGCTTGTTTCAGGCCTCATGTCACCTGCGCTTGTTACGTTTACAAGCTTCCGTTGTCACCGAAAGCCTCGTAGGACGGCCTCGCGCCCTCGTGAATTGCGTTGGTCACGGCCGGTTGTCATACCGTTGATCCGATGTCCAGGCCGCTTTTGGCGGCGTTCGCGACTATAGCAGCAATCATTAAGTGCTTCAAATCCATAAAAAATTGCTATGATTTGCGCCATGACGACTACGACCCCTCCAACCCCCAGCGTCCAGCTGGTTGAGGTTGCGCCGGAACTTGCCGGTCAACGCATCGATAATTTCCTGATCACGTACCTCAAGGGCGTTCCCAAGACCTTGATTTACCGCATATTGCGCAAGGGCGAAGTGCGAGTAAATAAAGGCCGGATCAAGCCTGAGTACAAGCTCCAGGCTGGCGACATTGTGCGCGTCCCGCCCGTGCGAGTGCCTGAGCGTGACGAACCAGTGCCAGTGGCCCAAGGTCTGCTTCAACGCCTGGAAGCTGCGATCGTTTATGAAGACAAAGCGCTGATAGTGCTCAACAAGCCTGCTGGCATCGCGGTTCACGGCGGCAGCGGGCTTAGCTTTGGCGTGATCGAAGCCTTTCGTCAGTTGCGCCCCGACGCCAAGGAGCTGGAACTGGTTCACCGGCTCGATCGCGATACGTCCGGCCTATTGATGATCGCCAAAAAGCGCAGCATGTTGCGCCACCTGCACGAGCAATTGCGCGGGGATGGTGTCGATAAGCGCTACATGGCGCTGGTCCGCGGTAGCTGGGCGACCGCCGTCAAACAAGTTCGCGCGCCATTGATGAAAAGCAATCTGCGCTCCGGTGAGCGGATGGTTGAGGTCAATGAAGAGGGCAAAGAGGCATTGACCCTGTTCAAGGTGCTGCGTCGCTTCGGTGATTTTGCGACGATCGTCGAGGCTCGGCCGATTACCGGTCGCACCCATCAGATCCGCGTCCATGCGTTGCATGCAGGTCATGAAATTGCGGGCGACCCTAAATACGGCGACGAAGGCTTCAGCAAAGAGATTCGGGACTTGGGCGGCAAGCGTTTGTTCTTGCACGCCTACGCGCTGACCGTGCCTATGCAGGACGGTACCGCATTGAGGGTAGAAGCGCCCGTGGATGAGATGTGGGCCAAGACCGTGGAGCGATTGAGTGCAACCTGATTATGAGCTGCTGATTTTCGATTGGGATGGCACGCTCGCCGACTCGATCGGCCGCATCGTCGAGGCCATGCGCGAGGCCGCCGTCCTCTCGGACATGCCGGTACGCGATGATCCGGCCATCAAGGGCATCATCGGTCTTGGGCTGCCCGAGGCGATTCGCACCCTCTACCCGGACATTTCGGGCAACGACCTGATCGATTTCCGTCAGCGCTACGCGGACTGCTACATGGCGATGGATGTCGAGCCGTCGAAGCTTTTTGACGACGTTCTGAATTCGCTTGAACATTTTCGCGCTCAGGGCTACCGGCTCGCCGTTGCCACGGGCAAGGCTCGCCGGGGTCTGGATCGAGTGCTTAAGGCTCACGGCTGGACGGATTATTTCGACATCACCCGCGCTGCTGACGAAACAGCCAGCAAGCCGGATCCATTGATGCTGCACGAAATTCTCGAGCACTGTGGAGTCAGGCCTGAAAAGGCTTTGATGATCGGTGACTCCTCGTTTGATCTGCAAATGGCGCGCAACGCCGGCATGGATTCGGTCGCAGTGGGTTATGGCGCGCAGGCGCTGGATTCGTTGCTGGCCTATGAGCCGCGGCTGGCCATTGATCATTTTTCTGAATTGCGTGCCTGGCTGGGTACGCGCAGTGCTGAATCTTCGTTGTTGGGGTGATTGATTTATGTCGGACGAATGGAAAGCAACGACGTCGCAGGACAAAGACGATGTGGTTGATAGCAAGGCTGACGCAAAAAGCTGGAAGCTGCTCGAAAAGACATTGCTCGCCAGTGTTCAGGAGCAGCGCCGTTCGCGTCGCTGGGGCATCTTCTTCAAATCTTTGACCTTTCTTTACCTCTTGGCGGCGCTGTTTATGTTCTCGCCGCTGATGGATTTTGAAAAAGGCGCTTCGCGCAAGTCGAGTCATACAGCATTAATAGATATTCAGGGCATGATCGCCGACAAGGAAGCTGCCAGCGCTGACAATATCGTTACCGCTCTGCGTGCTGCCTTCGACGATGAGAAGACCAAGGGTGTCATCTTGCGCATTAACAGCCCTGGCGGGAGTCCGGTGCAGTCGGGCTATATCTACGACGAGATCCGCCGCCTGCGCGCGCTCAAGCCTGATATCAAGGTGTATGCCGTGATCAGCGACCTCGGGGCCTCGGGTGCTTATTACATCGCCAGTGCTGCCGATCAGATTTACGCCGACAAGGCCAGTCTCGTCGGTTCTATTGGTGTGACAGCCGCCGGTTTTGGCTTCGTCGGCACTATGGAGAAGCTGGGCGTTGATCGTCGGACCTACACCTCGGGTGAGCACAAGGCGTTCCTTGATCCATTCCAGCCGCCAAAGCCTGACGAGACTGCGTTCTGGCAGGGCGTGCTCGACACCACCCATAAGCAGTTCATCGCCAGCGTCAAAGCCGGTCGTGGTGATCGCTTGAAGGATAAAGAGCATCCCGAATTATTCTCCGGGCTGGTATGGACTGGCGAGCAGGCAGTTGCGCTGGGACTGGTTGACGGGTTGGGCAGCTCTAGCTCCGTGGCCCGCGATGTGATCGGTGAGAAAGATATTGTCGATTACACCGTACAAGAATCGCCGTTTGATCGTTTCTCCAAAAAGCTTGGTGCCAGCATGGCCGAGCAAATTGCGATGTGGGCAGGGTTTAACGGACCTAGTCTGCGCTGATCCCGGTTTCGGCTGCTGCAAACCCGGCCGCTGGTCGGGTTTGTCTGTTATGGGTCAGGGGAGAGTGAGGCCCTCGTTCATCAGCATGTCCACCAGCCTTATTAAAGGCAGGCCGATAAGGCTGGTGGCATCCGGGCCTTCGGTGGCGCGAAACAGGCTGACGCCCAGTCCTTCGGCTTTGAAGCTGCCAGCGCAATCATACGGTTGCTCGGCGTGCAGATAGCGGGCAATGCGCGTTTGATCCAGCTCGCGCATATGCACCGTGAACCGCACGCAATCGACCTGGCACTCGCCCGTGTCGCTATTGAGCAACGCAAGGCCCGTCAGGAAAGACACGCTTTTGCCGCTGCTGGCTGACAGTTGTTCCTGCGCTCGCTCAAAAGTGTAGGGTTTGCCCAGGATCTGCTCGTCCAGAACCGCCACTTGATCGGAGCCTATGATCAAGTGTCCGGGAAAACGTGGTGCAAGCGCCTGGGCTTTTTGTTCTGCAAGCCGCTTTACCAGCGCGACAGCGGGCTCGTCAGGCAAGCGGGTTTCGTCTATGTCTGGCGACGCACAGACGAACGGCAGGCGCAGGCGATCAAGCAATTCCCGGCGGTAGGGCGAGCTGGAGGCAAGGAGCAAAGGCAGCATGTGGTTCTCCGTAACATGAAAGTCGAGTGTAATCAGTGGCTCGCGCTACGAACAGACAGGAATTTCCTTTGACACTTACAAGGCTCGTCCCTAGAATGCTGCGCCTATGTTGAATGACCCGATTCCACCTCACGTTGACCCGCGCAAATTAGCTGATCGTGGCACTACTCTTCAGGGAGAAATGCTGCTGGCTGATTTGGAGAGACTCTGCGACCCGCTTGCTGACAATCTCGGTACAGTGCAGGCGAAATTCGTTTTTGAACGAGACGAGCGTCGGACTGTGGTTATACACAGCGCCATCGACGTCGAAGTCAAAATGGTTTGCCAGCGTTGTCTTGAGCTGGTCACCCTGCCGATCCACAGCGAATGCAGTTACATCGTGGTGAAGGAGGGTGCAAACACCCAGTCGTTGCCGAAAGGCTATGACGTGCTGGAACTCGGCGAAGATCCATTGGATCTGCTGGCACTGATCGAGGAGGAGCTTCTGCTCGCCTTGCCCATTGTGCCGTTGCATGATCCGAAAGAATGCCAGCCGCCGGCGGGCCTCGATGAGCCCGAGCCGAGCGAGGACGAGGTAACGCGGTCCAACCCGTTCAGTGTATTGGCGCAGTTAAAGCGTGACCCAAACGTTTAGGAGTTAATCAATTATGGCTGTTCAGCAGAACAAAAAATCCCGCTCTGCCCGTGACATGCGTCGTTCGCACGACGCTCTTGAGGCAAGCACCCTGTCTGTGGAAAAGACCACTGGTGAAGTTCACCTGCGTCACCACGTATCGCCAGAAGGCGTATACCGTGGCCGTAAAGTGATCGACAAGGGCGCTGACGAGTAATTTCTTGTCCGCTCCGGTCATCGCGATCGACGCAATGGGCGGGGACTTCGGTCCCCGCAGCATTGTTCAGGCCAGCATTGCCTGCCTTCTCGCTACGCCCTCGCTTCATCTGACCCTCGTGGGTCAAGCTCCCCTTCTTGAAGAACTGATTGCCCGCCACTCTGGTGTGGATCGCTCGCGCTTGCTCGTTATTCATGCCAATGACGTCATCACCATGGATGATCGTCCTGCAGCGGCATTGCGTAACAAGCGTGATTCGTCCATGCGCATAGCATTGCAGTTGGTGGCCAACGGTCAGGCGCAGGCGTGTGTAAGTGCCGGGAACACTGGCGCTCTGATGGCGCTCTCGCGGTTCGTACTCAAGACGCTTCCTGGCATTGATCGTCCGGCTATGGTTGCAGCCGTTCCCACGCGCCATGGCTACTGCCAGCTGCTTGATTTAGGCGCTAACGTCGATTGCAGTGCGCAAAGCCTCCATCAGTTTGCAGTAATGGGTTCGGTAGCGGCCGAAGCGCTTGGGGTGTCCAGTCCGAAGGTTGCATTGCTCAACGTCGGCATTGAGGACATCAAGGGCAATCAGCAGGTCAAGCTTGCCGCCAGTTTGCTGCAGGCTGCACCGGGGCTTAATTACATCGGCTTTATCGAGGGTGATGGTCTTTATCGGGGCGAAGCTGACGTGGTGGTATGCGACGGCTTTGTTGGCAATATCCTGCTCAAGTCCAGCGAAGGTCTGGCGACCATGATTGGCGAGCGCATCGATAGCCTGTTCAGGCGAAACATGCTGGCCAAAGTCGTTGGGGCACTGGCAATGCCTATGCTCAATCGCTTGAAGGACGACCTTGCACCAGCGCGACACAACGGAGCGAGCTTTCTCGGCTTGCATGGAATAGTGATCAAGAGTCACGGTTCGGCAGGCGTGCAAGGCTTTCAGAGCGCAATATCCCGCGCGATCATAGAGATTCAGGTAAATCTTCCTGCACGTCTTAGTGAGCGCCTGGAGACGTTGCTGTAGAAAGCATTGGCAGTCTGCAAATCGTGGTCTGCGCTAAAATGTGACGCCAGTGACTGGCCGGTCATCCAAATGACCAACTGTTTCGCATAGAATTTCTCGCGCGCGGCCAAGGCCGGGCGTTTATGTCTACGACAATAACCAGGGGCTTGTTTAATGTCCGCATCCCTCGCATTCGTCTTTCCGGGTCAAGGCTCGCAATCGCTCGGCATGCTTGCCGAACTTGGGGCTCAGTACCCAGTGGTTCTGGAGACGTTCAAAGAAGCCTCCGATGCATTGGGCTACGATCTCTGGGCGTTGACTCAGGAAGGCCCTGAAGCACTGCTCAATCAAACAGACAAGACTCAACCCGCGATCCTCACCGCTTCCATCGCGCTGTGGCGTGTCTGGCTGGCTGAAGGCGGCGCGCGGCCTGCTTTCGTCGCAGGTCATAGCCTGGGTGAATACAGTGCGTTGGTAGCTGCCGGTAGCCTGTCTTTGGCCGATGCCGTCAAACTGGTCGAGCGTCGCGGGCAGTTGATGCAGGAAGCCGTGCCTGCCGGGCAGGGCGGTATGGCAGCGATTCTCGGCCTGGAAGATGCTGATGTCATCGCAGCGTGCGCTGAGGCCGCTCAAGGCGAAGTCGTCAGTGCAGTGAATTTCAATTCGCCGGGCCAGGTGGTTATTGCAGGGGCAAAAGCTGCAGTCGAGCGCGCTATCGAGCTGTGCAAGGCTAAAGGCGCCAAGCGGGCCTTGCCGTTGCCAGTCAGTGTTCCGTCGCATTGCGAGCTGATGCGTCCTGCGGCCCAGCGCTTCGCCGAATCGGTTGCTGCCATCGATTGGCAGGCCCCGCAGATTCCTCTGGTGCAAAACGTCAGCGCCGGTGTGGTATCGGATCTGGATACGCTCAAGACCGATCTGCTGCAACAACTCTACAAGCCTGTGCGCTGGGTCGAGTCAATCCAGACACTGGCTGCCAGTGGCGCAGTGCAGTTGGTCGAATGCGGGCCAGGCAAAGTGCTGGCCGGCTTGAACAAGCGTTGCGCAGAAGGCGTAACGACTTACAACCTCAACACCCCAGATGCTTTTGCCGCGACTCACGCGGCGTTGGCTTGATAAGGAGATGCTTGCATGAGCCTGCAAGGTAAAGTTGCGCTGGTCACCGGCGCCAGTCGCGGAATTGGCCAAGCCATTGCGCTTGAGTTGGGCCGTAATGGCGCGACCGTTGTTGGTACTGCGACGTCGGAAACGGGTGCCGAGCGCATTACCGCAACCTTCAAGGAGCACGGGATCGAAGGTTTCGGTCTGGCGCTGGATGTCTGCAGTAATGAGTCGGTCAATGCGACCCTGGCATTGATTCAAGAGCGTGTCGGTGCGCCGCTGATCCTGGTCAATAATGCCGGTATCACCCGCGATAACCTGATGATGCGCATGAAAGATGACGAATGGCATGATGTAATCGATACCAATCTGACCAGCCTTTATCGCCTGTCCAAGGGCGTTTTGCGCGGAATGACCAAAGCGCGTTGGGGGCGAATTATCAGCATTGGCTCGGTTGTGGGTGCCATGGGCAACGCAGGCCAAGTAAACTATGCCGCCGCCAAAGCGGGGCTCGAAGGTTTCAGTCGCGCCCTGGCGCGTGAAGTGGGTTCGCGGTCAGTGACCGTCAACTCGGTAACTCCAGGGTTTATCGATACAGATATGACCCGTGAGCTGCCACAGGCGCAACGTGATTCCCTGACGACTCAGATTCCTCTGGGTCGACTGGGGCAGGCAGAAGAGATCGCGCACGTGGTCGCTTTTCTTGCTTCGGAAGGTGCAGGCTACGTTACCGGGGCTACAATCCCCGTGAACGGCGGCATGTACATGTGATGGGCCGCTTCAAAAAAATGTAATACGGGCTGTCTAAAATCCGTTATAAAGCTGAAATCTTTTAACGGGCAGAAGACGTTGGGCGTAACGGGAATTGCGTTAAGCTTGAAATACGCAAAACCTCTTCTATACACTTACCCATCGGCCAGCTGCCTGAATTTGTCCACTAGGAGTTAAAACACGGTATGAGCACCATCGAAGAGCGCGTCAAGAAAATCGTTGCTGAACAACTTGGCGTCAAGGCAGAGGAAGTGACCAACAGTGCTTCCTTCGTTGAAGACCTGGGTGCCGACTCCCTTGACACCGTTGAGCTGGTGATGGCTCTGGAAGAGGAATTCGAGACTGAAATCCCTGACGAAGAAGCTGAGAAGATCACCACTGTTCAAGCTGCTATCGATTACGTTACTGCCCACCAGGCATAACAGTTTGTAATCGTCGCTTGCTGTCGTGGAAAAACCGCACTGCCCCCCGGCGTGCGGTTTTTTCTTTAAGAAACGCTGCAGCGTGTCGTCATTAGAAAAAAGGAGAGTCCTGTGTCGCGTAGACGCGTCGTGGTCACCGGTATGGGTATGCTGACGCCATTGGGCACCGATGTGCCGAGTACTTGGCAAGGCATTCTGGCTGGCCGCAGTGGCATTGGCCTTATCGAACACACGGACCTTTCGGCCTACAGCACTCGCTTCGGTGGATCTGTCAAAGGCTTCGATGTCGAGCAATACCTCTCGCTCAAGGAGGCTCGCAAGCTCGACCTGTTCATTCAATACGGGTTGGCGGCGGGATTTCAGGCGGTTCGCAACGCCGGACTTGAAGTCAACGATACCAATCGTGATCGCATTGGCGTGGCGATGGGTTCAGGCATCGGTGGCCTAACCAACATCGAAGACACCAGTCGTATCCTTCACCAGTCGGGCCCTCGGCGGATTTCGCCGTTTTTCGTGCCCGGCTCGATCATCAACATGATTTCCGGATTCCTGTCCATTCACCTGGGTGCACAGGGACCTAACTACGCCATCGCCACAGCGTGTACCACTGGTACGCATTGCATCGGCATGGCGGCGCGTAATATCGCCTACGACGAAGCCGACGTGATGATCGCAGGTGGCGCTGAAATGGCGGCCTGTGGTCTTGGCATGGGTGGCTTTGGTGCCTCCCGAGCGCTCTCGACTCGCAATGACGACCCGGCGCGCGCCAGCCGTCCGTGGGACAAAGGCCGCGATGGCTTCGTGCTGGCCGACGGTGCGGGTGCGCTGGTGCTCGAAGAGCTTGAGCACGCCAAGGCGCGGGGCGCGACCATTTACGCCGAGCTGATTGGTTTCGGCATGAGCGGCGATGCCTTTCACATGACCTCGCCACCTGATGATGGCGCAGGTGCTGCTCGCTGCATCACCAATGCGTTACGTGACGCGAAGGTCAACATTGACCAGGTGCAATACATCAACGCTCACGGCACCTCGACCCCGGCGGGCGATTTGGCCGAAGCGAACGCCATCAAGTCGGTGTTCGGCGAGCATGCCAGGCAACTGGCGGTCAGCTCGACCAAATCCATGACCGGGCATTTGCTGGGCGCTGCGGGCGCAGTGGAAGCGATCTTCAGCATCCTGGCAATCAACGGTCAGGTCGCGCCGCCGACCATCAACCTCGATGAGCCGGACGAAGGCTGCGATCTGGACTTCGTGCCCCATGAAGCGCGCAACATGCCAATCGACGTGGTGATATCCAACTCGTTCGGCTTCGGTGGTACCAACGGCTCTCTGGTGTTCCGCCGGTTCGCCGAATGACCTTGTGCTGGATCGATGGCACCCAGGCCGACACCCTGTCCGTCAAGGATCGCGGGTTGGCCTATGGTGACGGCCTGTTCGAGACCATTCTGGTCAAGTCAGGTCAGCCTGTGCTGTTCGCACGTCACTTGGAGCGTCTTCAGTCTGGCGGCTCACGATTGGCGCTGGCGCTGGATCTGCCGTTGATCCAGCGCGAATGTCTGGCCTTCGCCACGCAAATGGGCGAAGGGGTGATGAAACTCATCGTCACGCGTGCAGATGGTCAGCGCGGCTACGCTCCAGCACCTGACGCGCAACCCCGTCGGATTCTCCAAAGCAGCCTGCTGCCAGCCTATCCCGAGAAAAACGCCGAGCACGGCATTCGTCTTTTTCCCTGTCAAACCCGACTCGCCGAGCAACCTTTGCTGGCAGGCCTCAAGCATCTCAACCGCCTGGAACAAGTGATTGCCCGCGGCGAATGGCAGGATGCTGAACATGCCGAAGGTCTGATGCGTGACACATCCGGTCGCATTATCGAAGCGGTCTACAGCAACCTGTTTCTGGTCGCGGACAATGTCTTGCGCACTGCCGACCTAAGCCGTTGCGGTGTCGCTGGAGTCATGCGCGCGGAGCTGCTGGATCAAGCGCTTGCTTCGGGCATCGCTGTGGAAGTCGCCGATCTGCAGATGACCGATCTTGCCCAGGCGGACGAGGTGTTCGTCTGCAACAGTGTCTATGGGGTCTGGCCGGTGTGCGCTTTCGAGCAGCGGAACTGGCCGGTTGGTTCGCTCACCCGTAAACTGCAAAATCTTGCCCGCAGGCTTCTGGATATCTGATTCGTGATCCGAAAATTATTGGTCTTGCTGGAGACGGGTGTTGTTCTGGCGGGTTTGTTGTTGGGGCTGGCTTATTGGCAGCAAAACACCGCGTTGCATCAACCGCTTAATCTGACTCAGGAGCAACTGCTGGACGTCCCGGCGGGCTCTTCGCCAACCGGCGTGCTCAATCGCCTGCAAACCGAAGGCGTGATAAAGGACGCCTTCTGGCTGCGTCTCTACTGGCGCTTCAACCTTTCCGAGCAATCGCTGCACAGCGGCGAATACCGCATGACGCCGGGGATGGACGCCAAATCCCTGCTGACGTTATGGCAAAAAGGCGATGTTGTGCAGTACAGCCTGACGCTGGTCGAAGGCTGGAATTTCCGTCAGGTGCGTGCGGCACTCGGCAAGCAGGCGAAGCTTGAGCAGACCCTGGCTAATCTCAGCGACAGCGAGTTGATGGCAAAGCTGGGTCATCCCGACGTATTTCCCGAAGGCCGTTTCTTTCCCGACACCTACCGCTATGTGCGCGGAATGACCGATGTGGAACTGCTCAGACAAGCCTACAACCGGCTGGATGAGGTGCTCAAAGAGGAGTGGGACAAGCGCGCTTCCGAAGTGCCGTACAGCAATCCTTACCAAGCGCTGATCATGGCCTCGCTGGTCGAGAAAGAAACCGGCGTGCCACAGGAGCGCGGGCAGATCGCTGGCGTATTCGTGCGACGGCTGGAAAAGGGCATGCTGCTGCAGACCGATCCGACCGTGATATACGGCCTGGGTGAACGCTACACCGGCAAACTGACCCGCGCCTTTCTCAAGGAGGCCACGCCCTACAACACCTACGTGATTTCTGGTTTGCCGCCGACGCCGATTTCAATGGTTGGCCGCGAGGCTATCCATGCGGCCATGAACCCCGTGGCAGGCAGCAGTCTTTATTTTGTTGCCCGTGGCGACGGCAGTCATGTGTTCTCCAACGACCTGGATGCGCATAATGCGGCGGTCAAGGAGTTCCAGCTCAAGCGTCGCTCCGACTATCGATCCAGCCCGGTGCCGATGACCGTTCCTGTCCCCGAGGCTGAACCGGCGCTGCCTGTTACCCCTGCGCAGACCGCCACGCCCGACACCGACAAGCCGGCTTCTCCTGCGTCCGATCAGCCGGCAGAGAAGTCGGCGGCGCCGGGTGACAGCCCTGACAAACACGACGAAAGCGGAAAATCGCCGCAATGAATCTGATTAAGGACCGCCTGTGACTGGCTTGTTTATTACCCTGGAAGGTCCGGAAGGCGCGGGCAAAAGCACCAATCGCGATTACCTCGCCGAGTGCCTGCGTAGACACGGCATCGACGTTGTGCTGACCCGCGAGCCTGGCGGCACGCCTCTTGCGGAGCGCATCCGTGAATTATTGCTGGCCCCCAGCGACGAAGCCATGAACGCCGACACCGAGTTGCTTCTGGTGTTTGCAGCCCGGGCGCAGCATCTGGCGCAAGTGATTCGCCCGGCTTTGGCCCGTGGCGCAGTAGTGCTGTGTGACCGTTTTACCGATGCAACTTATGCGTATCAGGGTGGCGGCCGGGGCTTGTCCATCGAGCGGATCGCCACCCTGGAGAACTTTGTTCAGGGCGCCTTGCGTCCAGACCTGACGCTGGTGTTCGACCTGCCTGTGGAGATTGGTCTGGCCCGTGCCACGGCACGCGGTCGGCTGGATCGCTTCGAGCAGGAGGGGCGGGCATTTTTCGATGCCGTGCGCAGTACTTATCTGAACCGCGCCGCTGCCGCTCCAGAGCGCTATCGTCTGGTTAACGCTGCGTTGTCGTTGGCTGAAGTGCAAGCGTCGCTGGATTCGTTGTTGCCCGAATTACTGAAGTTGCTCGCGGAACCCCGACATGCCTGAGGCCTATCCTTGGCAAGACAGTTTGTGGCAGCAGATGGCCGGGCGCGAACAGCATGCCCACGCCTATCTATTGCACGGCCCGATCGGCATCGGTAAGCGCGCGCTGGCCGAGCGCCTGATGTACCGCTTGCTGTGTCAGCGCCCTGTGGGGCTTGACGCTTGCGGTGAGTGCAAATCCTGCCTGTTGCTGGCCGCCGGAAGTCATCCGGACAATTATGTGCTGGAGCCCGAAGAGGCCGACAAGGCGATCAAGGTCGATCAGGTGCGCGAGCTGGTCAGCTTCGTGGTCCAGACCGCTCAGATGGGCGGCCGTAAAGTGGTGCTGATCGAGCCGGTCGAGTCGATGAACATCAACGCCGCCAATGCCTTGCTCAAAAGTCTCGAAGAGCCGTCCGGCAATACCGTGCTGCTGTTGGTCACGCATCAGCCCAGCCGTTTGCTGCCAACGGTGAAAAGCCGTTGCGTGCAACAAGCCTGTCCGTTGCCCAGTGAGGCCATGAGTCTGGCCTGGCTGGCCGAGGCGCTGCCTGGCTCAAGCGAAGACGAGCGTATCGAATTACTGAGCCTGGCCGCTGGCTCACCCTTAGCCGCTGTGAGACTGCAGGGGCAAGGTATCCGCGAGCAGCGTGCGCTGGTCGTCGACGGCGTGAAGAAGCTGCTCAAACAGCAAGCCTCGCCGACGCAGTTGGCTGAAGGCTGGAAAGAGATTCCCTTGTTATTGCTGTTCGACTGGTTTTGCGATTGGTCGCACCTGATCCTGCGCTATCAATTGACGCAGGATGAAGAGGGCCTGGGACTGACTGACATGCGCAAGGTGGTCCAGTACCTGGCGCAGAAATCGGCACAAGGCAAAGTGCTGTCGATGCAGGACTGGGTGCTCGCCCAGCGACAGAAAGTCATGTCCAAGGCGAACTTGAACCGCGTCTTGTTGCTCGAAGCCCTATTGGTGCAGTGGGCAGAGCTGACCGGTCGAGGGTAGACTGGCCAGCGCTGCGCAAGAAAACACAGATTATCCCCCGGGGAGTCACGATGAGTTTGCCACTGAGTCCAGGTCCACGTAACGGCATTCTGTCCCTGACCATCAAGGACAAGTCGGTTCTCTACGCCGCCTATATGCCCTTCATCAAGAATGGCGGTTTGTTCATCCCGACCAGCAAAAGCTACAAGCTGGGCGATGAGGTGTTCATGTTGCTGAACCTGATGGATGAGCCCGAAAAAATCCCGGTCGCCGGCAAAGTCACCTGGATCACGCCGAAAGGGGCTCAGGGCAACCGCGCTGCTGGCGTGGGCGTGCAGTTCAACGACGGCGATAATACCGCGCGAAACATGATTGAAAATTACCTGGCGGGCGCCCTCAAGTCCGACCGTCCTACCCATACGATGTAAGTTGCCGTGTCCCCATGCTTGTAGATTCCCATTGCCACCTTGATCGTCTCGATCTCACCCAACACGCTGGTTCCCTCGATGCTGCCCTTGATGCGGCGCGGAGCAGGGGTGTCGGGCATTTCCTGTGCATCGGCGTCAGTGCCGAAAACGCTGGCGCTGTTAAGGCCTTGGCCGAGCGCTACGAGGATGTGGATTGTTCGGTAGGCATTCATCCGTTGGACCTCAAGCCTGGCGAGGCGCCTGCGCTGGCGTGGTTGCTCGAAGAGCTGGATCACCCGCGCGTGGTAGCCATCGGCGAAACTGGTCTGGATTACCACTACGAGCCCGAGGCCGCCGAGTTGCAGCAGGCCTCGTTTCGTTTGCACCTGCAGGCTGCCAACATCACCGGCAAACCGGTGATCGTTCATACCCGTGGCGCCCGCGCCGACACCTTGACCCTGCTGCGTGAAGCGGCATTACCTCAGGGCGGCGTGTTGCACTGTTTCACCGAAGACTGGGACATGGCCAAGGCCGCGCTGGATATGGGGTTCTATATTTCGCTGTCTGGCATTGTCACCTTCCGCAACGCCGAGGCCCTGCGTGATGTGGCCAGCAAGGTCCCGGCAGATCGATTGTTGGTCGAAACCGATTCGCCGTATCTCGCGCCGATCCCCTATCGCGGCAAGCCGAACCTGCCACAGTACGTTCGTGAAGTGGCTGAGTTTCTGGCCATGCTGCGCGGCGAGACCTACGAGCGCCTAGCCGAGCAGACCACCGAAAATTTCCGGCGCTTGTTCCCGCTGGCACACGTGGCTTCCTGACTGCTCAAATCGCAGGCAAAAAAAACCCGGGTTCTGGGGGGTGAATCCGGGTTAAGACCATTAGGAGTAAAACAAAGACACGCTATCCATTGGTGTCTTTACTGACGCGCCATTTGGGGGAGATGCCACGTCAGCGACTTTAAGTATTGGTCAGATTCAGCCAGCGTCCAGTGTCCCTTGTACATTTTTTAAACAGTTTTGGAATACCTGGACGGGTATTCATAGCCCAATACGCAGGGTCGGCTGCGATCCTCCATCTAGGCGCGCTCAACATCTTCGAAAAGCTCAATAAAAGTGGCGAAAATGCCTATGTCTGGACGTTCCGACAATTTTTCGAGGAGGGCAGGGCAGCGTCCTTCGGAATAACCGCGTTTCATGCACCAAGCATTGTGGACGTAACGTGAAGATGGTCGGATGATCCGTGCAATTTGGCGCAAGATAGGCATAATGTGCGGCTTCGATTTTGAACCCACAGCCTCTTCCTATGCAGAAAGAACCTCGTAAAGTCCGTGAGTTTCGGCGCCGTGAGCAAGAAATTCTCGACATCGCGCTCAAGCTGTTCCTCGAACAGGGCGAAGACAGTGTCACCGTCGAAATGATCGCTGACGCGGTAGGTATCGGCAAAGGGACTATCTATAAGCATTTCAAATCCAAAGCCGAGATCTATCTGCGCTTGATGCTCGACTACGAGCGCGATCTGAACGAGCTGCTGCATTCGGCCGACGTCGATAAAGACAAAGAAGCACTCTCTCGCGCTTACTTTGAGTTCCGGATGCGCGATCCGCAGCGCTACCGGTTGTTCGATCGCCTGGAAGAGAAAGTCGTCAAAGGCAATCAAGTGCCGGAGATGGTCGAGGAGCTGCACAAGATTCGCGCCTCCAACTTCGAGCACCTCACGCTGCTGATCAAAGGTCGGATTTCCGAGGGCAAGCTTGAGGACGTGCCGCCGTATTTCCACTACTGCGCCGCCTGGGCGCTGGTGCATGGCGCTGTTGCGCTGTACCACTCTCCGTTCTGGAGCAACGTGCTCGAAGATCAGGAAGGGTTTTTCCAGTTCCTGATGGATATCGGTGTGCGCATGGGCAACAAGCGTAAACGCGATATCGACCCCGGCCACGACCCCAAGCCCGAAATCTCTAGTACCTGACCGAAGTGGCGCAAAAGCTGCATTAGACGACCATTCGCCGGTTTTCCGTCGCCGGCCCTTGGAGAGATTAATGCGTAGCCTGCTGTTAGTAGTAGCGCTGTTGGCTTTGGGTGGGTGCATGCACGTCAGTGATCTGGCGCAAGGCGCCCACGACGAACTCAGTGATGCGGGGCTGCTGGATCACAGTTCAACTCGCCGCATTAGCAATTGGCGATTGCAGCCCGACTCCTTCATTTATATCGCTCAAGGCGCCTTCGTGCCGCCGGGCGGCGCTTACCCCCGGCCTAACGTCGTTGCTGAAGAAGCTTTCAAAGGCTTCGTCGAATATTTCCCGATGGTCCGCAAGGCGCGAGGCCCTGAAGGACTCGATGAAGCGATGAATGAGGCACGCAGCGCAGGCGCCCACTATCTGCTGTACACCCGATTTGCACGCGCAGACGACCGTATCGGTAACTTTGATGAATGGTCCGACCAGGAAGCCCTGGATCGCCTGGGCATCGACAGCGGCGTAATTCAGCTAATGCTGATCGAAACCAACACTCGTTATCTGATCGACTCGGCGCGCATCCACAGTCGCGGCGGATTGCTCACGCTGTACGACACCAAGCCCGAAGATTTGCTTGGTCCGCCTATGGAAGACTACGCTCGTAGCCTCATCGGTGTAGAGCGTCGCTAAGGAGCAACTATGAGTGGCCCGGGCAAAGCCAATGATTTATTGGCGCAGATCCCCAGCTCTGGCAAAGGCTTACCGCCTGTGCATCTGTGGAATCCGGATTTTTGTGGCGATATCGACATGCGTATCGCCCGTGACGGAACGTGGTATTACCTGGGCACGCCCATTGGCCGCAAACCTATGGTGCGGTTGTTCTCGACCATCATTCGCCGCGACGGCGACACGTACTTTTTAATTACGCCGGTTGAGAAGGTAGGCATCACGGTCGATGACGCGCCCTTTGTGGCGGTGCTGCTGGACGTACAGGGGGAGGGTGAAACGCAAGTGCTGCGCTTTACCACCAACGTCGATGACGTTGTCGAAGCCGGCCCCGAGCACGGGCTGCGGGTCAGCATCGATTCGGACAGCCAAGAGCCAGCGCCTTATCTTCATGTTCGCACTAATCTTGAAGCGCTGGTCCACCGTAACGTTTTCTACCAACTGGTGGATCTTGCGGTCACGCGCGAGATCGACGGCCAACGATGGCTTGGGGTCTGGAGTGGCGGCGAATTTTTCAAAATTGGGCTGGAGCCCTGACTCAACATCCTACGCAGGGCGCCTGCATTGCTTCGCCAGTTCAATTGCCTGGCGGGTACTCGGCGGTTAAAGTGCCGCTCCCCGATTTTCCTGAGGTTTTTGCATGAGTCAGTCCTTTGATATCGCCGTTGTTGGCGCCACCGGTACTGTCGGCGAAACCATCGTCCAGATTCTAGAAGAACTCGAGTTTCCGGTAGGGGCGCTGAATTTACTCGCCAGTGCCGAATCTGCGGGTCACTCGGTGCCGTTTCGCGGCAAGAACGTACGCGTGCGTGAAGTCGATGAGTTCGATTTTGGCAAAGTACAGCTGGCGTTTTTCGCCGCAGGTCCCGCCATTACGCGCAGCTATTCCCCCCGAGCCACTGCCGCTGGCTGTGCGGTGATCGATCTGTCTGCGGGCCTCTCGGTCGAGCAAGCGCCCAATATCATTCCAGAAATCAACGCCGCGCTCTTGGCTGGCTTGGTCAAGCCGTATCAGGTGGCCTGCCCAAGCCCGAGCGCTGCGGCCCTTGCGCTGATCATTGCGCCGTTGCGGGCGGTTCTGGATATACAGCGAGTGAGCGTGACTGCTTGCCTGGCAGTGTCGAGCCAGGGCCGCGAAGGCGTGACCGAGCTGGCGCGACAAACCACCGAGCTGCTGAATATCCGTCCGCTGGAGCCGAAGGTTTTTGACCGGCAGATGGCGTTCAATGTGCTCGCTCAAGTAGGTACACCGGACGCAGACGGCCATGTTGCGCTGGAAAAACGTTTGGTCGCCGAGTTGCGCGAGTTGCTTGCGCTGCCTTTACTCAAGGTTTCGGCGACCTGCATCCAGGTGCCAGTGTTCTTCGGCGACAGTTTCAGCGTTTCGTTGCAGACCGCAGGCCCGGTAGACGTAGCAGCGGTCAGTGCGTTGCTTGACGCTGCAGATGGCATCGAACTGGTAGATGCCGGTGATTACCCGACGGCGGTTGGCGATGCCGTAGGACAGGACGCCGTCTATGTAGGACGTTTACGCCAGGGGATCGACGATGCGTCTGAACTTAATTTCTGGATCACGTCTGATAATGTGCGCAAGGGCGCGGCGCTGAACGCTGTGCAGGTCGCGCAATTGTTGATAAAAGACGTTGTGTAAAAGATACTTGCCGACAATTCGAAGAATCATTCTAGCTGCGGCGTGATGACACGCCCTACGCCCTAGCAGGCTTTATCTTCTCGGTTGCCGGGGAATTTTTAAACAAGGGATGGGCTATGGTTCAGGTTCGTAAACTGGTATTAGCAATCGCTACGGCTTCGGCGCTGTCATCTGGCATGGCAAACGCGCTCGGGCTCGGTGGTCTGACCGTCAAGTCGACGCTCAATCAACCGCTGCTTGCCGAGATCGAGCTGACACAAGTGCAGGACCTGAACGCTGCGCAGGTAGTGCCCAGTCTGGCCACCTCAGCGGAATTTGCTCAGGCCGGTGTAGGGCGCACGGCTATCCTTGATGACCTGACGTTCACCCCGGTGATCAACGCTGGCGGCAAAAGCGTACTGCGCATCACCTCGACCAAACCGGTTCGTGACCCCTACGTAAAATTCCTCGTGCAAGTGCTCTGGCCCAATGGCCGTGCGCTGCGTGAGTACAGCCTGTTGCTTGATCCGCCGAAATTCTCGCCGGAAGCCGCAGCGGCTGCTGCCCAGCTTCCATCGACTGCGCCAGCAGCGGCGCCAGCGCAAACTCAGCCTGCTACTCCGACTCCCGCGCCGCCTGTGGCCGAGCCTGCCGCGCCGACTGAGCCGAAGCTGGTTCAATACACAACGCTCAACAACGACACGCTGTGGGAAATCGCCGAGCGCGTGCGTAACGGTGGCACCGTCCAACAGACCATGCTGGCGATCCAGGCGCTGAATCCGGATGCGTTCATCGCCGGCAACATCAACCGCCTGAAGAAGGGTCAGGTGCTGCGCCTGCCAAGTCCTGCCGAATCAACGGCCATGCCGCAGCCCCGGGCGATTGCCGAAGTTGCTGAACAGAATCAGGCCTGGCGCCAGGGGCGTCGTCTGCCAAGTGGCAGCCGTCAGGTCGATGCTACCCGCCGTGACCGCCCAAGCGCAGCGCCGACCCAGATCGACGCCGCCGATAATCTCAGCCTGGTTTCCGCCGATAACAAGGCCGCCGCCAAGGGCAAAGCCGGTGACAACGCAGAGCTTGCAAGCAAGCTGGCGACGACTCAGGAAAGCCTGGACACAACGCGCCGCGACAACGATGAACTGAAAAGCCGAATGGGCGACCTGCAAAGTCAGGTCGACAAGCTGCAGCGCCTGATCCAGCTGAAGAACGATCAATTGGCAAAAATGCAGGCAGCCGGCGCAGCAGTGCCAGCTCCTGCGATTGACCCCAATAGCACCGTCAGCCCCAACAGTGTCACCAATCCCAATAACGCTGCCAATCCTGCGGCGCCAGCCAACTCGGCAATGCCGGCGGCGATTGTTCCCGCAGCTCCCGCCCCCGATGCGTCTGGCAAGCCACCTAACGAAATTGCCCCGGAGGATGCGCTGCCAGTCGATGGCGCCACCGTCACCGGTGCCACGCCTGATCAGCCATTGGCCGTTACGCCTGTGGCCCCGGTTGAAACCGCCGATTCCAACAACCCGTTCAACCAGCTACTGGCTAATCCATTGCTCCTGGGATTGGTGGGTGGCGGGGCGCTGTTGATTCTGTTGTTGCTCCTGCTGCTGTTGGCACGTCGTCGCAATGCGATGGCCGAAGCCGAAAAGCATCGACAAATGGCCCGGGCGTTGGCTGAAGAGAATGAGTTCGGGTCCGATCTGGATTTGCAGGAAAACAGTTTCGAAGGCCTTGAGGTACCCCCCTCTGGCCCAAAGCCTTCGCCGGCGCCGACCGTAGTCACCGCGCCGGTCCGCGAACATCCGGCTGACGCGCTCGTTCAGGCTGAAATCCACCTTGCTTACGGCCGCATCAATCAGGCAGTCGAGCTGCTCGAAGAAGCCATCCACGAAGAGCCACAGCGCAGCGACCTGCGTCTGAAGCTGATGGAGTTGCACGCCGAACAGGATAATCAGGCCGAGTTCGTAGCCCACGAACGCAAGCTCATCGCCACAGGTCAGAATCACGCCGAAGTCGAAGAACTCAAAAGCCGTTATCCATCCATGGCCTCCGCAGCAGCTATCGCCGCAGCAGGCGCCGCCGCTGCTGTCTTGGCTTCCCAGCGTGACGAGCAGTATGTGCAGGACTTGCTGAAGGACGAGCCGACCGAAGCTGAGCCTGCGTCGATCGTGCCACCAGCAGCAGCTCAAGCGCCGGTCGAAGAGCCTGACGATTTCGACACGGCATTCGACCTGAGCCTGGACGAACTGGAAGCTGCGTCGCCGACCCATGTCGAGGATCGCTCTACTGAGTTGCATCTCGATGATCTTGAGCTGGATGCGCCATTGGCCGTTTCAACGCCTCAGGAGCTGGATTTCGACGCGATCCTGCGTGAGCAAACCGAGGCCGCCGAAACCAAGCCCGACGACCTGTCCGATTTCGACCTCAATCTGTCCGAGGATCAGCCTTCATTAAAGGCCGAGGACGATTACCTGCTGGGCATGGAAGATGAGCTGCGCGAGTTGCCCGCGTCCGACGCAGGCTTGGAGTTGGGCGGCGCGCAACCCGCTTCGCTGGCTGATGACGACCTGGAACTGCCAGCGGACTTCGACTTGTCCCTGGCTGACGAGATCGAAACCGAGCAGGCGTCGGCTGCTTTTGCTTCGGAGATCGATGACGTCAATGCCGAGCTTGAGCGCCTCTCGCAAAGTCTGGAGCAGCCACCGATCCCCAAGCCGTTCGACGACGCTCCGACCTTCACTGAGGACGATGCGCTGTTGGACGAAGACGAGCCTGAATTCGATTTCCTTTCAGGTACCGATGAGGCGGCAACCAAGCTTGATCTGGCTCGGGCCTACATCGAAATGGGTGATGCCGATGGCGCTCGCGACATTCTCGACGAGGTCGTGGCAGAAGGGGATGATGGGCAGATCACCGAAGCGCGCGAAATGTTGTCGCGACTGGTCTGATCTTCAACTGTGTGACGTAAACGACCGCTTCGGCGGTCGTTTGCATTTGTAGACCAAGCGCGTGGCGTCTTTTTTTTGTCGCCGTATAATGGCCGCCCTTCGCGCACACCGACAGGCTTTAAGTTCTTGGCAACTACAGACACCGAGCCACAAACGGCAGCCGCCGAAATGGCGGCTGAAGGTTTTTTCCGAATCGCATTGGGCGTTGAATACAAAGGTTCACGCTACAGCGGCTGGCAGCGACAGGCGTCCGGAGTGACGACTGTGCAGGAAACCCTTGAAAACGCTTTGTCCAAAGTAGCCGATTCCCCGGTCAGCCTGATGTGCGCTGGTCGCACCGACGCTGGTGTTCATGCCTGTGGCCAAGTGGTGCATTTTGACACCCAGGCCGTGCGCACGATGAAAGCCTGGACCATGGGTGCCAACATCAATCTGCCCCATGACATCAGCGTCACCTGGGCGAAGGTGATGCCGGCAGATTTTCATGCGCGGTTCAAAGCCATTGCCCGACGTTACCGCTACGTGATCTACAACGACCAGATCCGCCCGGCGCACCTGAATCAGGAGATCACCTGGAATCATCGCCCGCTGGACGTCGAGCGTATGGCGCTGGCGGCCGAGTATCTGGTCGGCACCCACGATTTCAGCGCATTTCGTGCAGGGCAGTGCCAGGCCAAATCCCCTATCAAGCAATTGCATCACCTGCGGGTTACCCGTCACGGCAAGATGATCGTGATCGACATCCGCGCCAACGCGTTTCTGCATCACATGGTGCGTAACATTGCCGGTGTGTTGATGACCATCGGGGCAGGGGAGCGGCCTGTTGAATGGGCGAGTGAGGTTTTGGAAAGTCGGGTGCGTCGTACCGGTGGCGTGACGGCCCATCCTTTCGGCCTGTATCTGGTTCAGGTCGAGTACCGCGACGAATTTCCGTTGCCTGAGCGCTACGTCGGGCCGCACTTTCTGACAGGCTTCGCTGAACTTGACGGCTGACGCCCGGAAAAGCATTTGCTAACATCCGGCACTTTACGAAAAGACCTGAGGTTTCACGACATGTCAGCCGTTCGCAGCAAGATCTGCGGGATTACCTGCATAGAAGATGCGTTGGCAGCCGTTGAAGCCGGAGCCGATGCCATCGGTTTCGTGTTTTATCCAAAGAGTCCGCGTGCAGTCACTGCAAAGCAGGCCAAGGCAATCATCGCGGCATTGCCGCCGTTCATCTCTACCGTTGGCTTGTTCGTCAACGCCAGCGCCTGCGAGCTGAACGAGACACTGGATGCAGTCCCGCTGGACTTGCTTCAGTTTCATGGCGACGAAACGCCAGAGCAATGTGAGGGCTATCATCGTCCCTTCATCAAAGCGCTGCGGGTCAAGGCCGGTGACGACATCGCCGCAGCCTGCAAGCTGTACTCCAAAGCCAGCGGTATCCTGCTGGACACCTACGTCGAAGGCGTGCCGGGCGGGACCGGCGAAACCTTCGACTGGGCGCTGATCCCTAAAGGGCTGAGCAAACCCATTATTCTGGCTGGAGGTTTGACCTCAGCTAACGTTTCCCAGGCTATCGCGCAGGTGCAGCCCTACGCAGTCGATGTCAGCGGCGGCGTCGAAAAGAGCAAAGGCATCAAAGATCACGACAAGATTCGCGCGTTCATGAGTGCGGTCCACGGCGCCTGAAGCCAGGCCCGGGCCCCAGGTTGGGATCGCGATGTGACGGTCGGCACGCAGTTGCCGTCCACTAGCCTGCTGCCGCAGTTTGCGGGCAGGTCCGATTGAATGAGCGAAGACGTTCTGCGTCTCGTGGCAACAAGGTTGAGGGCGGCGGTTAAAGGTGCAAGTGCGGCAGGTCAGGCTTCGAGCCGATCGCTGCAACGAACCAATGAACGCTGCACATGAATTTAGCTCAAGGGCATGCGCGTGGCATTTACCGCCACAGCGTTCGAGCCACCGGTATTGGAGAAAGAAAGCATGAGCAACTGGTTGGTAGATAAGCTGATCCCTTCGATCATGCGTTCCGAGGTCAAGAAGAGCTCGGTACCTGAAGGCCTTTGGCACAAATGCCCTTCGTGCGAGGCGGTGCTGTATCGACCAGAGCTGGAAAAGACCCTGGACGTGTGCCCCAAGTGCAACCACCACATGCGCATCAATGCACGTTCGCGCCTGAATATCTTTCTGGACACCGAAGGTCGCGACGAAATCGGCGCCGATCTTGAGCCGGTCGACCGCCTGAAGTTTCGTGACAGCAAAAAATACAAGGACCGTCTGACCGCCGCCCAGAAGCAGACCGGCGAAAAAGACGCGTTGATTTCCATGAGCGGCACCTTGCTGGGCATGCCGGTCGTCGCCGTTGCCTTCGAGTTCTCCTTCATGGGCGGTTCCATGGGCGCCATCGTCGGTGAGCGCTTCGTTCAGGCCGCCAATTACGCTCTGGAAAAGCGCTGCCCGATGGTCTGCTTCGCAGCTTCCGGTGGTGCGCGGATGCAGGAAGCCCTGATCTCCCTGATGCAGATGGCCAAGACTTCCGCTGTGCTCGCGCGCTTGCGTGAAGAGGGTCTGCCGTTCATCTCGGTACTGACTGACCCGGTTTACGGCGGTGTTTCCGCCAGTCTGGCGATGCTGGGCGACGTGATCGTTGCCGAGCCAAAGGCGCTCATTGGTTTCGCCGGTCCGCGCGTTATCGAGCAGACGGTCCGTGAAAAACTGCCAGAAGGCTTCCAGCGCAGCGAGTTCCTGCTGGAGCACGGTGCGATCGACATGATCATTCATCGTCAGGAACTGCGTCAGCGCCTGGGCAATGTCCTGGCTCAGATGATGGGCTTGCCGACGCCGAAGTTCATCGCACCAAAAATCGAACCTATCGTCGTTCCGCCTGTTCCGGCCAACATATGACCCAACGCTCTCTGGCCGAATGGCTCGCGTACCTCGAGCAACTGCATCCTTCGGCCATTGACATGGGGCTGGACCGTTCTCAACAAGTGGCGCTCAAGCTCGGGCTTACCCGGCCCGCGCCACGAGTGATCACAGTCACCGGCACCAACGGCAAAGGCTCCACCTGCGCCTTCGTCGCCCAGCTGCTTCAAGCTCAAGGGCTGAAAGTCGGCGTTTACAGCTCGCCGCATCTGCTGCGCTATAACGAGCGCGTGCAAGTGCAGGGCGTCGAAGCGACCGATGCGCAGCTGTGCGACGCGTTCGCCGTGATTGAACAGGCGCGCGGCGACATTTCCCTGACCTACTTCGAAATGGGCACCCTCGCAGCGTTCTGGCTGTTCGAGCAGGCGGCGCTGGACGCTGTGGTGCTGGAAGTCGGGCTAGGGGGGCGTCTGGACGCGGTGAACCTGATCGATGCCGACCTGGCGTTGGTCACCAGCATTGGCGTCGATCACGCTGAGTGGCTGGGCAACACACGCGAATCCGTGGCTTTCGAGAAGGCCGGAATCTTCCGGGAAGGCAAGCCTGCCTTGTGCGGCGATCTCGATCCGCCTGCGCCACTACTTGAACGCGCCCAGGCGTTGAGCTGCCCGCTCTCATTGCGGGGCCGCGATTTCGATCTGACGCTCCACGGCGACGCTTGGGACTGGTCCGGCACCGACATTCAGGGCCAGCGCGTTGAGCTGTCGAATCTGCCGCTGCTCGATCTGCCGATGCAGAACGCCGCTCTGGCACTTCAGGCCTATCTGTTGCTGAACATGCCCTGGCAAGAGGATGCCATCCGGACCGCTCTGCTTTCCACCCGCGTCACGGGCCGCCTGGATCGTCGATCGTTTCAGTGGCAGGGCAAGTCACTCAATCTGCTGCTGGATGTCGGCCACAACCCTCACGCTGCGTATTTTCTCGCCGAGCGCCTCTCGCAACGGCCTGTTGCCGGCAAACGTCTGGCGGTGTTTGGTCTGCTGAGCGATAAGGATCTGGTCGGCGTGGTGACTGCGTTGGCGGACAGCATGCAAAGCTGGGCGGTGGCGCCGCTGCCGACCCCTCGAAGCCTGTCTGCCGAGGAGATTGCCCATGCCTTGCAGAACCTTGGCGCCCAAGTGACGTCCTACCCGAGTATCGCGCTGGCACTTGAAGCGCAATGCGCACACGCGACGGCCGACGATGAGATCGTGCTGTTCGGGTCTTTTTATTGCGTAGCCGATGGCCTGGAATGGTTGAATCGGCACGTCACGGAGGAAGTGGCAAATGGCTTTGCTGGATAAGGCTTACAAGCAGCGAATGGTCGGCGCCCTGGTGCTGGTCGCGGTGGCAGTGATTTTCCTGCCCATGCTGTTCTCGCGTCAGGACGAAGCACGTCATGTGCAAGTCGATGCGCCTGCCGCCCCGCAAGCGCCCGTTGCGTCTCAGGTCAAAGTCGATCCTGTGAGCGTGCCTGAACAACAGCCTCTGCCTCAGGAACCGGTGCCGACGGACGAAGATTTGTCGCCGAGTAATCAGCCGCCTTCCATGCCGATCGCACCTGCGCCGAACAAGGCGGTTTCCCAGCCAGCGGCGACAGCCAAGGCCGCGCCAACGCCCGCGCCCGCCGCCGTGAAACCTGCTCCGGCACCGGCCCCAGTGCCAGCCGCACCCGCTGCGTCTGCCACAGACAGTAAAGTCGATGCCAACGGCCTGTCGGTCAGCTGGTCGGTTCAGTTGGCAAGTCTGTCCAATCGGGCCAACGCCGACAACCTGCAGAAAACCCTGCGCACCCAAGGCTACAACGCCTACATCCGCACTTCGGACGGGGTGAACCGGGTGTTTGTCGGTCCGCTGATCGAGCGCGCTGAGGCGGATCGTCTGCGTGATCAGCTCGACAAACAGCAGAAGCTCAAGGGTATCGTCGTGCGCTTCCAGCCTGAGCGCCGGTAGGTCCGGCATTACGCCCGTGGGAGCGGACCTGTCCGCGAAGAGGCCGGTCCAGCCGACAGATATTCGGTGACGGGAATGCACCTTTCGCGGACAGGTCCGCTCCCATGCAATTGCTGGAGACGGCTATTCATTGATTAAGTTAATCAAACCCCACTGAAATCCCCGCTTACCGGCAGGGCAGCGCTCTGCTAAAATGCGCCGCCTTATCCGTCTGTAGGCGTGAACGTGCCATTTACTCCGGTTGACTGGGCGATCCTTGCGATTGTCGCCATCTCTGCCTTGATCAGTCTCAAGCGTGGCTTCGTAAAAGAAGCACTGTCCTTGCTGACCTGGATCATCGCCGGAGTGGTTGCCTGGATGTTCGGCGGGTCACTGTCGCAGTATCTGGTCAATTACATCGAAACACCTTCGGCACGCGTGATTGCGGGCTGCACCATTCTTTTTGTCGCCACCCTGCTGGTCGGCGCCATGGTCAACTTTCTGATTGGAGAACTGATACGCGTCACCGGGCTGTCCGGGACCGATCGTTTTCTGGGTATGGTCTTCGGCGCGGCGCGCGGAGGCCTGCTGGTTGTAGTGGCGGTCGGGCTGTTGAGCCTGGGGCCGGTACAACAGGATCAATGGTGGCAGCAATCGAAGCTGTTACCGCAATTTGTCATGGTCGCTGACTGGTCGAAAAACCTGATTCTCGGGATGTCCAGCAAGTGGCTAGCCAGCGGAATCAGCGTACCTGTTGATATTCCGTTCAAGGATCACCTCCTGCCGCCTATAACGCCGCAGGAAGTGCTCGGTAAATCCAGTTCCACTAAGTAGGGGTTGTGTCGCATGTGTGGCATCGTCGGTATCGTCGGCAAGTCGAACGTCAATCAGGCGCTGTATGACGCGCTCACCGTCCTCCAGCACCGCGGCCAGGACGCTGCCGGTATCGTGACCAGCCACGACGGCCGCTTGTTCCTGCGTAAGGACAACGGTCTGGTTCGTGATGTGTTCCATCAGCGCCATATGCAGCGTCTGGTCGGGCACATGGGTATTGGTCACGTGCGTTACCCAACGGCGGGCAGCTCGACTTCGGCCGAAGCTCAACCGTTCTACGTCAACTCGCCTTATGGCATCACCCTGGCCCACAACGGCAACTTGACCAACGTCGAGCAGCTGGCCAAGGAGATTTACGAGTCTGATCTGCGCCACGTCAACACCAACTCAGATTCCGAGGTGTTGCTCAACGTCTTCGCTCACGAGCTGGCCGTTCGCGGCAAGCTGCAACCGACCGAAGAAGACATCTTCGCCGCCGTGACCGACGTGCATAACCGCTGCCGTGGCGGTTACGCCGTGGTCGCGATGATCACCGGCTACGGCATTGTCGGGTTCCGCGACCCGGATGCCATTCGCCCGATCGTCTTCGGTCAGCGTCACACCGACGAAGGCGTCGAGTACATGATCGCCTCCGAAAGCGTCGCCCTCGACGTGCTCGGCTTCACCCTGATCCGTGACCTTGCGCCTGGCGAAGCGGTGTACATCACCGAAGACGGCAAGTTGCACACTCGTCAGTGCGCCACCAATCCGAAATACGCCCCGTGCATTTTCGAACACGTCTATCTGGCGCGTCCGGACTCGATCATCGACGGCATCTCGGTGTACAAGGCGCGTCTGCGCATGGGCGAGAAACTCGGCGACAAGATCCTGCGCGAGCGCCCGGATCACGACATCGACGTGGTCATCCCGATTCCCGACACCAGCCGTACTGCCGCTCTCGAGCTGGCTAACCATCTGGGCGTGAAGTTCCGCGAAGGCTTTGTGAAGAACCGCTACATCGGCCGTACGTTCATCATGCCGGGTCAGGCTGCACGGAAAAAATCCGTACGCCAAAAGCTCAACGCCATCGAGCTTGAGTTCCGCGGCAAGAACGTGATGCTGGTGGACGATTCCATCGTGCGCGGCACCACCTGCAAGCAGATCATTCAGATGGCTCGCGAAGCTGGCGCCAAGAACGTGTATTTCTGTTCAGCGGCCCCGGCCGTGCGTTTCCCTAACGTCTACGGCATCGACATGCCGAGTGCTCACGAGCTGATCGCTCACAACCGTTCAACCCAGGACGTGGCCGACCTCATCGGTGCCGACTGGTTGATCTATCAGGACTTGAATGACCTGATCGAAGCGGTTAGCGGCAGCAAGAAGATCAAGATCGACAACTTCGATTGCTCGGTCTTCGACGGCAAGTACGTGACCGGTGATATCGACGAGCATTACCTGAACAAGATCGAGCAGGCGCGTAACGACGCCTCCAAGGTCAAGACTCAGGCGGTGAGCGCGATCATCGATCTGTACAACAACTAATTCAGACAAGGAGTAGACCGCATGACTCAGGAATGGGATGCCGGTCGACTGGACAGCGACCTTGAAGGCGTGGGTTTCGATACCCTCGCTGTTCGCGCTGGTCAGCACCGTACGCCGGAAGGCGAGCACAGCGATCCGTTGTTCTTCACCTCCAGCTACGTGTTCCGCACGGCGGCAGATGCGGCAGCCACCTTTGCCGGTGACAAGCCGGGCAACGTCTATTCGCGCTACACCAATCCGACCGTGCATTCGTTCGAAGAGCGTATTGCCGCGCTGGAGGGTGGTGAGCAAGCCGTCGGGACTTCGACTGGCATGTCAGCCATTCTCGCCACCGTCATGGCGTTGTGCAGTGCTGGCGATCACGTCCTGGTCTCCAAAAGCGTGTTCGGATCGACCATCAGCCTGTTCGAGAAATACTTCAAGCGCTTCGGCGTGGAAGTTGACTACGTACCGCTTGCCGAATTGTCGGGCTGGGACGCGGCGATCAAGCCGAACACTAAAATGCTGTTCGTCGAATCGCCGTCCAACCCGTTGGCTGAACTGGTCGATATTGCTGCGCTGGCTGAAATCGCTCACGCCAAAGGCGCGCTGCTGGTGGTGGACAACTGCTTCTGCACCCCGGCGCTTCAGCGTCCTTTGCTGATGGGCGCAGATGTGGTGACACATTCCGCGACCAAGTTCATCGATGGCCAGGGCCGGGCGATGGGGGGCGTGGTGGTGGGGCGTGCCGAGCTGATGAAAGAAGTGGTCGGTTTCCTGCGCACCGCAGGGCCGAGCCTGAGCCCCTTCAACGCCTGGTTGTTCCTCAAGGGTCTCGAAACCCTGAACATCCGCATGCGCGCCCATTGCCAGAGCGCGCTTGAGCTGGCGCAGTGGCTTGAGCAGCAGGATGGCATCGAGAAAGTGCATTACGCAGGTCTTGAAAGCCATCCACAGCACGAACTGGCCAAGCGTCAGCAAAAGGCGTTCGGTGCGGTGGTCAGCTTTGAAGTCAAAGGCGGCAAAGATGGCGCCTGGCGCTTCATCGATGCCACGCGTCTTATCTCGATCACCGCCAACCTGGGTGACACCAAGACCACGATCACGCATCCGAGCACCACGTCCCATGGCCGCCTTTCGCCGCAGGAACGTGAAGCCGCTGGTATACGCGACAGCCTGATTCGGGTTGCTGTGGGGCTGGAAGATGTCGCTGACCTCAAAGCCGATCTGGCCCGTGGTCTGGCTGCGCTCTGATTGCTGATCGTGGGTACTGATTGTGAGTGAGTACGCGATGGAGGCCGCCGCTGTTCACAATGGCCGGGTTGCACTGGTCACTGGGGCGGCGCGCGGCATCGGTCTAGGCATTGCGGCCTGGCTGATCACTGAAGGCTGGCAAGTGGTGCTGGCCGACGTTGACCGCAAACGCGGTCCGCTGGTGGCTGACGTGCTCGGTGAGAACGCCTCGTTCGTGGTCATGGACGTCGCCAGCGAGGAGCAAATCGCCGCTGGCGTTGCTCATGTGCTCGGCATGTTTGGCCGTCTAGACGCGTTGGTGTGCAACGCAGCGGTGGCCGATCCGCACAATACCGTTCTGGAAAGCCTGGATCTGGCCCACTGGAATCGGGTGCTGGCGGTAAACCTCAGTGGCCCCATGTTGCTCGCCAAGCATTGCGCGCCGTACCTGCGCGCTCATTGCGGCAGCATAGTCAATCTGAGCTCCACTCGCGCCCATCAGTCCGAGGCAGACACCGAAGCCTACGCCGCCAGCAAAGGCGGGGTGCTTGCCTTGACCCACGCGTTGGCCATCAGTCTGGGGCCAGAAGTGCGGGTCAACGCCGTAAGCCCCGGCTGGATCGATGCACGTGATCCTTCGGCGCGCCGCGCCGAGCCGTTGTCGGACAGCGATCACGCCCAGCATCCGGCGGGCAGGGTGGGGACGGTGGAAGATGTCGCCTCGTTGGTAGCCTGGCTGCTGTCACGCAATGCCGGTTTCGTGACAGGGCAGGAGTTCGTGGTGGACGGCGGCATGAGTCGCAAGATGGTCTATGCGTAGAAGCAGCTACAAGCTGTCAGCTTCAAGCTGCAAGTAAAAGCGAGCCCCCGTGGCTCTTTTTTTTTGCTCTGCGGCTTGAAGCTTTCAGCTTGCAGCTTGAAGCTGTATTTCTGCTGATGTTAAAAAAACTTCAAGCAGGCTATTGACTTAGCTTCGTCACCTGCGTAAATTTCGCGGCCTCAACGAAGCAAAGGGTGATTAGCTCAGCTGGGAGAGCAGCTGCCTTACAAGCAGCGGGTCGGCGGTTCGATCCCGTCATCACCCACCATCGTTGAGAGCTACAGGTTGAAACTTTCAAGTTTCAGCAGGACGAAAGTCCACCGACGCGCAGCGGTAGTTCAGTCGGTTAGAATACCGGCCTGTCACGCCGGGGGTCGCGGGTTCGAGTCCCGTCCGCTGCGCCATATTGTCAAGATCGGGTTTTCCCGGTCTTCGATTGAAAGCTTAAGGCTCTCAATCAGGGTTACACGAAACAGGCACTTGAAGCCGGTTTCAAAGATTCAAACGGACGCAAGTCCGAGCGATACGCAGCGGTAGTTCAGTCGGTTAGAATACCGGCCTGTCACGCCGGGGGTCGCGGGTTCGAGTCCCGTCCGCTGCGCCATACATCGCTTCAAGGCCTTGCACTCCTTGAAGCCACAGAGAGAGCGACCTTAGGGTCGCTTTTTTTGTGCCTGTCTTTCCGGTGTGTCTTACCGAAGCCTGATGTCAGTGCGATGCAGTGCTGCAGATTTCATCGAGAAGTGACACTATTGCCGGCTTGTTATTAGCGGCTCGGCACGCTGCCTGATTTTCGTTTTCTGGAGAGCTGGACAATGGGCATGAACCAAACCATCACTGTGATTCCGCCAGGCGTACCGTTGACCGGCCATGTATCGCCTCCGGGATCGAAGTCGATCACTAACCGCGCCTTGCTGCTGGCGGCCTTGGCCAAAGGCACCAGCCATCTGCGCGGTGCGCTGAAAAGCGACGACACCCGGCACATGTCCGAGGCGTTGCGGCAGATGGGCGTGACCATTGATGAGCCGGACGACACTAGCTTTGTGGTCACTGGCACCGGCCAGCTACAAGTTCCGAACGGTCCTCTGTTTCTCGGCAATGCCGGGACTGCCGTGCGCTTTCTGACGGCTGCTGTATGCACCGTCGACGGCAGCGTGACGCTGGACGGCGATCACTACATGCAAAAACGCCCGATTGGCCCGCTGCTCGAAGCGCTGCGCAAAGGCGGCCTTGACGCTCAAAGCGCGACCGGCTGCCCACCTGTGGTCATTCAGGGCACTGGCTCGGTTACGGCCACACGGTTCGAAATCGATGGCGGCCTGTCCAGCCAATACGTTTCTGCACTGTTGATGGTGGCCGCTTGTGGCGATGCGCCCATCGACGTCGCGCTGACCGGAAATGAAATCGGCGCCCGTGGCTACATCGATCTGACGTTGGCTTGTATGCGTGCTTTCGGCGCAGAGGTCGAGGCTGTAAACGAAGGGCTGTGGCGCGTGTTGCCGACCGGTTACACCGCGTGCGATTACCAGATCGAACCCGATGCGTCCGCCGCCACCTACCTGTGGGCCGCCGAAGCGCTGACAAGCGGCAAGATCGATCTGGGCGTCGCGGCCCAAGCCTTTACCCAGCCTGACGCCAAAGCGATGGACGTCATCGCGCAGTTCCCGAACATGCCTGCGGTCATCAACGGCTCACAGATGCAGGACGCGATTCCTACACTGGCGGTACTCGCTGCCTTCAACGAAACGCCGGTGCGCTTCGTCGATCTGGCAAACCTGCGGGTAAAAGAGTGTGACCGTGTGCAGGCGCTGCACGATGGGCTTAATCAGGTACGTGCAGGCCTGGCGAGCGTGGAAGGCGATGATCTTCTCGTCGCGTCCGATCCCGGCCTTGCCGGCACTAACAGCCACGCGCTGATCGACACGCACTCCGACCATCGAATCGCCATGTGTTTTGCGCTGGCGGGGCTGAAAGTCTCGGGCGTGCGCATTCAGGACCCGGAGTGCGTCGGCAAGACCTACCCAGGCTACTGGCGCGCGTTGGAGTTTCTCGGCGTGCGACTGGAGCACGGTAGCGTTTGATTTGTATGGCTTCTGTGGACAGAGCGGGCCAGCGCTGATGCTGACCCGCCTGTCCTGTTGTATCCGGATGGTTGCAAACTGTGCGTTGATCCTGCGCCATCGATGTTGCAGACTTACCGACGCTTTCTCTGCTCGGCAGTTCTGCCGGCCGTTTTCCTCCAGGATGTTCGATGTCTAAATTACTGAGCTTTCGTACCGCATGCTGGGCGATCGCCCTGCTGGCCGTCGCAGGCTGCTCGTCCAAGAAGCAGACTGTCTACGAGCATGAAAATTTTGACGACGCCGGGACATTCTCGCGCAAGTACCCAGTAGCTGATTCGGCCACGTGCGAGGCGGCGCGTCGCGCATTGTTGAGCCAGGGCTACATCATCACCAGCAGTGACCCGAAAATCATCAGCGGTCACAAGAGCTTTCAGCAGACCGGCGAAACCCACATGGAGATCAGCTTCAATGTGGTGTGTGCAGCAGATGGTACTGAGAACAGCGCCACAATCTTCGCCAACGCCCTGCAAGATCGTTACGCCCTGAAGAAGGTGAACAATTCGGCGAGTCTGGGTGTGGGTGTGCTGGGTTCGGTATCGATGCCGATCGGCTCTACCGACGACTCAATGGTCAAAGTTGGAAGTGAAACGGTTGCATCGCCTAAGTTTTACGACCGTTTCTTCGCGCTGGTGGAAAATTTCCTTCCTGCGGAAGTGAAGAAAACCGCGCACATCGAAGAGAAGCCCAAGACCGATCTGGGTATGCCGGAAGTTCCAGCCCAGGCGCCCAAGCCAGCAGCATTGATTGAACAAACACCAGCTCCTGCGGCCCCAACCGCGCCTGCTGCCACCACTCCAGCCGCTGCTACGCCTGCGGTCACCCCGGCGCCATTGGCAACCCCGGCGACCGAGCCCGCACCCGCGGCGGGGCAGGGCAGCGAACCGATGCCAGCACCGAGCGAGCCAGACGCGTTTACGCCTGAGGCCGCAACGCCGGAAACCTCGCCGGCGGTCGAACCGGCGCCAAGCACAGCGCCGTCAACGGAAACGGCGCCTGTTCAGTAATCGCGGAACACTGATTCTCCTGTAGGAGTGAACTTGTTCGCGAGACGGCCCACCTGACACGCCGCACCGTCGCCTCGCCAACAAGTTGGCTCCCACAGGGGAGGGCGGAACATCGATTCTCCTGTAGGAGCGAACTTGTTCGCGAGACGGCCCACCTGATACGTCGTACCGTCGCCTCGCCAACAAGTTGGCTCCCACAGGGGAGCGCGGAACACTGATTTTCCTGTAGGAGCGAACTGGTTCGCGAGACGGCCCGCCTGATACGTCGCACCGTCGCCTCGCCAACAAGTTGGCTCCTACAGGTTTCGTGCTAGCCGAGAAAGAGCTTGTACG
>NZ_JBSKHW010000002.1:0-194166 GCF_057128765.1 Pseudomonas corni
CTGCTCAGCCCGGCATCCAGACCGGTTGCCCCCATGGCGACGCCCACCGCCACGCCCACCACGGCGCCAAGCACGCAGGCACCCAATCCGCCAGTTGCGATGGTCAAACCTGTGGCGGCAACCACGGCCGCCGTCGCCAGCGCGCCAATGGCCACGAACGCCGCGACTTCGAGCACGCCGCCGAGGAGGTCGGCCATGACCGAGGTGTGGGAAAGGGCATCGCCCTGGCGGGCGGCCCAACGAGCGTCTGACATTCCGTGTAATTCGCGCCAAGAAAGCGCCGGAATGTAGAGAGCTCAAGCGCCCGTGTCTGAGCGCTGAAACACAAAAATAGAGGGCTACTGAGTTTTCGGAAGCGGACTACTATCCGGAGATATTGCTTCCTACAAAACACCTAAAAATAACTGACAGCATCGAACGAAATCGCCCGATTGGACCTAAAAACCATCTACTCGATCAGACGAGCGATCCCCCCCAGCAATCGCTGCAATGCGCCCTGATTGGCCTTCATCACGTTCAGACCTGCGTCCGCCATTTCACGGGCCAGCCGTGGCTGCTCAATCAATCGCTGGACGGCCCCCGCAAGACTGGAGGCATCGTTCACTTCCTCCAACGCTCCGGCGCTGCGCAATAACGCCGCAATTTGCAGAAAATTAAACAGGTGCGGGCCGCTCAACAACGGTTTCGCCAGCGCTGCCGGCTCCAGCAAGTTATGCCCGCCGGTAGGCACCAGACTGCCGCCAACAAATGCGATATCGGCCAGCGCGTAAAGAAACAGCAATTCACCCATGGTGTCGCCCACCAGCACCGAATCGGATGCGGTCACAGGCGATGCCGTCGAGCGGCGGACAGTGGAAAAACCCTGCTGCCGGGACATCTCAAAAACGCTGTCGAAGCGTTCGAGATGACGCGGCACCAGAATCAGCAGTGCGTCCGGATGGGTGACCAACAACTGACGATGGGCCGCCAACACAATCTCATCTTCGCCCTCGTGGGTACTGGCGGCGATCCACACCGGGCGATCAAGCGCCTGCCACTCGGTACGCAACTGGGTGGCGCGTTCCAGCAACGCTGGGTCGACAGTCAGGTCGAATTTGATCGAACCGGTCACTACCACGCATTCGGGGCGCGCACCCAGATCAAGAAAACGCTGGGCCTCGGCTTGAGTCTGTACCGCAAAAAGGCTGACTTCAGCCAGCATCGGCCGGGTGAGCCTGGCGAATCGGCCGTAGCCCCGCGCCGAACGCTCCGACAGACGCGCGTTAGCCAGCACCGTGGAAATGCCTCGTTTCGCACATTGATGGATGTGGTTGGGCCAAAGCTCGGTCTCCATAATCACGCCGACTGTTGGCTGGACATGATTCAAGAAACGCGCCGCAGCCCATGGGAAGTCATAGGGCAGATAACAATGCTGAATGCGTGGCTCGTTGGCGAACATCGAGCGGATACGCTCGGAACCGGTCGGAGTCATGCTGGTGATGGTGATAGGCAACTGAGGATATTGCGCCAGCAGTGCGCGAACCATCGGCGCGGCGGCAATGCTTTCGCCCACCGACACGGCATGGACCCAGATCCCGCCCCGCTGCATGGGCGGCAGACCCATTGCGAACCGTTCGCCAATACGTTGAGCGTAAGCAGGCGCCTTGCGCGATCGAAGCCACAGACGCAGCGCGATGAAGGGCAGACCAAGATGAAACAGGAAGGTATAGAGGGTTCTATTCATGGGCGCGGAGTTTATCAGCCAATAGCCTTCAAATGATGGGTGAAGCACTCAGCCAGCCAGCGCGCGGCAGGACCGAGCGGCTCGTCGCGTCGCCAGACCATTTCCACCACCAGCGCAGGCGGCGTCCATTCGCTGGTCAACTCGACCATCTGGCCGTGGTAAGCCGGGTATTGCACCACATGACGCGGCAGCCAAGCCCAGCCCAAGCCGCGCATCAACAGCTCGGCCATCACATAAAAGCTGTCAGCACGCCAGACCTGCGGACTTAACTGCTCGCCGCCGGGGTAATCGCTTTGCAGCGGTGCGATCAACAATTGCCGATGCCGCGCCAAATGCTGCCTCGTGACGCTGGCTTCATGGACCAGCGGATGATTCACCGAGCACACCGTCACCATTTCCACGCTGCCCAACGCCCGCCGCTCCAAAGCCTCGGGCATCTGTTCATGATGAAATAGCAAACCGAGGTCGGCGCGGCGCTCGACGAGTTTGCGCGCCACATCACCCTGAGCACTGCTCGCCAGCTGTACTTCCACACTGGGAAATCGCTCATCCAGCGCTTCGAGACTGTCGAGCACCGGCTGATAGGGCATGGCTTCGTCATGGGCCACCCGCAAACGCGCTTCTTCGCCGCGCATCAAGGCCAGCGCACGGCCGTCGAGCCGTTCGCACTGGCGCAACAGCTCTCGCGCTTCTTCCAGCAACGCACTGCCGGCCCCCGTCAATTGCGGTTGACGGCCGCTGCTACGGTCAAAAAGACTGACGCCCAGATCCGCTTCCAGCAACGCAATTGCCTGACTCACCGCCGACTGCGCACGCTGTGATTGCCGCGCCACCGCCGAAAAGGAACGCTGCTCAGCCACACTGACGAACAGCCGAATCTGCTCAAGATTCCATTGCATCACTACACAACCTATCAGCCAAAACGATAGGTAACGACTTTACCCCATCTTGGTTATCTCTAGAATGCTCGCCATTGAAGAGAGCATTTGAAGGGAGTATTGCCATGTCTGCTTACTACTTGCTGGCTATCGCCATCTGCGCCGAGGTCATCGCCACCGTTTCAATGAAGGCCGTTAAAGGCCTGAGCACGCCGCTGCCGCTGCTGTTGGTGATCGTCGGTTACGGCGTGGCGTTCTGGATGCTAACCCTGGTGGTGCGCAGCATTCCGGTGGGGGTGGCCTACGCCGTGTGGGCGGGGATGGGCATCGTGATGGTGAGCATCGCCGCGCTATTCATCTACGGGCAAAAGCTCGACGTCCCGGCGATGCTCGGTATGGGCATGATCGTCGCGGGCGTCGTGGTCATTCAACTGTTCTCGAAAACCGCCGGTCATTGAAAAGCGTGTTCCCCTATAATGGCGCCATTCGTTTCGCCATCTGAGGTGTTCATGCCATCCGCTATTTCCACTGACGTTCTGATTGTCGGCGCGGGCGTCGCCGGTCTCTGGCTCAACGCGCGGCTGCGTCGACAAGGGTTCTCGACGGTGGTGGTAGAAAGCGCAACGCTGGGCGGCGGGCAAACCGTGAAATCCCAAGGCATCATCCACGGCGGCGCCAAATATGCGCTGCACGGTGCGTTGTCCGGCGCTTCGGAAGCCATCGCCGACATGCCCCGTCGCTGGCGTGAGGCGCTGGCTGGCAAGGGCGAGTTGAATCTTTCCGGCGTGCGGTTGCTCTCCGAAGCCCACTATCTCTGGTCCCCCGGCACCCTCGCCGGCAATCTCACCAGCTTCTTCGCCAGCAAGGCCGTGCGCGGTCGTGTCGATCAGGTCAAAGGCACTGATTTACCGCCAGCGCTGCAAGATCCGCGCTTCAAAGGCAAAGTCTATCGCTTGGCCGAGCTGGTCATCGACGTGCCGAGCCTGATCGACAAGCTCGCTGAGCTTGCGGGAGACAGTCTGCTGGCCGGGGAAATTATCGAGCCGCTGCGTGACGGCGATGCACTTGTTGGTCTGCGGGTCGACGGTCGCGATATTTATGCACAACGCATCGTGCTCAGCGCAGGCGGCGGCAATGGCGACCTGCTCAACGCACTGAACGTCACCCGCCCGACCATGCAACGGCGTGCGCTGCACATGGTGCTGGTCAAAGGCCCGATGCTCAAACCGCTCTACGCCCACTGCCTGGGTGGCGGGCCCAAACCTAGAATCACGGTAACGACACATCCCGCAGCGGATGGGCAATGGGTGTGGTACCTGGGTGGCGACGTTGCCGAAGCCGAAGGTGTCGCTCGCGACCCTGCCGAACAGATTGCCGTGGTGAAAAAAGAACTCGCGCATTTGTTGCCCTGGATCGATTTGAGTCAGGCGCAGTGGGCCACCGTTCGTGTTGACCGCGCCGAGCCTGCGCAATCGGGTCTTACGCGCCCGGACAACGCGTTTCTCGACGTGCAAGGTCGGTTGATGATTGGCTGGCCAACCAAACTCGCCCTGGCACCAGACTTCGCCGATCGCGTGTTGGCGTCACTGTCCCGTGACGATATTCACCCAACGCCGCTGCCAGCACTTCCAGACTTTCCGAAGCCGCCGATCGCCCGTCCGATCTGGGATCAATTGCTGCCATGAAGACCCTGCATGATCTGCATCGCCCATTGGGCAGCCTCGGCATCGACGTTTCTCCGCTGGGTCTCGGCACAGTCAAGCTGGGCCGCGATCAGGGCGTGAAATACCCCAACGGCTTCAAGATCCCTGATGATTTTGAAGCACAGCAACTGCTCAAGCTGGCGCGCGATCTAGGCATTAACCTGATCGACACAGCGCCCGCCTATGGCACAAGCGAGACGCGCCTGGGCCCGTTGCTGCGTGGGCAGCGTCAGGATTGGGTGATCGTGAGCAAAGTGGGTGAGGAGTTTGAGAGTGGGCAGTCCAGTCATGACTTCAGCGCTGCCCACACGCGCTTGTCGGTCGAGCGAAGCCTTAAACGGCTGGAGACCGATTTTATCGATTTAGTACTGGTGCATTCCGACGGCAACGACTTGGCGATCCTAAAGCAATTTGAGGTGTACCAAGCTTTGGCCGACCTCAAGCGCGAGGGTAAAATTCGCGGTTACGGCTTCTCCGGCAAAACGGTCGAGGGCGGACTTCTGGCCTTGCACGATGGCGATTGCGCGATGGTGACGTACAACCTCAATGAGCAAGGTGAAAAACCGGTCCTGGACTACGCTGCTGCTCACGGCAAAGCCATTCTGATAAAAAAGGCCCTCGCCAGCGGGCACGTTTGCTTAAGCCCTGGTGTCGATCCTGTACAAGCGAGCTTCGAATTGCTTTTCAAACACCCAGGCGTCACCGGTGCTATCGTCGGCACCATTAATCCGCTGCATCTGGCCCATAACGTAGCGACTGCCGCTGCCGTGATTCGTCGCCAGACCTGATGCAGGCGGCCGACCCCAACGTAAGAAGGAGCCGATATGCCGCGAACGCTGATTCGAAAAAATCCCAGTAATTTCAAGACCCTGCCCCTGTTTGTAGAAGCCACTCCCGAGAGCCTGAGTTACCAGAGCGTAGGGATGCCGCTCAATTTTTCCCAGACCCTGCAACGTCGTCGCAAGATTGAAGTCGAGGACCCTGAGCGCTTCTCCACGGAGCTTGCGAATCTTGGGGTGTCCGTGCGCCTGACGCTCAATTGGCAGAACCGCGATTACTGGGTGTTGGTGCGTCAGCGTCGGCAAGACCGAGGCGATGTGGTGCTCAAGCTGATTTCCGGATACGTCCCGGCCCATGAATTGAATTTGCCGTTGCACACGGCCATTCAGGAAGTGGCCGAAGAATGCCTGATCGAAACGCCGCAAGGCTGGTTGAGTGGGCGCTTCAAAGATACCTGGCTGCCAGCGCCCTACGCCGCTGCGCTGCATTACCGCGAGGCGCTGCCGTTTCGCCTGAGCCCGCTTTCCGGGGCGGCACGTCCGGTGCGCTGCGGCAGCATGACCCTGATCGAACGCCCCCGTGCCTACGTGCATTTGCCCACCGCCTCGTTGCAGTTGATCTACGACATGCGCCTGGAAGTGCCGAAGGAAGCTCGTCCGCTGAGCTTGTTTCACGTTGATGAAAGCCTGGAAAAGGACGAGTTGGTGGCCCGGCTCAATCGCAGCAAGCCTGACCTCTACTTGATGCCACTTGAAAACGGCCTCCCGCTGCCAGAGCTGTACACGCTCAAACAGGACAAGCTGACACCCGCCAGCACACGCGGGCTGTATTTAGCCGAAAGCTTTGCTGCCCAGGAAGGCTGGGTGGTGCATGAAGAGCGCATCCGCTGGAAAGATTGGCTCGCCCAGCAGGGCCTGACTCCCAAGAAGAAGCCAAGCATCAAGCGTCGTTTGAAGGTGGGCGCCAAGCAATTGCTGCGGATAGCGCGCAAGACGCTGCATAAGTCGTAATCACCGATGCGCCTCTCTGTTGGAGCCAACTGGTTGGCGAGTCGGCTGACTGGGTGTGTCAGCCTTAAGGTCTCGCGAACAAGTTCGCTCGTAAAGAGGGTCCTGCTTACTGCCCGCGGATTTTCTCGACGATGGCGGTGGTCGAGCTGTTGGCTACCAGCCCCAATACCTTCACCTCGCCGCCGTACGCCTGCACGATGCTGGCGCCAACCACTTGATCAATCCCGTAATCGCCACCTTTGACCAGCACATCAGGCTTGACGTGGGTCAGCAGGTTTTCCGGTGTGCCTTCGGGGAAGCTGATGACCCAATCCACTGCCCCCAACCCTGCCAACACAGCCATGCGTCGGTCAACGCTGTTGATCGGGCGACCAGGACCTTTCAGGCGGCTGACGGAGGCGTCATCGTTAACGGCGACGATCAAACGATCGCCTTGCGCACGGGCCTGTTCGAGGTAGGTCACGTGTCCGGCGTGCAGGATGTCGAAGCAGCCATTGGTGAAGACGATTTTTTCGTTGTGGGCGCGCGCATCGTCGATGGCCAGCACCAACTGATCAAGCGTCAGCACGCCACGCTCCGAACCTTCGGCGCGCTGGATGGCGCGGCGAAGTTCCGGCGCGCTGATCGCAGCAGTCCCCAGCTTGCCGACAACTATGCCAGCAGCCAGATTGGCCAGCGCTACCGCGTGCGGTAACTCTTCGCCAGCCGCCAAGGCCGCAGCCAACGTGGAAATCACCGTATCGCCAGCGCCGGTCACGTCGAACACTTCACGGGCACGGGCTGGCAGGTGCAGCGCCGGTTGGTCAGGGCGCAACAAGGTCATGCCGTGCTCGCCGCGCGTTACCAACAAGGCGCCGAGTTCGAGCGAGCTCATCAACTCGGCCCCTTTGGAAACCAACTCTGCCTCATCCACGCAGTGGCCGACGATGGCCTCGAATTCGCTCAGGTTCGGGGTAATGACAGTTGCCCCCCGATAGATCGCGAAGTCTTTGCCTTTAGGATCGGCCAGAACCGGAATCCCGCGATCACGGGCAGATTTGATCAGCACTTGGTGGTTTTTCAGGGCGCCCTTGCCGTAGTCGGAGAGCACCAGCACTTTGACGCCATCGAGCAGCGCATCGACTTCTTTGCTCAGCGCCTCAGCATCGGTGGCAAAAGGCTCTTCGAAGTCGATACGCAACAGCTGTTGGTGGCGACTCATGACGCGCAGCTTGACGATGGTGGGCTGGTGCGCAACGCGCTGGAAGCGTGCCGTGACACCCGCAGCCTTCAAGCTGTTGCTTAGGCTTTCGGCGGCCTCGTCTTCGCCGGTCACACCCACTAGCGACGCTTTGGCGCCGAGGGCTGCGATGTTCAACGCAACGTTGGCAGCGCCGCCTGGACGGTCTTCGATCTGGTCGACCTTGACCACCGGCACCGGGGCCTCAGGCGAGATACGTGAGGTACCGCCATGCCAATAGCGGTCGAGCATGACATCGCCCACCACCAAAACCTGTGCCTGATCGAAACGCGGCATGGACAACTTCATCGAACAACCCGTAACTAAATGAACAGGGGCGGAATCTTAGCACAGGGTTTGGGGGGCTTGAGGTACTGAGGGGAAGTCGAAGGGGGGTTCAAGGATGGACGCTATCTGTAGGAGCGAATCCATTCGCGAGGGTCCCGACAGCCGACATAGTTTTATTGCCTGCTGTACCGTCTCGCGAATGAATTCGCTCCTACAGATTTGAGCGTTCCAGCCACCGGGCGCCGGGTCAGATCGCTCCGACAGGCGCCGGTTCGTCCAGCCCCATTGCGTGCAGACGCGAGTAATAGCCGTTCTGCGCGAGGAGCTCGCTGTGCGTGCCACGCTCGACAATGCGTCCCTGATCCATCACCAGAATCAGATCGGCACGCTCGATGGTCGACAGACGGTGAGCAATCACCAGCGTGGTACGGCCTTTCATGACATGGTCCAGCGCCGCCTGAATGTGACGCTCCGACTCGGTGTCCAGCGCTGAGGTCGCTTCGTCTAGGATCAGTAGCGGAGCGTTCTTGAGCAGCGCCCGAGCGATTGCCAGCCGCTGACGCTGGCCGCCTGACAACAACACACCGTTCTCACCCACCTGAGTGTCAAAGCCTTCAGGCAACTGCTCGATGAACTCCTTGGCGTAAGCGTCAGCCGCTGCCGCTTCGATGTCCGCACGCGGCGCGCCCGCCAGGTCGCCATAAGCGATGTTGTTGGCAACACTGTCGTTAAACAGCGTAACGTTTTGATTCACTTGAGCAATGTGCTTGCGCAGGTTGCGCAGGCGGTAATCCTCGATGTCTACGCCGTCGAGCAGGACATTGCCGGTCTCGTGGTGATAGAAGCGGGGAATCAGATTCGCCAGCGTCGACTTGCCGCTACCTGAGCGCCCGACCAGGGCAATCATCTGCCCAGGGGCCGCACTGAAGCTGATGTCGTTCAATACCTGACGCTCAGTGCCCGGATAAGTGAAGCTGAGGTTGCGCACCTCCAGCGTACCGGACACTCGATCCAGCTCAACAGTGCCCTCGTCCAGCTCAGGCGCAACGTCCAGCTGCTCGAAGATGCTTTCAGCGCCGGCCACGCCCTTCTGGATGGTCGAGCTGACTTCGGACAACTGACGGATTGGCTTGGGCAGAAGACCTGCCGCAGTGATGTACGCAACCAGATCGCCCGCCGTCGAATCACCGCGCAGATACAGGACCAGAAACATCAAAGCCGCCATGGCGGTATAGATCACCAACTGCAACATCGGCGTATAAACCGCGCCAGTCTTGGTCATCTGCAGTTGCTTGTCGGTGTTGTGGGTACTGGCCTTGGCGAAACGCTCTTGCTCGTAGGTTTCGCCGCCGAAGCTGCGTACAACGCGATAGCCCTGAATGGTCTCGGACGCCACATGCGTCACGTCGCCCATCGCCACCTGGATCTTCTTGCTCTGTTTGCGGAATTTCTTGCTGGCACTGCCGACCATCACGGCGATCACCGGCAGGATGGCGAGCATGACCAGTGTCAGCTGCCAGTTCATCCACAGCAGATAGATAAACAGGAAAACAACCGTCAGGCCTTCGCGGATGACAACTTTGATAGCGTCCGTGGCCGCGCCGGTGACCATCGTCACGTTGAAGGTGATACGCGAAATCAAGTGCCCGGAGCTGTGGGTATCGAAATAGCGGTTGGGCAACACCAACAACTTGTTGAACAGTTCTATGCGCAGGTCATGAACCAGCCCCAGCGAAACCTTGGCCAGGAAATAGTTACCCAAATACGAGCCCAACCCCTGCCACGCCGCGATCAATATGATCAGCAGCGGCACGGCCTGCAGCAGTTGCAAGTCGCGCAGGTAGGGCACATTGGGAAACAGGACGGCTTCGGGGTTACTCAAGCCATCGACGAAGTACTTGAGAATCCCGGCCAGCATCGGCTGGGTAGAAGCGAAGATCACGAAGCCGACGATGCTGAGAATGAAAATCCCGACGTAGGGTTTCACGTAGTTCAGCAGTCGAAAATAGATTGTCATGCTGGAGCTTTGTCCGCTAATGGACGGTGTATCGCTCATCGTAAAGCTCACTGATTGAGTGGAACGCGGGATTTTATCACAGCCGGGCCAACTTCCCTTCGCGCCCATACCAGCAGACTCGCCAGGCCAATCGGCAACCAGCTGATGAACCATTCAGCGCGAGGGGAACCGGTAAGACTCGCGGCGTCGAATTGCATGGCAAGTGTCGAGAACAGCCAGATACCGATCAGACCACGACCCAGATCAGTCTCGCGAACCCGCCAGGCTTGCCAGAGCACAGTCAGCCAGATCGCCACCCACAACAGCATGCCAGGCACGCCAAGTTCGATGGCGATATGAGTGAACAGATTGTGCGAGTGATCGAAACGGAAACCGTCGGCTACGACGACCTTGTATTCCGAGCCCAACCCTAAACCGGCGAACGGATGCAGCTCGATCATATTTAATGCGGCGGTGAATATCTCGGGACGGTAAGACGAACCACGCGCCATCATCAATGGTTCCAGCACGATGAAGCCGATGACCGCCACCATGACTGCGGCGGCCGACAGGTAAAACGCACGTCGGTGCCGCCACCAGACAGGCAGCGCCACGACCGTGAAGAAAAGCGCGAGCACGGCGCCGCGACTTTGCGACATCACCACGAACGCCGAACTGACCATCAAAACCAGCACCCATACCGCCTGCAACGGGCGCGAGCGCGGCGGCCAAAGCAGGGTCCAGATGACCGATACGCCGATCACATACGCACCCAAAATCGGATGACTGAGCTCACCGATGCCTTTTACGCGTGCCTGCCACGCGTTGTGCTCAATACCGAAGAACTTGATGATCGACACCAGTGCGACGATGCCCAGCCCCAACCCGGCCCAGCGCATCAGGCGTATGACCCGCTCAGGTTCGGCGTCGGCCAGGATGGGGAAAAACAGAACGAAAAACGCGATATACAGGATTCGCTTGAGCTCACGCGAAGGCTCTTCGGCGTGACTCCAGGCCAGGCTGACCGTCGCCCATATCGCCAGCAATGACAGCAGCAAGAACAATATCCGCTGCCCGCGCCATGCTTCACCGAGACGCGCCCGCGCCGACCAGGCCAGCGCGATGCAAGGTACCCAAAGCAACGCGACGAGGCCCTGCTGATAGATCTTGTTGGCCGGAGCGAATGCGATGGCGAGCAGAAACCATAATAATCCTGCAGATAGCAGGACCTGTGCCCAGCGTTTCGAGTACATCCTGTCTCCCTAAAATTTAGGACCAGTCTTGCCCGGCATGGTGAAAGCGTTAACTTTTGGGCATCATTGCCCGTCAAACAGCTCGTAACTTTTCACAAGGCTTTCTACTGATGCAATGTTTCCGGCTTTCAAAAGCCGCTTTAAATCAAATGATCGTCGGCGCCAAAGTGCTGGAGGCCGACAGCTATGGCGCGAAAGTGTACATGCTGCAGGACGGCAAAATCCTTAAACTATTTCGTCGCAAGCGCTGGTTTTCATCAGCGTTGCTGCGCCCCTACTCCAGACGCTTCATCGACAACGCCACCCAGCTGAAAAAGCTCGGCGTGCCGACGTTGAATGTCACGCACTTCTACACCCTTGAGCAGCAGGGAATGACCGCTGTGCTCTATCGCCCGCTACCGGGTGAGACTCTGCGTCAAATCGCTGCCAAGCCGGGTTTTTCCTGGTCACAAGCGCTTCCGGCGCTGATCGAGTTGATCCGCAGCCTGCACCGTTCAGGTATTTATTTCCGCTCGCTGCACTTGGGCAACATTGTCGTCACGCCCGAGGACAAGCTCGGGCTGATCGACGTTGCCGACATGCGCTTTTTCAAGGCGCCCCTTTCAGAGCGTCTGAAGAAGCGTAACGTTCAGCATTTCGCGCGGTATATCGAGCGGGAAAATCTTGGTCAGGAATTTCCGCTGCAAGACCTGGAGAAGGCCTTGTTGGCATCTTGAGCACCCCTTCTCAAGGATGAGAGGTGAGCAGCGCACGCGAGTCATTGCGAAATTGCTCCCAGGCTTTTTCAGGAGCCAGCGCCCGGTGCTGGGACGCCGAAACATCGTCGCCCTCTTGGGCGGTGAACTGCTCAATCGCCGCAACCCATGCCGGAACGTCTGCAACAGGCACATAATGCCCGGCGTCGCCCAGTTGCTCGCGAAATACATCCAGATCGCTGACCAGCACTGGAACGCCGGCAATAACCGCTTCCTGTAACACCAGCCCGAGTCCTTCCTCACGCGATGGAATCACCACCCAGTCAAAACCGCGGTAAAGCCTCGCCAACCCAGGTTTGTGCCCTGGCAGGAAGACTTTATCGCCAAGCTTGAGCTGCTTGATCTTGCGCTCAAGAACCCCACGGTCAGGACCTTCGCCGATGATGACCAGATTCAGATCGGGATGGCGCACCAACGACTGTGAGAACGCGTCCAGCAGGTAATCAAAACCCTTGTCTGTCACCAGACGCCCGACGGCGCCGAGGATACGCATGTTTTCGGCGGGCAGATCGAGTACGCGCCGAGCCTGCTTTCGGGCCAAAAGCCGCAGGCAGAAGGATTCGGGCTCCAACGCACTGCGCAGGCCAATGACGGGGATTTGCAGGGTTTTCTGCAGCGAAGCCGCCAGCGTTTGCGATACCGCTGCCAATGTCATGCGCTCGGCAGGAAACTGCTGAAACATCAGCCGCTGATGGTCCCGCATTTTCGTGGCACCGTGAAATACCACGACAACCCGGATATCGGGCATGTCCTTGAGGACTGGCAACAGCACCCTGGCAACGCCCAGCCCGTCGAGCAATACAACTTTGGCCTGACTCTCGATCAATGCCTTGCGCATGCGAAATTGCAGCACCGGCTTCAACAGGCGCCAGACGTGACGCTCTTTGAGCAAACGCGAAGACAGTTTCCACTCCCGTACCTGGGGCACCGGCTCAGCGCAGCCGCTGGCTTCGCCCTGCAGGAACCACGTCTTGATATCGGTGGCAGGGTCGAGCTGCGAAATAATTTGCTGATGGACCTTGTGAACCGAGGAAAAGGGCGCACCGCTGGACCACATCACATTAATGATGCTCATCGCACGCCTTGCCTTGACGTCAACGTCACGACACTCATATGGGCAGGGTTTATCAGTGGTAAAGCCAATGCACACCCCGAAAGAGAAAACCGTAGAACCCTGTCGCCCTCGTAGGGCGCTGTCCTTGTGTTCAATTCACACTCTGCCATACCGCCTGAATCCACAGTCCGGCCAATATCTGTTCCATCAGAAGCCTGTCGCAGCGCGCAACCGCTCAATTAAACTGAGCGGCGCATGCTCACGCAGGTCGGGTTCCAGAGCCTGCACTATCCGCTCGCCGATCGCGGCGAAAGAGAACTGTGACGTTGCCAGATTTCTACCCTCTACGGCAATACGCGACGCTAATTCAGGATCATCGCGCAAAACCGCCAGCTTTTGCTGCAATTGGGGGATATCCCTGTAGAGCACTACGTTGCGCATGTCTTCAAAACCCAGCGCGGCATTTTCGGCTTCGCCCTGGTCGAACGTCAGCAACACACAGCCACAGGCCATGGCCTCGAAGTTCTTGATCATGTACTCGCCCATACCGACGTCAGCGCTGACGAAAAAACGGATACGGTTGAGGGTGTCGCAATACTCTTCGCCGGACTTGGTGCGCGTCACGATCAGCGTTTCGACACGGCCCAGTTCATCGAGCAATTGCTTGCGACCGCTGTAGGCCACGCTGTTGGTGCTGCCGACAAACGCCAGCTCGATATCGCGCTCACGCCCCTGATCGGCGAGCAAGGTTTGATCGTAACCCTTGGGCACGAAGACCGCGTCGAAGCCTTCTTCACGCAGGCGCTCACTGACCATGAAGCCCGAGCTGATCACGCGCACCCAAGGCAGTTTGCGATAGTGAAGGCTGAATTTCCCGGTGTATTTGCAAGGAATATAGTTCTGATAGGCGTCGTGTTCGAGGATCACCAGATTGGGGATCGTGCGAATAAAGCTGGCCTGACGCAGCTCCTGCTTAAAGCGCAGGAAAAAGACGATGCGGTCGTAGCGCGTCACGTCAACTTCACGACGGAAATAGCCACGCAGGTTTCGCTGTTCTTCAGAGGTCAGCCAGCGCAAGTCACACTCGCAGCTCGCTGTAACGCCTTCGTACAGGCGGTCCAGAATGGCACGTTGCTCTTTCTGGACCAGGAATAGAACTTTCATCGATTTCCTTGGCACCACCGATATTTGCCCCAGTCACCCGCAAAGCACCGCGACGTGGGACGGCTTGCTCAATCTATTTTGGGCTCAACGGTCCTGGCGCCAGAACAACTCGTGCCGACGCACTGACTTTCTGAAAAATTCGTTTTCGCCTTCTGCCGGCCAACGTCGACCTGCGAGCAGCTTCTGCAGCCAGCGTCGCACACGACGTTTGAGCGGTGCAGGAGGTTGCAGGTCGTGCATCATACCCAAAGCCATGGCTTTGTCCCGCTGCACGTTGGGCGACAATTGGATGCAATAAGGGATCAACTCGTGGGCCTGGTCAAACACCGGAGGCAAAGCGACGCCACTGTAAGCGCAGCCCATGGGCCAGCGGTCATTGTCATGCAGATGATTGGCGTAGCCCAGAATCACTTTTGGCTGCCAGGCCAAGCCTTCCAGCGCCTCTAACACCGCCGCCTGGGAGCAGATGTGATCCGGGTGGGGATCGATGGTGGGGTGTGGCATGACCAGCACTTGCGGTCGCGCCTGAAGCAACAACGCGCGCAAATCAGCGATCAGATTGTTCCAGGTCGGCGCGCCGTCAGCATCTCCCGGCAGACTCATCGGGTTGAATTGGCGGAACATCCGGATATCGCTCAGCTCAGCCTCGCGCGAAGCGATCGGCTGATCGGGGGCTGCCTGCATCGCTGGCAACTGCAGGCAGAAATACCCTAACTGGAAACACCGAGACTCCGGCACACCGCCCCAGCGCGGCACAGCGATGCTATCCCAAGCGCGCAAACGCCCTTTGATGCGCGCAGCGTCTGGCCGGGTCATGCCCATTTGCTGGTAATGCTCGGCTTCAATCTCGCCTGCGGTGAGAGTGACAATCCAGCTTTCATCCGCTTGAGAATACAGGCCGAACGCCGCAAGTTCGGCATCATCGGCGTGGGGAGCAATCACCATCACTCGCTGGCTTCGCACGTCGGAGTGGCTGAACGAACACAACTCAGGCGCCCCAGTCACACGGCAAAATCGAGTACGTATGCGCAAATTGCCTGTCACCAGGGATTCGCCCAGTCCGGTCAGATTCAAATAGCGCAAACCATTCACCCCGCGCTCGAAAGCCTGCTGGTCACTCACTTCCAGACCGATCAGCTCGATGGCAGGATCAAGAAACCGGCCAAGCCAGGTGCTTTTGATGCCTAACGACAGAACCAACGTTTCATCGCCAGACAGCGACATCGGTTGTTCCAGGGTCAGCGTGCCACTTTCCAGCCTTACGCCGCCAATTTGGCTGCCGCCAGGGAATCGGTACTGATAGTCGTCAGAAGGCGAATAAAACAGATGATCTGAGAACCAGGCTTCATGGGCGATCCAGGCCAGCACTGCCAGCAGGAACGGCAACCACCAGGCGATCAGCACGCCAACGACGATCAGCAGCAACAGGCCGATCAGCAACACCATCCGCTTGTTGCGACGATGGCGCTTGAGCAGCTCCTGCTTGCGGCTCAAATCTGGAACACCGGAACAGGATTGCACCAACGATCTTTATACTCACGATCCGCGCGACCGAAGGAAAACCGCAGCGGCTTGCCCTGTGCCCGAGCGTGCTCCCAAGCACTCTGGGTGTTGAGAAAGCTCAACACGCTGCCGGGGCTGAAGTCGCGGGTCTGCGGATCGACGCCACCGTTGACGTACTCCACGCTGACCCACTCCGGCGCCTCGACGCGGTACACCAATTGGATCGCGATCGCCGCGTCATTGAGGAAGATCGCCGAGCCGATCAACAGGTCGCGCAGCAGCTCGACAACTTCGGTCATACGCTCGGCCCCTGTCGCTGGGAATCCCCACCGCCGCTGGAAAAGATCGCAGTACATCGCTGCTAGCTCGGCACTGGAGAAATCGCTGACCGGACGCACGACGCCGCCCGCCTCCTCCAGCAGTCGCAGTTCGCGGCGCTGGTTGTAGCGAAACTTCTTGGACAGCTCTTCAGGGGTGCGCGCCATCGCCAGAGATTCGGTCTGCGGCTTCAAGGTCGAAACACGCCCTTGGTTGAGCGCAGACAGATAACGCCCTCGATGACGCAACGGCACCTGAGCGTCGGCAGCAATCGGCAAAATCAACTCGGCGTTACCCAGATCGAACAGCCCTCTCTTGCCATGTTGTTTGAGCACGTCCTTGGACAACGCAAGCGAACGACCCCAGGTGGCAATGGCGGCTTTGACATCGCTGCCTTGTTCCCACGCCAGATAACGCACCGGAATGTCGGCAAACGCGGCCAGGCGCTCAACCACTTGCGGGTGGGTGGCAACACTGCCGCCATAACGCTGCCAAGTGTGCTCGTAGGTTTGCGCATCGATTTGCGTCCAGCCGCGTTCACGAACGCTTTGAAATCGATTGAGCATCAAGACTCCGCAGTCAGGTCGGTGACCTGCGGCAAACGCCAGAACACGTCTTGCACCGCCGCGTCGGAGAACCTTTCGCGCAGGCGTTGCAGCATCAGCTCAGCGCACGCTTGGCGCTGTTCACCATCGAGCGTCGACAGGTGCGTCAGGCCTTGGGCAAGACGAGCCTGGTCTCCCAACGGAAACAGAACGCCGATGCCTTCGACCACTTCCTTCGCACCGCCGCAGGATGTAGCAGCCAAAGGAACGCCCGCAGCCATGGCCTCAAGCAGGACCATCCCGAAGGGTTCATGGTCGGAGCTAAGGGCGAACACGTCGAACGCCTTGAAGTAGCGACTGGCCTGGGGAATTTGTCCCAGCAAGAGCACTTGACCGCCAATGCCCAGCTCCATAGCGAGCTCTTTGAGATCCTGCTCCAGCCTCCCTTTACCGAGAATCACCAATTGGCTGTTCTCAGGTAGATCGGGTAACGCCTGTGCAAAACCACGCAGCAAAGTCGCCTGGTCCTTGTCCGGATGCAGACGACCGACGTTGCCGACAATCCAGGCATCCGGCGACAGCCCAAGCTCTTCACGGGCTTGTTCACGAGACAGAAGACTGGCCTGGAGCTGATCAACATCGATGCGGTTGTACAACGTTTGAATACGACCCGTTGGCCACTTGGGCAGGCTCTTGCGCATGTCGTCGCGCACTGCGTCGGACACCCCCAACAGGCTCAACCGCCAGCGGGCCAGATGGGCAAACAGTTTGCGGCTGCGACGTTGATAATCGCCGAAGGCATGATGTACGCCGATCACAGGCAAGCGGGTTGCCAGCAGGGCGATGTAAACCGGTTTAAACCGATGGGCGATGCAGAAAGTGAAATCACGGGAGGCCGCGATCTTACGCAATTCAAAGATCGCACCCAGCTTGAGTCCACGAATGGCCTTAGAGCTGTACTCCATGAACAGCACTTCATCAGACGCACAGCCTGCGGCCACTTCCTTGTCGGCCACGCCAGTCAGAAATACCGTTGTGACCCGATATCCCTTGCCCGCAAACAGGCTGGCATATTGACGGGCGCAGTCCAGAAACGGCCCGTCATAACCGTGGCAAAACTGCAGCACATGACGCTCAGCCGAGCGTGTCATAGGTTTCCGCGCCGTCTTTGACCACCAGGATGTCTTCCATGATCAGGTATTGCAGGTCCGAACCGAAGAACATGTTAAGCGCATCGGTCGGCGAGCAGATCATCGGCTCGCCACGACGGTTGAGGGAAGTGTTCAGCGACACGCCGTTGCCGGTCAGGTCTTCGAGCGCTTTCATCATGTCGTAGTAACGCGGGTTGTATTCACGCTTGAGCACCTGGGCACGGGAAGTGCCGTCTTCGTGAACGACCTCCGGCACGCGGGTTTTCCACTCTTCGGCCACTTCAAAGGTGAAGGTCATGAAGGGGGCCGGGTGATCGATCTTGATCATTTGCGAGGCAACGGTATCAAGCATCGACGGGCAGAAAGGCCTCCAGCGCTCGCGGAACTTGATCTGGTGGTTGATGCGATCAGCCACCCCGGCGATGCTCGGGCAACCGATAATCGACCGACCACCCAGCGCACGCGGACCAAACTCCATGCGGCCCTGGAACCAGGCCACAGGGTTACCATCGACCATGATTTTGGCGATCTGCTGCGGGGTGTTCTCGATCTGGCGCCACACCGGCTTGCTGGGGTGACGGGCGCAGGCGGCGATCACGTCTTCGTTGCTGTACGAAGGGCCGAGGTAGACGTGTTCCATCTTCTCGACCGGCACGCCGCGGGCGTGGGACACATACGCTGCAGCGCCAACCGCTGTGCCAGCATCACCCGACGCAGGTTGCACGAACAACTCTTTGACTTCCGGACGGGCAATGATCTTCTGGTTCAGTTTGACGTTCAGCGCACAACCACCGGCAAACGCGATCTTGCCGGTTTCCTTGAGGATGTCACCCAGGTAGTAATCCATCATTTGCAGCGCCAGCTTTTCAAACAGCGCTTGCATGCTGGCGGCGTAGTGGATGTACGGCTCGTCGGCGATGTCGCCTTCGCGCTTGGGCCCTAGCCACTCGATCAGCTTGGGCGAGAAGTAGAAACCCTTGCCCTTCTCTTTATAGCGGCGCATGCCGATCACGTTGGCGTACTCGGTGTTGATCACCAGTTCGCCATTTTCGAAACTGGCCAGACGCGAGAAGTCGTACTTACTGGCATCGCCATAAGGCGCCATGCCCATGACTTTGAATTCGCCATCTAGCATTTCGAAACCGAGAAACTCGGTGATCGCGCCGTACAAGCCGCCAAGGGAGTCAGGATCGAAGAATTCTTTGATCTTGTGGATCTTGCCGTTCTCGCCGTAGCCGAAGAACGTGGTGGCGTATTCGCCTTTGCCATCGATACCCAGAATGGCCGTTTTCTCTTGGAAACCGGAGCAGTGATAAGCGCTGGAGGCGTGAGCCAGGTGATGCTCGACCGGTTCGATCTTGATTTTTTTCGGGTCGAAACCCAGTTGCTCAAGGCACCAGACGATCTTGTTGCGATAGCGTTTGTAGCGACGGTTGCCCATCAGGATCGCGTCGAGTGCGCGGTCCGGGGCGTACCAGTAACGCTTGGCGTATTTCCAGCGGGCTTCGCCGAACAGGCTGATGGGAGCAAAGGGAATGGCGACGACATCGACGTCGGATGGCTTGATGCCAGCTTGCTCAAGACAGAATTTTGCCGACTCGTAGGGCATGCGGTTCTTTGCATGCTTGTCGCGAACGAAACGCTCTTCTTCGGCGGCGGCGACGAGTTTGCCGTCGATGTACAGGGCCGCGGAAGGATCATGGCTAAGGGCGCCGGACAGGCCAAGGATCGTCAATGCCACTAGGGTCTAGCCTCTTTAGTCTGCATGCAGGCGGCGTGCGCCTGATAAAAAAGTGTGCCTCGCGCCGGGGCGGCGGGCAGCTAAAGGGCGGGATTATAGCGTAATGCGGCTGGATTTGGTCGGGTGGAAATGAAGGGGTAAAACAGATATTCCGAGGAATAAAGCCGAATCTCGAACACACCGAGGATCTGCTTCTGCCACAGGGTATGTGCCGTTTTCGCGATCCGCCTCTGCCGAAGGTGGGAGCGGACCTGTCCGCGAAGACTAAGCGTCAGGCGCCAGAGATGTCTTGGCCATATCGACCCATTCGCGGACAGGTCCGCTCCCACGGGTCTGCGCCCGCTCACGGATATGATCGTTTCCACGCGGTAGAAACGACTACCGATTCATTCTGCGTTACGAGACACCCTCGGAATTCGCTCATTCAGCACTCGGTGTAGGGCCGTATCAGCGGGCCAGTTACGCATGAACCGCGCTCGATCCTTGGCGAATGCCTCGGCAAACGAGGCCTGTGAGCTGTGCTGGCACATGGCGTCCAGATCGATCAGCGCCCAGCGACCCTCCTGCCAGAACACGTTATGACCTTTCAGATCGCCGTGACTGATACGCTCGCGAATCAACTGCGAGAACAACAGGTCAAGCGCTTGCAGCTCCGTTTCAGGCACTTCGGCTGATTCCACATACGCAGCGAAGCGCTCGATGATGTCAGGCCCAGGCAGATACTCCGTCACCAGATAAGCCTTGCGCCGCATACCGAGAATCCGTTGTTCCAGCATCGCCAGCGGCTTGGGCGTAGCGATCCCGAGAAACGCCAGACGATTGCCTTCGCACCAGGAATGCCAGGCGCGGCTAGGGCGCCAGAAGCGCTTGAGCCAATGAGCAAAGCTTTTGACGTTGTAGCGCTTGATCACCAGCGCACGACCTGCCACCTCAACTTTGGCCACGCTGGCTGCGCCGCCAGTCTTGTACAGATGCCCCTGATCAACCAATGCGTCGGCACGTTCAAGCACAGGATTCATGGCGGATTCTTCTTCACGACGAACCGCCCGCAACTCATTGGCGCTGTCCTTGACGCTGAACAGGCTACAGTCGCGCCCGACCTTGATCAGGAAATCCTTCAGGCGCCAGGCGCGTACTTTGTCGATCTGCTTTTGCAACGCCTCCATAGGCAAGCCGTGTTCGCCATTGCTCAGCAGGTAATGCACCGAAAGCTCTTCAGTGAACGGCTCAAGGTTTTTCGGCAACTGGGCGAAGAACACGCCGAGGTTTTCCAGAACTTTCTGCCGTGACAGCGACTTGCCTGGTTGCTCGGCGCGAATGCCTGCGCCGTCGATCAAGTACAACTTGCCGCCATGGCGCAGAAGGTTGTCCAGGTGCAGGTCTTCCTGCCACAACCCCTTGCTGTGCAACTGGCCGATGGCGGCCAGCGCCTCGCCCAGCACCGCTTGCTGCTCGTCGGCGAGCGGCGGCAAATCAGCTACATCCGCCCAGGCATCACCGAGGCTTTGCGCGTTTTCCAGCAGTTCAAACAGTAACCAGCCGCCCTCGACTTCCTGCAAGCCATCGGCCAACAGCAGCGGCGTGGTCAGGCCTTGTTCGGCGAGCAAACGTACACCGGCCAACTCGCGCTGAAAGTGCCGCGCCGCTTTTTGTCCAACCAGCAGTTTTGCCAGCACCGGACGACCGCGCCAGATACCGGCGCCGACATAACGTTGGCCCGGCAACACACGCAACAGGCTCAGCAGCTGCAATTCAGCTGAGCCAGCAGCATCGGCCAGGGCAATATTCAGCGGTAACGTCGGTGTACGCCCGGCGTCTTTCAGTTCAGACAAACGCATTGGCGCCCTCTTCCTCCATCAATCTTGAATTAGACCGTTGACCCAACCCGCAATGAGTTATTTGTGGGAGGGAGCTTGCTCGCGATCAAGCCGGAACAGCAGACAGATATTTGTCGGATGTAATGGCCTCTTCGCGAGCAAGCTCCCTCCCACGGGCTCGTGTTTGCAAAAACGATTATCGACCGTCGCGCTTATGACTGCCGCGCTGGGCCAAACGCTGCCACCAGGCATCGACCTGCGGGCCATTGCTGTCGGCTTGCAGATAGGCACCGAGCATTTCGCGGATTTCAGCCTCATTCCAGACCGGCGCCCGACGCAGCAATGGCTCCAGATCCTTGACCCGATCACGCTGACCGAACAGCGATTTGCGGGTCTTTTCCAGGTCGATCAGCTGCGCCAGATACACATCAGCCCGCGCACGCAGGAAAATATGCTTGGGATAGAAGCAGCCATGCACCTGCCCGGCCTGGTGAAGCGTGCGGGCCAATTCGCCGCAAGCCTGCAGAATCGCCAGACGCTGCTTTGCCGACAGCTCGGCCCATCCCTGCAACAGCGTGTCCAGATCGGTCCAGCCGTCCAGCGCACGGGTCATCAGGATCGCCCGGCGTTCGCCATCGACCTTTTTGTCCCCGTAAAACACCGCGTGCAGCGCCGGAATGCCGAGCTTCTGATACAGACTGATATTGCGAAACTCCCGCGAGAACGAGGGCTCGCCCAGCGGATGGTGCAAGGTGCGGGTCAAGTAATTGCTTTGGCGCTTGAGGTAATAGCCCGAGCCTTCAAGCTCCAGACGAAACACGCTGCTCCAGCCGCCCCGGCCGGTGTTGGGCTCGTCGACAGCATCAAGCTCGACCTCCCACAACGAATCGAAATCAGCCAGACCGTGGCGCTCAAGCAAAGCCCGGTCGGCGTCTGCGATGAAGACACTCATTCGCGCCCCTCGAAAAAGCTGACGATGTGACGGATGCGTTTTTTATCTGAATCATTCAAGCGTTCGCGCCCGCGGTATTGCAGGTAAAACCGCAGTCGCTGGGTCGCGGACAGGTGATATTTGGCGACCTTATCCAGGCACGCCAGATCCTTGGTGATCCGATAACGCAGCATGAAACTGACCCAGAACGCACCATTGGGGCAGTCGATGAAGAACAACTTCGCTTGATCGTCGACCAACAGGTTGCGCCACTTCAAATCGTTATGGGTGAAGTGGTGATCGTGCATCGTGCGGGTGTAGCGCGCGACTTGACGGCTGACGTTGTCGACCCAGGAACGGTCGGTCAAACGCGCGTCGTGAGTCAGTGCCAACGCCGACAAATCTTCGGTGCGCGGCAGCTCGCGGGTGATCAGCGCGCCACGGTCGTAGGCAGCGCCATTGCGTTCCAGGCCCCAGGCGACCACTTCGGCAGTGGGAATACCCCATTTGGCGAAGCGCTTGAGGTTTTGCCATTCGGACTTCACGCGGGGCCGACCCAGATAGCGACGCAGGCCTTTACCGGCGCCCACGTAGCGTTTGACGTAGTAGTTCACACCGTCGCGCTGCACGCGAATCACTTCGGACAACGGGTCGCGCGTCAGTTGCTCGCCTTCAAGTTTGAAAACCGCCTCCAGAGTGCCGAAGTCGTCAGCCAGCGAAGCATAAGCCGGTTCAAGCTTCCAACCCGGCATCAGAGCGCATCCCCGTAGCGCACTTTGCGCTGATACAACTTCTCGGCACGTGCATCCAGCCAACTGAGCAACGCGGACTCCTGTGCAATGATCTGACGCAGCGGTTGGTGGAAATAGTCCTGGAGGAAACGCAACTTGTCGCGCTGTGTCAGGCCGATGTCCAGCGCGGAAAAGTACAGCGCGGCCAGATCCTTGTTGCGCCAGCGCTGAGTAATGGCCGGACGCACCTGGGCGCGATGCAGGTCAATCACCGAGAGCCTGAAATCGTCGGGCGTTACAGGCGTGTCGGTGTGCAGCAGGAAGTGGCAGATGTAGCAATCGCGATGATTGACGCCTGCGCGGTGCATGGTCCCGACCATCTTCGCTACTTCGGCAATGAAGGCGCGCTTTAGGCGTGGCTCAGGCGGTTCAGTGCGCCAGTTGATGCTGACGTCTTCCAGGCTTTCGGTCGGTGCCAGCTCTTCGGTGATGATGAAGGAGTGCTGGGCGGCGGGGTTGCTGCCCCGCTCGCCATAGGCCACGGCGGTCATGGTGGCGACGCCAACCTCATGCAGACGGTTGATCGCCTCCCATTCTTGCCCGGCTCCAAGCACCGGTAGTTTGGCGGTGAGCAGGTTTTTTGCCACCTCTCCCCAACCGATGCCGCGATGGATCTTGACGAAATAACCGCGTCCGTCGACTTCCGTGCGCAGGGTGCGCCGGCCTTCGAGTTCGCGATAGACCTGACCGTCCAGCGCCTCGACGGCCTCGAACGCATCGCGGCCAGCCCAGAGGGTTTTGAACGGTTCAGCGAGGATCAATTTCATCCGTGGTGCTCCGCCAGAATCACATCCGCAGCGTGCTGCGGCATGCTGTAAAGATCGGCCGTGTCGGCAAACGCCAACCCGTTTCGGCCCCAAATGCTGCGTGCAGCATCGTCCTTGAGCATGCGAGTCAGGTATTCGTTGAGCTGAGCCTGTTCGAAAGGCTCGTCCAGCACCAGACCGCTGTCGGCCTCGGCGATGTAATGGGCGTAACCGCACACCGCGCTGACCAACACCGGCAGCCCTGCCACCAGCGCTTCGAGCAAGACAGTACCGGTGTTTTCGTTGTACGCCGGGTGGATCAACAGGTCAGCGCCCAGCAGAAAACGCGGGATATCGCTGCGGCCCTTCATGAACGTGACGTGATCGCCCAAGCCCAGCGCACTGCTTTGCAGCTGGAATACTTTGGGGTCGTCCTGGCCGATTACAAACAGTCGGGTGCGTTTTTTCACGTCAGGAGGCAAAGCGGCCAGCGCCTTGAGGCTGCGGTCCACGCCTTTGGTCTTGAAGCCCGAGCCGATCTGCACCAGCAACAGATCGTCGTCCGCAAGCTTGAACTCGCGGCGGAATTCGGCACGAATCTCGGCGGCGTTGTCCGGCGCGCGACGGTCTTGGGAGATCCCCGGCGGCAGCAGATGAAAGCGCTCAAGTGGCGTGTGGTAGTGCTTGATGAACAGCGGCTGCTGCACTTCGGAGATCATCAGCACCTCGGTTTTCGCGTCCTTGGCGAACACCGCACGCTCGTATTCGGCGAAGTGGCGGTAGCGGCCCCAGTGCTTATATAGCGAGTGACGCAGGTTCTGCGCCTTATCCTCATAGCAGCCATCGGCAGCGTAATAGACGTCGAGGCCGGGCATCTTATTGAAACCGATCAGCCGATCCACCGGACGCTTGGCAAGGTCCGCATTCATCCAGTCCGTGAGTTTCTCGTTGCGACGATGATTGAAGATCGCCTTGACCGGGGCCACCAGCACCTCAAAACCGGGTGGCACGTCGCCTTCCCAGATCAGGGTGTAGACGCGAATAGTGTGGCCGCGCTGCTGACATTCGAGCGCAATGCGCATGAAGTCGCGCTGCAAGCCGCCGAACGGGAAATATTTGTACAGCACAAAGGCCAGTTGCATCAGTCGTGTTCCTTTGCCAGCGCAAGCGTGACCAGTTGGCCCGCCACCCGCTCGGGATTCAGGCGAGTGAAGCACAGGGGCCACTCGCGTTCGAGATCGAATTGACGCTGATCTTCAGGCGTCGGTCGATAGGTGCATTTTTTCTGCAGGCACGGCGCGCAGGCCGGATAGTCGCCCGCCAGGTGAACTTGCGATTTGCCATAGGCGCCGGTCAGACCCGGATTGGTCGGGCCGAAAAGCGACACTGTCGGCACATCCAGCGCTGCCGCCAGATGCCCAAGGCCGGTATCGACGGCAACGCACGCTTGGGCGCTGGCCAGCACTTTGGCGACGCCTGCCAGATTCAGTTTGGGCAGCACGATGGCGTTTTCCAGCCCTTGAGCGATGCGTTCGGCGCGGGCTTTTTCCGCCGGATTGCCCCAAGGGAGTTGAACCTGTAGCCCCTGCCCGATCATGCGCTCGGCCAATTGGCGCCAGTACAGCTCGGGCCAGTGCTTGGTCGCCCATGTCGTGCCGTGCAGAAACAGCACGAACGGCGCGCCGCTTGTAGCGTCGAGCAAGCGGCTGCGGTCCAGGCCGTAATCGCCTAGCCCCGCCGGGACTTCATAGCCCAGCGCTTGTGCGAACAATTGGCGAAGGCGCTCGACCGCATGTTGCCCACGCGCCACAGGATAGGACCGATCATAGAAGCGGGCGGCCAACGGCTCACGGGCAGAGTCCTTGTCCAGCCCGATAATCGGCGCTTTCACGTAACGGGTGAGCCAGGCGCTTTTCAGCAGCCCCTGAGCGTCGATGACCAGATCGTAAGGCGTGTCACGCAAACGCTGTTTGAAGCCGCGCCACTCGCCACTCTTGAAGGTTTGCCAAAGGTTTTTGCGCCAGCGGCGAATCGCCACCGGGATCACCTTCGAGACCGCTGGATGCCAGGTTGGAATCTCGGCGAAGCCCTCTTCCACCACCCAGTCGAACTGGATGCCGGGCAACGCCCGCGCGGCGTCGGTCAACGCTGGCAAGGTATGAATCACGTCGCCAAGGGACGAAGTTTTGATCAGCAATACCCGCAAGTCAGGCGACCTCGACCGGGGTGCTGCCCAGACGGCTCAACGCCTCGACCACCGGGGCGGGCTCAAGCAGGCGCAAGCAGTTGTAATGGCCGAAACGACACGTGCGCTCGAAACACGGGCTGCACTCGATGCCCAGCCGGACAATCTCCACGTGGTCAGCCAGCGGCGGTGTGAAGCCCGGCGAAGTCGAACCGTAAACCGCCACCAGCGGGCGATTCAAAGCGGCGGCAACGTGCATCAGGCCGGAATCGTTGGAGACCACCGAATCTGCGCAGGACAGAAGATCAATCGCCTCAGCCAGCGAGGTTTCGCCACTGAGGTTGACCGACTCTTCACGCAGTCCGGGGATCAATCGCTCACGAATGCTTTCGCCCACTGGATGATCGTTTTTGGAGCCAAACAACCACACCTGCCAGCCTTCGCGAATCTTGGTCTCCGCGACTTTGGCGTAGTGTTCGGCAGGCCAGCGCTTGGATTCGCCGAACTCCGCACCAGGGCACAGCGCCAGCACCGGGCGATCCAGCGCCAGACCGAACTTGGCCAACGCAGCATCACGGCTGGCGGTTTCGATTTGCAGGCTGGGTTTTGGATAGGGGCGCGGTAGCTCGACATATTTATCGAAGGCCAGCGCCATGAAGCGCTCGATCATCAACGGGTAGCGTTGTTTGTCGAGGGTGCGCACGTCATTGAGCAGGCCGTAGCGAAATTCGCCACGCCAGCCGGTACGCTTGGGAATGCTGGCAAAGAATGGCACCAGCGCCGACTTCAAGGAGTTGGGCAGCAAAATGGCCTGGTCATACTGGCCCTTGAGGGATTTGCCGATACGCCTGCGGGTTGCCAGTTCAAGTGCGCCGTGGCCGAGCGGGAAGCTCAACGCCTTGCGCACCTCGGGCATGCGCTCAAGGATCGGTCGGCTCCACTCGGGCGCCAGTACATCGATTTCGCATTGCGGGTGGCGCTGTTTCAGGCACTGGAACAGCGTTTGCGCCATCACCATGTCACCGACCCAGCTGGGCCCAACGATCAGAATTCTCATGCTCAATCCAAAAACGACCAGAAACTAGCAGGGAGGCTTATCAGGCTGCGTGAAGCTTGCACACAACCTGACGCCTCCCTGTCATAGCTTTATATAAGAGCGGCTACCGCGACCAAATCCATGATCTTCACCGGATGCATTCGCGGACAGGTCCGCTCCCACGGGTACGATGCAAGACCGTGGGAGCAGACCTGTCCGCGAAGAGGCCATAGTGGGCGCCGTCATTCTTGCGGCAGATCAACTCAACCCCAACTCACCCCAAATCCGCATCACTTCGCGCCGTTCAACCTGAAACTGATCACCGCGAACCACGCCGGGATCCTTCTGCAGGGCCTGACGGTGAGCTGCTGAGCGGTAAGCCTTGTAGACCTCACGCAGCAAACTGGCATCAGCGGCAGGAATCAATCCGACCAGCTCCAGGCCTTCAAGAATCCGGATGTTATCGGTGTAACGCAGCAATTCAGAATGCTTCCTGGACCACGCCAAGGTCGCGTATTGCACCATAAATTCAATATCGACGATACCTCCGGCGTCCTGCTTGAGGTCAAAGGGCGCAGTGGCTTCGAAGGCGTTGGCGCCTTTTCCGGCGGTAGTGATCCGGGTCCCGAGGTTGTCGCGCATCTTGGCGCGCATCTCGCTGACCTCTTGGCGCAACACCACCAGATCGCGGTCTTTGGCCAGCACCGATGCGCGCACGCCCTCGAAACCGGCCCCCACATCGCGACTGCCCACCAGCACCCGCGCTCGCACCAGCGCCTGATGCTCCCAGGTCCAGGCTTCGTTCTCCTGGTACCGGGAAAACGCGCCCAACGAACTGACGAGCAAGCCCGACGCACCGGACGGACGCAGACGCATATCGACTTCGTACAGTTGGCCGGAATTGGTTTGAGTGGTCAGCAGATGAATGATGCGCTGACCCAGACGTGTAAAAAACTGCGCGCCATCGATGGGCTTCGGTCCATCAGTTTCCGCCTGCGGATCGCCGTCGTGGATGAAAACCAAGTCAAGATCCGACCCATGCCCCAACTCGATGCCGCCCACTTTCCCATAACCGACGATGACAAATCCGGGATCGCACAACGTGCCATCCGGGCGCCGCGGTGCGCCATGCCGCGCGACGGTGTGGCGCCAGGCCAGCGTCAATACCTGTTCAAGAATCGCCTCGGCCAGCCAGGTCAGGTAATCGCTGACCTTCATTAACGGCAGGCTGCCGGTGATTTCCGAGGCCGCGACACGCAGCCGATGGGCCAGTTTGAAATGCCGCAGCGCTTCCATTTGCTGCTCAAGATCGTCCTCGGGAATACGCGTGAGCCGCTGACGCAACTCTGCCGCCAGCTCTGGCGCTTGAGGCGGACTGAACAGACGGCCTTCATTGAGCAGTTCGTCGAGCAACAGCGGGAATTTCGCAATCTGCTCAGCGATCCAGGGGCTGGCCGCACACAACGTCAGCAGCCGCCGCAGCGCATCAGGATTCTCCGTGAGCAAGACCAGATAAGCCGAACGCCGGGCGACCGCTTCCACCAACGGCAGCACGCGTTCCAGCACCAGATCTGGATTTTCGTGCTCCACCGCCTGGGCCAGCAGACGCGGAATGAAAGCATCGAGCCGCTCGCGTCCAAGACGTTGCATGGAGCGCAGCTGGGAACTGTTACGCAGATCAGCCAGATGCTTCAGCGCTTTGCCGGCATCGGCAAATCCACCCTCCAGTAACTGGCGGCAGGCGCTTTCTTCATTTTGGGACTCTTCCCACAAGGGCAACCACTCACCGCCCACAGGCACATCGCTTTCTTCCTGACCCGGCTCTTCATCCGGGTCAGCGATGACCTGACGGAAATGCCAGTCCACCCGCCCGCGCCAGTACATTAGCTTTTCATGAAAGCTGGCCCAGTCCGGGAAACCCATCATGAATGCGATGCGCGCTTGATCCTGATCGCCATCGGGCAACATTTGCGTCTGACGGTCGGCAATGGCCTGGATGGCGTGTTCGGTGTAGCGCAGAAACTCATAGCCTTCGCGCAGTTCATCGGTCACCGCTGCCGGAAGATAACCCTGCCCTTCCAGCGTGCCGAGGACTTTGAGCAATGGCCGTTGCTGCAAGCTGAGATCGCGACCACCATGAATCAGCTGAAACGCCTGGGCAATGAATTCCACCTCCCGAATCCCGCCGGAGCCCAATTTGATATTCTCGGCCATGCCCTTGCGCCGGACCTCCTGCTGGATCAACTGCTTCATCGTGCGCAACGCTTCGATGGCCGAGAAGTCCAGATATCGGCGATAAACGAACGGACGCAACATTTCCAGCAGCTCCTCGCCCTGACGCTGATCACCGCCGACTACACGCGCCTTAATCATGGCGTAGCGCTCCCAGTCGCGGCCCTGATCCTGGTAATACTGCTCCAGCGCATTGAAGCTGAGCACCAACGCCCCGGATGAACCGTAGGGCCGCAGGCGCATGTCGACGCGAAAGACGAAGCCGTCTACGGTCACAGGATCCAGTGCTTTGATCAGGCGCTGGCCCAGCCGGATGAAGAATTCCTGATTATCCAGCGCACGTTTCACCCCTTGGGTTTCGCCGCCTTCGGGGTAGGCGAAGATCAGGTCGATGTCAGATGAAAGATTGAGCTCTACTGCCCCCAGCTTGCCCATACCGAGAATGACCATTTGCTGCGGTTCGCCGCTGCGACGGCCAATCGGTGTACCGAATTGCTGGCAATGACGCTCATATAACCACTGGTAAGCCAGGTCAATACAGCCATCTGCCATGTCGGAAAGGTCACGACAGGTTTCCACCAGATCGGCTTGGCGGCTCAGGTCGCGCCAGACAATTCGCACTTGCTGGCGCGTACGTTGACGACGTAGATTACGCCCCAGTTCGTCTTCACTGGTCGCAGCGGACACCGCCACAGCAATCTGCTCGCGCAGCTCTCCCGCCTTGAAACTACGCTCCAGCTCGCCGCTTTCGGCAAGCTCCAAAAGCATTTGAGGATCACGGGCTACCTGCAGGGCGACAAAGTCGCTGGCGGCGCACACCCGATCAAAAGCGCTTAAACGCGCAGCAGGCCAGGCATCGAAAGTGGCCTCTTGGCCGTTCGGCAGCGAAGAAAGGGATGCGCGAAACGATTGTTGTGCGCGAGTGACCAACGGCAGAAGGATGGCCGGCAGTTCAGCCAGCAACGGTAGGCTCATGGTCTATCCTGATCGGCGTTCAAAAGACTACCCGCCGTGAAAGCTTGAGACTCGCAGCGGCAAGAACTGTCGAACAAAGGTAAAAAATTGCTGGCGATCTATATTTGTTGGCAGCCAGCCTGGCATATATGGGTGATCCGTTTAATTCCTAACCAAATTTAACGTTTTATCTCACAACCCGACATGAGCTAAAAGCTCGCAAAACTGTAGTTTTACTACTGTATATACAAGTTGAAAAGCTGAAATGGCTCACGATTTGTAGTAAAACTACACGACCGGGTACAACACCGGTCATCCAAGAATTTACGTCGTCTGCCCACAAGGCCAGTCGCAACAAACTCAGGCAACCGATTCTGGAAGCCTTTCCGCCCTGGAGCAAGCCATGCAAGACCTCGATCCCGTCGAAACCCAGGAATGGCTGGACGCCCTGGAATCGGTTCTCGACAAAGAAGGCGAAGACCGTGCTCACTACCTGATGACCCGTATGGGTGAGCTGGCCACAAGAAGTGGTTCGCAACTGCCTTACGCCATCACCACGCCTTACCGCAACACCATCCCCGTCACCCACGAAGCACGCATGCCTGGCGACCTGTTCATGGAACGCCGCATTCGCTCGTTGGTGCGTTGGAACGCCTTGGCAATGGTTGTCAAAACCAACATCGGCGATCCGGATCTGGGCGGTCACATCTCCAGCTTCGCTTCCAGTGCGACTTTGTACGACATCGGCTTCAACTACTTCTTCCAGGCCCCGACCGAAGAACACGGCGGCGACCTGATCTACTTCCAGGGTCACGCATCGCCAGGCGTTTATGCCCGTGCGTTCATGGAAGGCCGCATCACCGAAGAGCAAATGAACAACTTCCGTCAGGAAGTCGACGGCAAAGGCCTGTCCTCTTATCCACACCCGTGGCTGATGAAAGACTTCTGGCAGTTCCCGACCGTTTCGATGGGTCTGGGTCCAATCCAGGCGATCTACCAGGCGCGCTTCATGAAGTACCTGGAACATCGCGGCTACATCCCGGAAGGCAAGCAGAAAGTCTGGTGCTTCCTGGGCGACGGCGAGACCGACGAGCCGGAATCCCTGGGCGCCATCGCCCTGGCCGGTCGCGAGAAGCTGGACAACCTGATCTTCGTGGTCAACTGCAACCTGCAACGTCTCGACGGTCCGGTTCGTGGCAACGCCAAGATCATCCAGGAACTCGAAGGCGTATTCCGCGGCGCTCAATGGAACGTGACCAAAGTCATCTGGGGCCGTTTCTGGGACCCACTGCTGGCCAAAGACGTCGACGGTATCCTGCAACGTCGTATGGACGAAGTCATCGACGGCGAGTACCAGAACTACAAAGCCAAAGACGGCGCGTTCGTGCGTGAACACTTCTTCAACTCGCCAGAACTCAAGGCGATGGTTGCTGATCTGTCCGACGACGAGATCTGGAAACTCAACCGTGGCGGCCATGACCCGTACAAAATGTACGCGGCCTACCACCACGCGGTTAACCACAAAGGTCAGCCGACCGTGGTTCTGGCCAAGACCATCAAAGGTTATGGCACTGGCGCCGGTGAAGCGAAAAACACCGCGCACAACACCAAGAAAGTCGATGTCGACAGCCTGCGTCACTTCCGCGACCGCTTCGACATTCCGGTCAAAGACGACCAGCTCGAAAACCTGCCGTTCTTCAAACCCGAAGAAGGTAGCGCCGAAGCCCGTTATCTGGCCGAGCGCCGCGCAGCATTGGGCGGCTTCGTCCCTCAGCGTCGCGCACAGAGCTTCAGCCTGCCGACCCCACCACTGGAAACCCTCAAGGCCATCCTCGACGGCTCCGGTGATCGCGAAATTTCCACCACCATGGCTTTCGTGCGCATCCTGGCGCAGTTGGTCAAGGATAAAGAAGTCGGTCAGCGCATCGTTCCGATCATCCCGGACGAAGCACGTACCTTCGGTATGGAAGGCATGTTCCGCCAGCTGGGCATCTACTCGTCCGTCGGCCAGCTCTACGAGCCAGTCGATAAAGAACAAGTGATGTTCTACCGCGAGGACAAGAAAGGTCAGATCCTCGAGGAAGGCATCAACGAAGCAGGCGCCATGTCCTCCTTCATCGCTGCCGGTACTTCGTACAGCAGCCACAACCAGCCGATGATTCCGTTCTACATCTTCTACTCGATGTTCGGTTTCCAGCGCATTGGCGATCTGGCCTGGGCCGCAGGCGACAGCCGCACCCGTGGCTTCCTGATCGGTGGCACCGCCGGTCGTACCACGCTCAACGGCGAAGGTCTGCAGCACGAAGACGGTCACAGCCACATCCTGGCCTCGACCATCCCGAACTGCCGCACGTTCGACCCGACTTACGGTTACGAACTGGCTGTGATCATTCAGGACGGCATGCGCCGCATGTTTGAAGAACAGCAGGACGTTTTCTACTACCTGACCGTGATGAACGAATCCTACGTCCAGCCAGCCATGCCGGCCGGTTCCGAGGAAGGCATCATCAAGGGCATGTACCTGCTGGAAGAAGACACCAAGGAAGCCGCCCATCACGTGCAGCTCCTGGGTTCGGGCACCATCCTGCGTGAAGTCCGCGAAGCAGCCAAGATCCTGCGCGAAGAGTTCAACATCGGCGCTGACGTCTGGAGCGTTACCAGCTTCAACGAACTGCGTCGCGACGGCTTGGCCGTCGAGCGCAGCAACCGCATGAAGCCGGGCCAGAAGCCACAATTGAGCTACGTTGAAGAGTGCCTGGGCGGCCGTAAAGGTCCGGTCATCGCTTCGACCGACTACATGAAACTGTTCGCTGACCAGATTCGTCAGTGGGTTCCGACCAAGGAATACAAGGTGCTGGGCACTGACGGTTTCGGCCGCAGTGACAGCCGTAAGAAGCTGCGTCACTTCTTCGAGGTGGATCGTCACTTCGTCGTGCTGGCGGCGCTGGAAGCCTTGGCCGATCGCGGCGATATCGAACCTAAAGTGGTGGCCGAGGCCATCGTCAAGTTCGGTATCGACCCTGAAAAACGCAACCCACTGGACTGTTAAGAGTCTGCTTCAAGATCGTTTAGAGCGCTGACGGATTGCGCGAAAACAGCCGAGGATGCGGAATTTACGTCTGTAAATGAGCATCCGACGTTGTTTTCGTCGCAACTGACGCCAGCGCAATCGAGAAAGAACAGGTTCTCCGAAGGAGAGACATTGTGAGTGAGCTAATTCGCGTACCCGACATCGGCAACGGTGAAGGTGAAGTCATTGAGTTGATGGTCAAGGAAGGCGATCGCATCGAAGCCGACCAGAGCATCCTGACGCTGGAATCCGACAAGGCGAGCATGGAAATCCCTGCTCCCAAGGCTGGCGTCATCAAAAGCATGAAGGTCAAACTGGGCGACCGCCTGAAAGAAGGCGACGAACTGTTTGAGCTGGAAGTCGAGGGCGATGCGCCTGCTGCTGAAGCCGCTCCGGCTGCGGCACCTGCCGCCGCTGAAAAGCCCGCTGCCGAGAAGCCTGCTGCTGAAGCTGCTCCTGCTCCAGCCGCTGCACCCGCCGCACCTGCTGCCGAGACTTCCCAAGACATCCACGTTCCGGACATTGGTTCGTCAGGCAAAGCCAAGATCATCGAGCTGCTGGTTAAAGTCGGCGATACCGTCGAGGCTGATCAATCGTTGATCACCCTTGAGTCCGACAAAGCCAGCATGGAAATCCCTTCGCCAGCCGCAGGCGTCGTCGAAAGCGTCAGCGTCAAGCTGGACGACGAAGTCGGCACCGGCGACCTGATCCTGAAGCTGAAAGTGGCGGGCGCTGCGCCTGCTGCTGCTCCGGCGCCAACCAAGGCGGATGCACCTGCAGCCGCACCTGCTGCGCCTGCTGCAAAAGCAGAGTCGGCTCCAGCTGCTAAAGCTGAAGCGGCACCAGCCCCTGCAGCCGCTCCGGCCAAAGACGGCGCCAAGGTTCACGCAGGCCCGGCGGTTCGTCAGCTGGCTCGCGAGTTCGGCGTTGAGCTGAGCGCGGTTGCTGCCACCGGCCCACACGGCCGCGTGCTCAAGGAAGACGTGCAGGTTTACGTCAAAGCCATGATGAACAAGGCCAAGGAAGCGCCAGCAGCTAACGGCGCGACTGGCGGCATGGGCATTCAGCCGATTCCGGAAGTCGATTTCAGCCGTTTCGGTGAAATCGAAGAAGTACCGATGACCCGCCTCATGCAACTGGGCGCCACCGGCCTGCACCGCAGCTGGCTGAACATTCCGCACGTCACGCAATTCGACCAGGCCGACATCACCGACCTGGAAGCTTTCCGCGTCGCGCAGAAAGCCGTTGCCGAGAAGGCTGGCGTGAAGCTGACCATCCTGCCGCTGCTGCTCAAGTCCTGCGCTTTCCTGCTCAAGGAACTGCCGGACTTCAACGCATCCTTGGCGCCAAGCGGCAAAGCGATCATCCGCAAGAAGTACGTGAACATCGGTTTCGCCGTGGACACGCCGGACGGTCTGCTGGTCCCTGTGATCAAGGACGTCGACAAGAAAAGCTTGCTGCAACTCGCTGCCGAGGCCGCTGTACTGGCCGAGAAAGCACGCACCAAGAAGCTGTCGGCCAACGAGATGCAGGGTGCTTGCTTCACTATTTCCAGCCTCGGCCACATTGGCGGCACCGGCTTCACGCCGATCGTCAACGCGCCGGAAGTGGCAATCCTGGGTGTCTCCAAGGCGACCATGCAGCCGGTTTGGGATGGCAAAGCGTTCCAGCCAAAACTGATGCTGCCGCTGTCGCTGTCCTACGATCACCGCGTGATCAACGGCGCCGCTGCCGCCCGCTTTACCAAGCGTTTGAGCGATCTGCTGGCGGATATCCGTACGATCCTGCTGTAAGCCGCTTTAAAAAGGGGACTGATCTTGTTTACGACGATTCACCGTAAATGGATCTGTCCCCTTTCACTTTAAGCTGGCCCTGTTTTCTCGAGCTGCCACGCTCGTACCTCAACCCCGCTGCTGGCGGGGCTTTTTTTGTCCGCACTTTGTCTCGGCATCAATTACAGCAAAAAATGTCAATTTGGATCCAAACAGGGGGCCAACTGATGTGATAACAACCACTTAGCGCACACTCCCAATAAATCCGACCAACAACCTCCAGTTACTGCCTCATTTGCCGACAGATTTATAGCACTAAGCCATCGCGCTCACTTGTCAGTCCGCGCTGCATGATGCAACCTTGCCACACGCGACTTAACGACGGGCTCTTTGCCCGTGCGCGCCTAGTACTCTGGAAGTGAGTCCTTCATGAAAAGCCAGCCTGATGCTGCCGGTAGACCGGCGGCCGAGGTAGTAACGCAATTGCCGGTGCCTTCGCGGCTCGGCATGCTGCGTTTCGAGCGGCTAAATGAAGCCAATTGGGCGCTGCTGTACCTGGACCCCAATTGTGAAAAACAGTTTGGCATGCCAGCAGTCGAGCTTTGCGCTCTGGTCGCTTCGCCCTATGCCAGCCTCATGGAGCCCGAGGCCCGCTATCAGCTGCACGACGCCGTGCAGATGCAATTGGCCAGCGCTCCGTATTATCTGATCCGCTATACCCTGCATACCAGTCGTGGTGCGCTGGGAATAATGGAGCTGGGCGAGGGTTACAAACAGCACAATCGCCATCTTCTGCGCGGGTACTTGATGGTCGTCGACGACATTCTCGAAGACAGCAACCTAACCCTGAGTCCCGATCTGGAAACTCAGAACACGCGGCTGCAGATCGCCCTTGAACTGAATCAGCGCGCCCAGCACGAGCAGCTCCAGCACCTGGAACGCGTCCGCGCCCAGCAAAGCCTGATCTTACGTCTCGCTCGCCACCGCTACAGCTCAAGCAATTCTTTGCAGGAAGCGGCGGAACTCATCACCCAGAGCGCCTGCGAGATATACGACATATCCTGTGCCAGCATCTGGAATCTGAACGGTCAGGTTCTGGAGCCGATTGCCGAATACCGCCGTGGCGCCAACGCGCACCGCAAGCCTGGCCCCATCGACATCAGTCGGTTCCCCAGTTATCTCGAAGCACTGCACACCAGCCGTGCGATCGATGCCAGCGATGTCGAACATGATCCGCGCACCCGCGAACTTGCCGAAAGTCTGCGCCCGCGTGATATCAATGCCATTCTCGACGCCAGCGTAAGGATCGACGGCCAGGTCGTTGGCGTCCTGTGCCTCGAGCAAACCGGCACTGCACGCGAGTGGCAGTCCGACGAAATCGCCTTTGCCGGTGAATTGGCCGATCAGTTCGCGCAGGCGATCAATAACCACAACCGTCGCACGGCCACCCATGCGCTGCATTTGTTTCAGCGCGCCGTGGAGCAAAGCGCAAATGCGTTCTTGCTGGTCAACTGCAACGGCGTGGTCGAGTACGTCAATCCAAGCTTCACCGAGATCACCCAGTACTCCGCCGATGAAGTTCACGGCCATAAGCTGTCCGAACTGCCGGCGCTGGAAAACCTCAATGCACTGCTGCTCGATGCTAATTCCGGCTTGGTCAGCGGCAACAGCTGGCAAGGCGAATTCAAGAGCCGTCGCAAGAATCTCGAACCGTATTGGGGCCAATTGTCGATCTCGAAAGTCTTTGGTGACGACCGCGAACTGACCCATTACATCGGCATTTACGAAGACATCACCCAGGCCAAACTGTCCCAGCAGCGTATTGAGCGACTGGCGTACACCGACAACCTGACCAACCTGGGCAACCGACCGGCCTTTATTCGCACCCTTGATGAGCACTTCGCCCGGGACGTTGAAACGCCAATCAGCCTGCTGCTGGTAGACATCGACAACTTCAAGCGGATCAACGACAGCCTCGGCCACCAGACCGGTGACAAACTGCTGATCAGTCTGGCCCGGCGTTTGCGCAATAGCCTGAGCCCAAGTGGCATTCTGGCGCGCTTTGCCAGTAACGAGTTCGCGGTGTTGCTCGATGACACAGGCCCCGAAGAGGGCCAACGCATCGCCAGCCAGGTTCTCACGACGCTGGACAAGCCGATGTTTGTCGACAACCAGTTGATCAGCGTAACGGGCTCCGTGGGCCTGGCCTGCGCGCCGCTGCACGGTCGCGACCCGCAGACGTTGATGAAAAACGCAGGCCTGGCGCTGCACAAAGCCAAGGCCAACGGCAAGCATCAGGTACAGGTGTTCACTGAAGCGCTCAACGCCGAAGCCAGTTACAAGCTGTTCGTGGAGAACAACCTGCGTCGTGCGTTGACGCAGAACGAACTGGAAGTCTTCTATCAGCCCAAGCTGTGCCTGCGCACCGGCCGCCTGCTGGGGATGGAGGCGCTGCTGCGCTGGAATCACCCTGAAAAAGGCATGATTCGCCCTGACCAGTTCATCAGCGTGGCCGAAGAAACCGGCCTGATAATCCCGATTGGCAAATGGGTTGCGCGTCAGTCGTGCCGCATGAGCAAGCAACTGACCGCTGCGGGCTACGGTAAGCTGCACGTTGCGATCAACGTTTCGCCCAAGCAGTTTTCCGATCCTGAGCTGGTAGCCTCCATCGCCAACATCCTCAAGGAAGAAGAGCTCGATGCCTCGCTGCTGGAGCTTGAGCTAACCGAAGGTTTGCTGCTCGAAGCCACGGAAGACACGCGATTGCAGCTCGAATCGCTGAAAACCCTGGGCCTGACTCTGGCAATGGACGACTTCGGCACAGGCTATTCATCGTTCAGTTATCTCAAAAAATTCCCCATCGACGTGATCAAGATCGACCGCAGTTTCATCCGGGACATTCCGGATGACCAGGACGATATGGAAATCACCTCGGCCGTCATCGCGATGGCCCACAACCTCAAGCTCACAGTGGTCGCCGAAGGCATAGAGACCGCAGCGCAGCTGGCGTTCCTGCGACGTCACCGCTGTGATGTCGGCCAGGGTTATCTGTTCGACAAGCCTATCCCGGGCGAAGAGCTGATCGAAAAATTGCGTCGCTACCCACGCGGGCCCGTCGCCTGACCCCTTCCCCGCCGCCAACAAACCTTGGGATTCTTTGTTGGAGCGAGGCTTGCCCGCACAGCTGAGTTTGATGTGTATCGTCCAGCCTCAAACTCACCAACTTACATTTGCATCAGCCACTTCTGACCCCATATACCCCTTCTAACTGACAACACCCCTCCGTTGTCCCGAACCTAGAGAGGATTGACCTCATGGTCTTGCGCTCGGAAATTCTTGTGAACAAAAACGTATTGCCCACCGCCGAACAGGCATTGCCAGGACGTGAAGCCCATGTGCAATTGCCTGAGCACCACTTCGTCAACGGCAATCCATTGCTGGGCCCGTTCGTCACTAACGTTGATTTCGCGATCTTCGGATTGGGTTGTTTCTGGGGTGCCGAGCGGCGTTTCTGGCAGAAAGAAGGCGTGGTCAGCACGGTTGTTGGATACGCGGGCGGTTTCACGCCAAACCCAACCTACGAAGAAGTCTGTTCAGGTCTGACGGGGCACAGCGAAGTGGTGCTGGTCGTGTTTGAACCCGAGAAAGTCAGCTACGAAGAGCTGCTGGCCATGTTTTGGGAACTGCACAACCCGACGCAAGGCATGCGTCAGGGCAACGACATCGGCACCCAGTACCGCTCGGTGATTTACGCCACATCGCCCGCGCAACTGGAAGCCGCCAAAGCCAGCGGTCAAGTCTTCCAGGCCGAACTGACCAAAGCTGGCATGGGGGAAATCACCACCGAGATCGAACAAGCGCCCACGGTGTACTTCGCCGAGGCGTATCACCAGCAGTATCTGGCGAAAAATCCTGAAGGGTATTGCGGGATTGCCGGGACCGGGGTGTGCATGCCGCCGAGTCTGGCCGGTTAATGATCCCACTGTAGGAGCGCGCTTGCCCGCGATGGCGTTGTGTCATCCAACATCCTTGTCACTGTCGGACTGCTATCGCGGGCAACCGCGCTCCTACAGCATCGGCGTGTTTTCACAAAACCGGTAGGAGCTAACGAGCAACGCGAGGCTGCGAAGCGGCCTTCCTGACACACCGCCTACACGACCCGGCCTTGCAAGGATCAATCAGGATTCAGCAATCAACCAATCCATCTTCCAGTCGCCTTGGGTCTGCCCCAGCGTCTTCGCCAGCCAGGGCAGCAACTGGCGCAGTTCGGCTTCCAGCCCCCAGGGCGGGTTGGCGATGGCCAGGCCTGAGCCGTTGAGGCTGTTCGGCGTGTCCAGCGGGTGTACCAGCAATTCGACGCGCAGCAATTTGGGCGCACCGGTTTCGGCCAGATCCTGATAGAAACGCTTGAGCGCGCGCTGGTCCTTGACCGGGTACCAAATGGCGGCGACGGTCTGGCGCATGCGGCTGACGGCTTCTTTGAGGGCGACCGAGCAGCGTTTCATCTCGTCGAGCTGTTCGAACGGCGGGTCGATCAACATGACCGCGCGCTTTTCATGCACCGGCAGCAAGGCCCGGGGAACGTGCCAACCTTCGCCCAGATGCACAGCGACGCGACGGTCGAATTTCATGTTGTCTTTGAGCAGTGCGCCGTCTTCCGGGTGTTTCTCGTTGAGCAGCACGCGGTCTCGTTCGCGGGTAGAGCGGCGTGCCAACTCCGGGGAGCCAGGGTAATAACGCAGCTCACCGGTCTTGCGGTTCATGTGCTTGATGACGTCCATGTAGTCTGACGCCAGCTCGGGCAAGTCGGTGGCATCCCACAAACGGCCGATCCCTTCGATCCATTCACCGGTGCGCGTGGCCTGATCGCCCTGCAGGTCGTACAAACCAATGCCAGCATGCGTGTCGAGGTAGGCGAACGGCTGCTCTTTGCGCGACATCAGGGCGAGGATGCGAGTCAGGACGATATGCTTGAAGACATCGGCGTGGTTGCCGGCGTGGAAGGCGTGACGGTAATTCATGGCAGCTCCTGGAAGGCCGCGCAGTTTAGCAAAACGGACGGTCTTTGGCAGACCGCTCATAGGCTGGGCGGAACCCAAGGCTACTTAACCGAAAACGACGTGTTCATAGGTATCCCAGTCATTGGCGACAAGAGCGCTTGCCGACGCCGATGGGCGATACCAGAATCAGGCCAAAGCCAATTAAGGAGCGAACGTCATGATGCATGCGGACCTGATCGACCAGGAAGACTTGATCAGCCAACTGAGAGCAATAGGGTTCGAGACGTCGTCCAGCGCCACCGCAGAACAAGCCTGCGCCCAGGCCGTGTGCGGCCTGAATGACGACCGCGCCCGCGCGTTGCGACAATTGGTGGAGAAAATGCTGACCGGTAGTGCAACGATTCTGCCAGCCGTGCGCCAGGCGATTGATCAACAGTTGTTGCCTGCGCTGGCGGCGTATAAGCAAAACCGTAGCGCGTAGATCATGGTGCGAGCTGTAGGAACGCGCAGGCCCGCGATTGCGGTGTGTCAGTCACCAGTCAGATGACTGACATGCTTCTATCGCGGGCAACCGCGCTCCTACAAGTAACGATCTACAACCGCACGCTTGCGAACGTCGATTCGTTGCGGGCCTGGCTCAACGCTGACAACGGGCCTGACAACGGCGCCAGCACCATCGCTTGCGGAATCGGCATCATCGCCACTTGTTGCGCCGTATTGGAACCCACGCGTTCGTCACGCGGCGGGATGCCGAAGTATTCGCGGTAGCACTTGGAAAAGTGCGGCGTAGAGACAAAGCCGCATACCGACGCCACTTCGATGATCGACATCGGCGTCTGCTTGAGCAACTGCCGCGCCCGAATCAGGCGCAGCTTGAGGTAGTAGCGCGAGGGCGAGCAGTGCAGATACTTCTGGAACAGTCTTTCCAGCTGACGGCGGGACACGGCGACATACACCGCCAGTTCGTCCAGATCGATTGGCTCTTCAAGATTGGCTTCCATCAGCGCGACGATTTCCTGCAGCTTCGGCTGATTGGTGCCTAGCATGTGCTTGAGCGGCACGCGCTGGTGATCCTGCTCGTTACGAATGCGCTCGTAGACGAACATTTCCGAGATCGCGGCGGACAGTTCACGCCCATGATCGCGGCTGATCAAGTGCAGCATCATGTCCAGCGGCGCAGTGCCACCAGAGCTTGTGAAACGGTTACGGTCCAGCGTAAACAGGCGCGTGCTCATGGCTACGCGTGGGAAAGCTTCCTGCATCGCGGCCAGACATTCCCAATGCACGCTGCAATCAAAACCGTCGAGCAAACCGGCGCAGGCCAAGGCCCAACTACCCGTACACACAGCACCGAGACGACGAGACTGACGCGCCTGGCTTTGCAGCCAGCTCACATGTTCACGAGTCACCGTGCGTTGGATGCCGACGCCGCCGCAGACGATGACGGTGTCCAGCACCGGCGCTTTGTGCATGGAGGCATCAGGGGTGATTTGCAGACCGTCGCTGGCCCAGACCTGACCGCCATCGGCAGTTAACGTGGTCCAGCGATACAGCTCACGACCTGAGAGCTGGTTGGCCATGCGCAGTGGCTCGACCGCCGACGCGAGGGAAATGAGCGTGAAATTGTCCAGCAGCAAAAAGCCGATGGATTGCGGCGCACGGTTCTGGGGTTGGGCCCCTGAGTTGAACGAAGTCATCACGGTATCTCCTCACGAAAGCGATTGATGGCCCCCACACGAGGCTCTTGTTGTTTGCTCTCATTTGCGTAGAGAGCTTAGGCATTGCAACGCAAATGCCATGCCTAAACTTGAATGAGCATTCAATAAACCCTGATTGCGACGTCGTGATGCGTCTATTCGGTAGCGACACGACCATTCGATTAGCGACGTTTGGCCCGCCAAGCCACGCCGATAAAGGAGAGGTGAGCAATTCGGTAGCACTTGAGGGTCGGCCTGAATAGCCCTTAGAAACATCGTGTCACCACAAGCACAGGTGACCGACGGTTAGCGGTGTAACGCCCGATTTACATGGCGTTGCGCCATGTGGGCGGTGCGGCGCGCTAAAAAGTTGCGGCGCGGTCGGGATATGATCGAAAAGCGAGCAGGCGTAACTCAATCTGTAGGAGCGCGCTTGCCCGCGATTAAGTTGCGTCAGCCAATATTCCAGTCACAGACAGACCGCTATCGCGGGCAAGCGCGCTCCTACAGCGGATATATCGTTCAGCATTCAACGGCACTAACGGCCAAACCACCGCGCGAGGTTTCTTTGTACTTGTCGTGCATGTCAGCGCCAGTGTCGCGCATGGTGCGGATGACGCGGTCCAGCGAGATAAAGTGCTGACCATCCCCACGCAAGGCCATCTGCGCCGCGTTGATCGCTTTCACGGCAGCAATCGCATTGCGTTCGATACACGGCACCTGAACCAGCCCGCCGACCGGATCGCAGGTCAGACCCAGATTGTGTTCAAGCCCGATTTCCGCCGCGTTGCACAACTGCGCAGGCGTGGCGCCAAGAATGTCCGCCAGCCCCGCCGCCGCCATCGCGCAGGCCGATCCGACTTCACCCTGGCAACCGACTTCAGCGCCGGAGATCGACGCGTTCTTTTTGCATAGAATCCCAATGGCAGCCGCCGCCAGAAAATAATCGACGACATTGGCTTCGCTCACCTCGTCGCTGAACTTGACGAAGTAATGCAACACGGCAGGAATAATCCCCGCCGCGCCGTTGGTGGGGGCCGTGACCATGCGCCCGCCCGCTGCGTTTTCTTCGTTGACGGCAAGGGCAAACAGGTTGACCCACTCCATCGCGCTCAAGGTCGAGCCGATGACGTTGGGCTTGCCCAGCTCCTGCAAGCTTCGATGCAAACGCGCCGCCCGGCGACGCACATTCAGGCCGCCCGGCAAAATACCTTCGTGCTTCAAGCCCTGCTCGACGCAATCCTGCATCGCGCGCCACAGTGTCATGAGCCCGGCGCGGATTTCTTCCTCGCTGCGCCATATCTTTTCATTGGCGAGCATCAATTCGGAAACCCGCAGCCCATGCTTTTCGCACAACATCAGTAATTCATCAGCACTGGAGAAGTCGTAAGGCAGCACGGTGCTGTCCATGTCCAGCACGCCGCTCGCCGCTTGCGCCTGATCGACGACGAAGCCGCCACCGACCGAGTAGTAAGTGTCGCGATGAAACTCCCCGGTTACATCGTGAGCAACGATCGTCATGGCGTTCGGGTGAAACGGCAGGTTTTCGTCGATTAGCTGCATGTCGCGCTGCCACACGAATGGAATCGCACGATTGCCGTTCAGTTGAAGAATGTCGGTTTCTTTCAGCTCGGCAATGCGCAGGCCGATCACTGAAGGATCAATCGCGTCCGGCCACTCCCCCATCAGGCCCATGATTACGGCGTTATCGCTGCCATGGCCGATGCCGGTTGCCGAGAGCGAGCCGTACAGACGAACTTCCAGGCGTGTTATCTGTTCCAACTGACCGCGTTCGCGCAAACCTTGCACGAACAGCGCCGCAGCGCGCATGGGACCAACGGTGTGAGAACTTGAGGGGCCGATACCGATCTTGAACAGGTCGAACACGCTGATAGCCATGAACCGCACACCTCCGAAAGCAAGACTTCCGGCGCGCCAAACGGCCGGTGACGGAGCTGCTACGCTCAAGCTGCTGTCCGTCTAGATGGCCGCATCATCAGCCTTTTACCTCGGAGGACGACGTCTCACACCGACTCACTCATGCCCACTAACGTCGCTTTGGCGAGCCGACTCGCGCAGCGCACTTTGCTTGCGGTTTCGTGACACTTTTGGCCGCTTTTGGCCGCACCCGCAGCCAAAAAGCGCGTCCACAGGAGAGAAAAAATCTGTAAGCGACGTCACTGACACTGGATGCGACCCTCTATGTACTGGTTACGACGCCCCCTGTAGGCGTTTGTTTTTCCCTGTTACATGATCAGTCCCGACTCGATCGCCACACGCAGTGATAGAGCGTTGCGCAACTTGACTCGCCAACACCAAAAAAGGCGTCCGCCTGGCTGACAATGAGCAGCGGATACCCAAAAAAATACCTAAGGAGTCCAACCATGAAAGGTTCACAAAAGTTGTTGCTGGGCGTTGCGCTGAGTCTGCCATTGCTGGCTCAGGCGGCCGAACCCGCCCAATGCGCGACTGTCAATTTTTCCGATGTAGGCTGGACCGACATCACTGTCACCACCGCAGTCACCAGCGCCGTTCTTCAGTCCCTCGGTTACAAAACCAAAACCACCATGATTTCCGTGCCTGTGACCTACAAGTCCTTGGCCGACGGCAAGAACATGGACGTTTTCCTCGGCAACTGGATGCCGACCATGGAAAACGACATCAAGGCTTATCGTGACGCTGGCACTGTAGAAACCGTTCGCGCCAACCTGGAAAACGCCAAATACACCCTGGCCGTTCCTCAAGCGCTGTACGACAAAGGTCTTCATGATTTCGCCGATATTGTCAAATTCAAGAAAGAGCTGGACGGCAAAATCTACGGTATCGAACCGGGCAACGATGGCAACCGCCTGATCCAGAGCATGATCGACAAGAACGCCTTCGGCCTCAAAGAGGCAGGCTTCAAGGTCGTCGAGTCAAGCGAAGCCGGCATGCTGTCTCAGGTTGATCGCGCCGCGCGCCGCAACACTGACGTGGTGTTCCTGGGCTGGGAACCGCACCCGATGAACACCCGCTTCAAGATCCAGTACCTCACCGGTGGCGACGACTATTTCGGTCCGAACTTCGGGCAAGCGACGATCTACACCAACACCCGCAAGGGCTATACCCAAGAGTGCAGCAACGTCGGCCAGCTGCTGAAAAACCTGGCATTCACCCTGCCGATGGAAAGCTCGCTGATGGGAAACGTGCTGGACGACAAAATGAAGCCTGATGTCGCCGCCAAGGCGTGGATCAAGAAAAACCCGCAGGTGCTCGACACCTGGCTGGCTGGCGTGACCACCGTGGACGGTAAACCAGGCCTGGAGGCCGCTAAAGCCCAGTTGACGAAGTAACCGGCAGGCAGGCGGGCGAGTCCCGCCTGTTGTCCTAAATTTCCTCCCGTATGCGGACAATCGATACCATGCTGACTGATCACAAAATCCCCCTGGGCCAGTACATCGCGGCCTTCGTCGAATGGCTGACCCAACACGGCGCCAGCACGTTCGACGCAATCGCGTCGTCACTGGAAACCATGATTCACGGCCTGACCTCTGGCTTGACCTGGTTCAACCCCTTTGTATTGATCGGCCTGATTGCTCTGCTCGCTCACTTCATCCAGCGCAAGTGGGGCCTGACGGTATTCGTCATTGTTTCCTTTCTGCTGATCCTGAACCTGGGCTACTGGGTTGAAACCATGGAGACGCTGGCGCAGGTGTTGTTCGCTACCGCCGTCTGCGTGGTGATCGGCGTGCCGCTGGGCATCGTTGCCGCGCACAAGCCGATGTTCTACACGATCATGCGTCCGGTCCTGGACTTGATGCAGACCGTTCCTACTTTCGTTTACCTGATTCCTACCCTGACCCTGTTCGGTCTGGGTGTGGTGCCGGGTCTGATTTCAACGGTGGTGTTCGCGATTGCCGCGCCTATCCGCCTGACGTACCTGGGCATCCGCGATGTACCCCATGAACTGCTCGACGCGGGCAAAGCGTTCGGTTGCTCGCGCGGCCAACTGCTGTCGCGCATCGAACTGCCCCACGCCATGCCGAGCATCGCGGCCGGTATCACCCAATGCATCATGTTGTCGCTATCGATGGTTGTGATCGCGGCACTGGTAGGTGCAGACGGCTTGGGCAAACCCGTGGTCAACGCACTGAACACTGCTGATATCGCCTTGGGCTTCGAAGCGGGCCTGGCGATCGTATTGCTTGCGATCATGCTCGACCGTATCTGCAAACAACCTGACGCACAGGTCAAGGGGGACGCATGAGCATCATCAATTTCGAAAACGTCGACGTTATCTTTTCCAAGGACCCTCGCGAGGCGCTCAAGCTGCTGGATCAAGGTCTGAACCGCGAACAGATTCTGAAAAAAACCGGCCAGATTGTTGGTGTCGAAAAAGCCTCGCTGAGCGTTGAAAAGGGCGAAATCTGCGTCTTGATGGGCTTGTCCGGTTCGGGCAAATCCAGCCTGCTGCGCTGCATCAACGGCCTCAATACCGTCAGCCGTGGTTCGCTGTTCGTTGAGCACGAAGGCTCGCAGATCAACATCGCCAACTGCACCCCTGCCGAGCTGAAAATGATGCGCACCAAACGCATCGCCATGGTGTTCCAGAAGTTCGCATTGATGCCTTGGCTGACCGTGCGCGAGAACATCAGTTTCGGCCTGGAAATGCAGGGTCGTCCCGAGAAAGAACGGCGCAAGCTGGTGGACGAAAAACTTGAGCTGGTGGGCCTGACGCAGTGGCGTAACAAGAAGCCCGACGAGCTGTCCGGCGGCATGCAACAGCGTGTCGGCCTGGCCCGTGCGCTGGCGATGGATGCCGACATCCTGCTGATGGACGAACCGTTTTCCGCACTCGATCCGCTGATCCGCCAAGGCCTGCAAGACGAACTGCTGGACCTGCAGAAAAAGCTCGCAAAGACCATCGTATTCGTAAGCCACGACCTGGACGAAGCGCTCAAACTGGGCAGCCGCATTGCGATCATGAAAGATGGCCGGATCATCCAGTACAGCGTGCCGGAAGAGATCGTGCTCAACCCGGCCGACGACTACGTGCGGACTTTCGTCGCCCACACCAATCCGCTCAACGTACTGTGCGGGCGCAGCCTGATGCGCACTGTCGACAATTGCACCCGCGTGAACGGTTCGGTGTGCCTCGATCCGGGCGGTGATTCCTGGCTGGATCTGGCCGAGGGCAACACCATCACCGGCGCCCGCCAGAACGGCGCGCAGTTCGATTTGCAGAACTGGGCACCGGGCCAGGCGATGGACACTCTTGATCGCCGCCCGACCGTCGTGCATTCGGACATCGGCATGCGCGATGCCCTGCAGATCCGCTACCAAACCGGTCACAAGCTGGTGCTGCAGGAAGACAACCGCGTGGTCGGGATACTCGGCGACAGCGAGTTGTATCACGCCCTTCTCGGCAAAAACCTGGGGTAACGATTGTAGGACCGCGCCTGCCCGCGATTGCCATTGGTCAGTGACAAATTCGCTGGCTGACACACCGCAATCGCGGGCAAGCGCGCTCCTACAGTTACTCATTTACAGGACATATTTCGCCATTTCTTGAAGCTCAAAGCTTGAAGCTTTCAGCTGCTGTTCATCGCCCATTGTTTTTTGTTGATTGAACGTTCAATAAAAAATTGTTAGGGTGCATGTCGCTTTTCAGTCATTGCGCTCATCCCCGGCAAGCCCAAGGAGCCACATCGATGCCCAAGGTCGGTATGCAACCCATTCGTCGTCAACAGCTGATCCACGCCACGCTCGAGGCGGTCGATCAAGTGGGCATGGGCGATGCCAGTATTGCGCTGATTGCCAAACTGGCAGGTGTGTCGAACGGCATCATCAGCCACTACTTCCAGGACAAGAACGGCCTGATCGCAGCGACCATGCGTCACTTGATGAATGCCTTGATCATCAACGTTTCCGAACGCCGACAGGCGCTCACCGATGACAGCCCGCGAGCCCACTTGAAAGTCATCATCGAAGGCAACTTCGACGCCAGCCAGGTCAACGGCCCGGCCATGAAAACCTGGCTGGCCTTTTGGGCCACCAGCATGCACCAACCCTCGCTGCATCGATTGCAGCGCATCAACGATCACCGCCTGTATTCGAACCTGTGCTGCCAGTTCCGACGCGTGCTCTCGCTGGACGAAGCGCGTAATGCTGCCCGAGGCATGGCGGCGTTGATTGACGGTTTGTGGTTGCGCGGCGCCCTGTCTGGCGACGCTTTCGATACCGAACAAGCGCAGCAGATCGCCTACGAATATATGGATTTCCAACTGGCGAAAGCAGCGCGCTGAAGCGCTCACGCCCACCGCTGAAATGATCGACGCGCCAGCCGCGCCCGGTCACAGCTCACACAAAGATTACTGAGGATTTTATGGCCCGTTTCGAACTGCAAAAACTCTACATTGACGGTGGTTACGTCGACGCCAGCAGCGATGCCACCTTCGAAGCCATCAACCCGGCCAACGGCGAAGTACTCGCCCACGTTCAACGCGCCACCAAAGGAGACGTCGAGCGCGCCGTGATCAGCGCCGAAAAAGGCCAGAAAGTCTGGGCCGCGATGACCGCCATGCAGCGTTCACGCATTCTGCGCCGTGCCGTCGACATCCTGCGTGAGCGCAACGATGAGCTGGCCGCGCTGGAAACCCTGGACACCGGCAAAGCATTTTCCGAAACCAAGTACGTGGACATCGTCACCGGCGCCGATGTGCTGGAGTACTACGCAGGTCTGGTGCCAGCCATTGAAGGCGAGCAAATCCCGCTGCGCACCTCCTCCTTCGTCTACACCCGCCGCGAACCGCTGGGCGTCACTGTCGGCATCGGCGCGTGGAACTACCCGATCCAGATCGCCCTGTGGAAATCCGCGCCAGCACTGGCTGCCGGTAACGCGATGATCTTCAAGCCGAGTGAAGTCACGTCGCTGACAACTCTGAAACTGGCCGAAATCTACACCGAAGCCGGCTTGCCTGATGGCGTGTTCAACGTGTTGACCGGCGCTGGCAGCGAAGTCGGCAGCTGGCTGACCGAGCACCCGCGCATCGAGAAGATCTCGTTCACCGGCGGCGTCAGCACCGGCAAGAAGGTCATGGCCAGCGCGTCGAGTTCTTCACTCAAAGAAGTGACGATGGAGCTGGGCGGCAAGTCGCCGCTGATCATTTTCGACGACGCCGATCTGGATCGCGCCGCCGACATCGCGATGATGGCCAACTTCTACAGCTCCGGTCAGGTCTGCACCAACGGCACGCGCGTGTTCATTCCTCGCGCCTTGAAGGCAGCCTTCGAAGCCAAGATCGTCGAGCGTGTGAAGCGTATTCGCGCCGGCAACCCGGAAGACGAAAACACCAACTTCGGCCCGCTGGTGAGCTTCGCCCACATGGAAAACGTGCTGGGTTACATCGCCAAGGGCAAGGAAGAAGGCGCCCGCCTGTTGATCGGTGGTGAACGCCTGACCGATGGCGAGTTCGGCAAAGGCGCGTTCGTGGCCCCGACCGTGTTCACCGATTGCAGCGACGAGATGACCATCGTCAAAGAGGAAATCTTCGGCCCGGTCATGAGCATCCTCAGCTACGACAGCGAAGAAGAGGTGATCCGCCGCGCCAACGACACCGACATGGGTCTGGCAGCGGGCGTTGTGACCAAAGACCTGAACCGCGCCCACCGGGTGATTCACCAGCTCGAAGCCGGCATTTGCTGGATCAATGCCTGGGGCGAATCGGCGGCAGAAATGCCGGTCGGCGGCTACAAGCAGTCGGGCGTTGGTCGCGAAAACGGCATCAGCTCGCTGGCGCAGTACACCCGGATCAAATCCGTGCAGGTTGAGTTGGGTGAATACGCTTCGGTGTTTTAACGGCTGCCCTCTCTTTTTAGGAGCGCGCTTGCCCGCGATGACGTCGGCACATCCAACACTGTTGGCGTCTGATACACCGCAATCGCGGGCAAGCGCGCTCCTACAGGTTTCGTCCGCGCTTCTACGTATCACCCCGATCACCTTTCAAAGAGGGAACATTTAATGTCCCAAGAATTCGACTACATCATCATCGGCGCAGGTTCGGCCGGTAATACATTGGCAGCCCGTCTCACCGAGGACGCAGGCGTCACCGTGCTGTTGCTTGAAGCAGGCGGCCCGGACTATCGCGCGGATTTCCGCACGCAAATGCCCGCCGCCTTGGCGTTCCCGCTGCAAGGCCGTCGCTACAACTGGGCGTATGAAACCGACCCAGAACCACACATGAACAACCGCCGCATGGAATGCGGTCGCGGCAAGGGCCTGGGTGGTTCGTCGCTGATCAACGGCATGTGCTACATCCGCGGCAACGCGATGGACTACGACGGCTGGGCGAAAAATCCGGGCCTCGAAGACTGGAGCTATCTGGATTGCCTGCCGTACTTCCGCAAAGCGGAAACACGCGACATCGGCGCCAACGATTACCACGGCGGCGACGGCCCGGTCAGCGTGACCACGCCCAAGGCCGGCAACAACCCGCTGTTCGCCGCGATGGTTGAAGCAGGCGTGCAAGCCGGCTATCCGCGCACCGATGACCTCAACGGTTATCAGCAGGAAGGCTTCGGCCCGATGGACCGTACCGTCACGCCGTTCGGTCGTCGCGCCAGCACGGCGCGCGGTTATCTGGATGACGCCAAGAAGCGCTCGACGCTGACTATCGTCACCCACGCCCTGACCGACCGCATTGTGTTCGACGGCAAGCGCGCCGTCGGCGTGGCTTACCTGGTCGGCGACAGTGATGCGCGCATCGAAGCCACAGCGCGCAAAGAAGTATTGCTGTGCGGCGGCGCCATTGCCTCGCCGCAGATACTGCAGCGCTCCGGCGTGGGTCCTGCCGAAGTCCTGAAAAAACTGGATATCCCGGTGGTTCATGATCTGCCGGGTGTGGGTGAAAACCTGCAGGATCACCTGGAGATGTACCTGCAGTACGCATGCACCGAGCCGGTCTCGCTGTATCCATCGCTGCTGTGGTGGAACCAGCCGCAGATCGGCGCCGAATGGATGTTCCTGGGCAAAGGCATCGGCGCCAGCAATCAGTTCGAAGCCGGTGGTTTCATTCGTTCGCGCGAAGAGTTCGAGTGGCCGAACATTCAGTACCACTTCCTGCCGGTCGCGATTAACTACAACGGCAGCAAGGGCGTTCAGGAACATGGTTTCCAGGCGCACGTTGGCTCCATGCGTTCTCCGAGCCGTGGTCGTGTGCAGGTCAAATCGAAGAACCCGCGCGAGTACCCAAGCATTCTTTTCAACTACATGTCCAGCGAGCAAGATTGGCAGGAGTTTCGCGACGGCATCCGCCTGACTCGCGAGATCATGCAGCAGCCGGCACTGGACAAGTACCGTGGCCGGGAAATCAGCCCAGGCATCGAGGTGCAGACTGATGAGCAGCTGGATCAGTTCGTCCGCGAGCATGCCGAAACCGCGTATCACCCTTCTTGCTCCTGCAAGATGGGCACCGATGAAATGGCCGTGGTCGATGGCGAAGGTCGTGTACACGGCATGCAGGGTCTGCGCGTAGTGGATGCGTCGATCATGCCGCTGATCACTACCGGCAACCTTAACGCGCCGACGATCATGATCGCCGAGAAAATCGCCGACAAGATCCGGGGTCGTGCGCCATTGCCGCGCAGCACAGCGGACTACTTCGTGGCGGGCGACAAGCCGGCGCGTAGCAAGCCCGTTCGAGAAGTGAGCCGCACTGCCAGCTCAGCGTAACCCCCTGTAGGAGCGCGCTTGCCCGCGAAAACGTCGTGTCAGTCACCTCATCAGGTACAGACAGATTGCAATCGCGGGCAAGCGCGCTCCTACAGTTGTGGCGACCCCGCAAGATTCCCCCGCTTGCCGCTACCCTCCCGCAGGCCTAATCTAGAGCCCGCGCTATCGCTCCACCCCTCCGCCACCACGGCCCGCATTTTGCTTCGAGTGCTTGTTCAGCCTGAAGCCGTCCAAGGAGCCTTTCTGCATGTTCGATTTTTCCGCTCAACTCAAGCAGCGGTTTGCCGCGCTGCAGAGCAGTGCCCAGTTCTTCTCCCTGCGCTACGTCAAACAAACCAGCCAGCACTTATCGGTGCGCAAAAACGTCGCTGCGCCGCCGCATCTGAGCACTGACGAAGGCGCCATGCTGACCGTGCGCATCAACGGCGTCGAAACCTACGCAGCCACCAACGACATTTCCCAACGCGGCCTGCAAGCGGCGCTGGAGCAGGCCGAATCACAGGCGCGGCTGTTGGCGCCTCATGCGCTGCTCAATCTAAGCGAACAGAGCGTCTCCAGCAGTCGCGCCGACTACCTATCGCCCAACATGTCCAGCGCTTTCCCGTCGCTCAGTGATTGCTACGCCCTGCTTAGCGCTGAGTCAGCCGCCGTGCCCAAGGACGATCGCCTGGTGAATTGGCAAGTCAGCCTGGGCCTGGAAAACGTCGAGCAGATCTACCTCAACAGCGCGGGCGCCGAGATTCGTCAGGCCCAGCGCTACGTGTTCCCGGACCTGAGCGTTACCGCGTTCGACGGCCACGACAGTCAGTCCCGCAGCCTGGGCCGTGAGAACTTCGGTCAACAGGGCGGCGCTGAAGTCATCGCCACTTGCGGCCTTGTGGGCGCCGCAACAAAAATTGCCGATCAGGCGCTGCAACTGATCATGGCGCCCAATACGCCCTCCGGTCCGCGCGACCTGCTGCTGACGCCTGACCAGATGATTCTGCAAATCCACGAATCCATCGGCCACCCGCTGGAGCTGGACCGCATCCTCGGCGATGAACGCAATTACGCCGGCACCAGCTTCGTCAAGGCGAGCGACTTCGGCACGCTGCAATACGGTTCGAACCTGCTGAACGTGACCTTCGACCCGGACATCCCCGAGCAGCTGGCAAGCTATGGCTACGACGACGACGGCACCAAAGCGACCAAGCAATTTCTGATCAAGGACGGCGTGCTGGTCCGGCCCCTGGGCGGCGCGCTGTCGCAATTTCGTGCGGGGATGGACGGCGTCGCCAACAGTCGGGCGTGCAGCTGGAATCGCGCGCCCATCGACCGCATGGCCAACCTCAACATCGAGCCGGGCGACAAGTCGATGGCGCAGCTGATCGGCGGCATCGAGCACGGCATTTTGATGAGCACCAACAGCTCGTGGTCCATCGACGATGCGCGCAACAAATTCCAGTTTGGCTGTGAGTGGGGTCAACTGATCGAGAACGGCGAACTTAAGGGTGTGGTGAAGAACCCCAACTACCGTGCGATCTCGGCGCAGTTCTGGCGCAACCTCAGTGCCGTCGGCGACGCCAGCACGTTCAAGGTCCTTGGCACGCCGAACTGCGGCAAGGGCGAACCCAATCAGGTGGTACGCGTGGGGCATGCATCGCCCGCCTGCGTGTTCTCCAATGTCGATGTATTCGGAGGTGACGCCTGATGTCTCACCACATTCAGTTCAAGGCGCTGGTCGAATCGCTGCACGGCGCGATCACCCATCAAGAACGTTTTACCCTCAGCTACAACGCCGAGGAATCGGATTTCATCCGCTTCAATCACGCCAAAGTGCGCCAGGCCGGTCATGTGCAGCAGGCCAGCGTGGATTTCAAACTGATTGACGACGGCCGCCACGCCAACCTCAACCTGACCCTGTCAGGCGACGGCGATGTGGATCGTCAGCGGCTGTCCGACGCCCTGCATCAGTTGCGCGACACCCTGACGCTGTTGCCGGAAGATCCTTACCTGCTGCTCAACGAAAACGACTGGCAGAGCACCAATGTGCAAGACCAGCCGCTGCCCGATCGCGACCATGTGGTACAGCAGATCGCCCAACTCGGCGAGGGACTGGACCTGGTCGGTATCTACGCGGCGGGCCCGCTGTATCGTGGCTTTGCCAGCTCAAGTGGCGCGTTCGGCTGGCATCAAGCCAACAGCTTCAATTTTGACTGGAGCCTGTTCCACGAGAACGGTCAGGCAGTCAAAGCCAACTACGCCGGGCACAATTGGAGCGATGAAAGTTTCGCACGCCGCTTCAATCTGGCCCGTGAGCAGTTGGCGTTTCTCGGACACCCGGCGCGAACACTGGCGCCGGGGCAATATCGTGCTTATCTGGCCCCTGCGGCAGTGGAAGAAATTATCGGCATGCTGGGTTGGGGCGGGTTTTCCGCTCAGTCGCTGGCTGACAAAAGCAGCCCGCTGCAACGTTTGTACAGCGGCGACCTGTCGCTGAGCCCGCTGGTGAGCATGGATGAGCAGGTCAGCGGTTCGTTGTCCCCGGCATTTTCCGGCGAGGGGTATCCACGTTCGGATCTGTCGTTGGTGGTTGAGGGCGCAGCTCGGGACCAACTGGTCGGTTCACGCAGCGCGGCGGAATACGGTTTGAAGGCCAACGGCGCGGGCTGGGGTGAATCGCCCAGTGCATTGAGCATGAAGGGTGGCTCGCTTGGCCTGGACGACGTGCTGAAAACGCTGGGTACTGGTCTGTACATCAGCAATTTGTGGTACCTCAATTTCTCGGACCGCAGCGCCGGACGCATGACGGGTCTTACGCGATTTGCGACGTTCTGGGTCGAAGACGGCAAGATCATCGCGCCGGTCAGCACCATGCGTTTTGACGACAGCGTGTTCAGCCTGCTCGGCGGCGCACTGGAAGCACTGACCACGGAAAGGGAACTGATTCTGTCGACGAGTACCTATAGTCAGCGCGACACCAGTTCGAACCTGCTGCCGGGCGCGCTGATCAGCAAACTGACGCTTACGCTCTAAGAACACTGTAGGAGCGCGCTTGCCCGCGATAGCGATTTGTCTGGCACAGAAGATGTGAATGACACACCGCAATCGCGGGCAAGCGCGCTCCTACAGCGATAGTCCTCCATAACAACACAGGACCCACGCCCCACATGCCGACCACAACCCCGCAGCTGGACGCCAGAACCCTGCGCTGGATGCCCTGGGTCATTGCCATCGCTTTCTTCATGCAAAGCCTGGACGGCACGATTCTCAACACCGCCCTGCCCTCCATGGCCGGCTCGTTATCCGAAGACCCGCTGCGCATGCAGTCGGTGATCATCGCCTACATGCTCACCATCGCCCTGCTGATTCCGGCGTCGGGCTGGATCTCTGACCGCTTTGGCATCAAGCGCATCTTCTTCAGCGCTATTTTGTTGTTCAGCTTCGGCTCGCTGCTGTGCGCGCTGGCGAATTCCCTGAGCATGCTGGTGGGCGCGCGAGTGATTCAGGGCCTGGGCGGCGCGCTGATGATGCCGGTCGGACGGCTGATCGTCTTGCGCGCCTACCCAAGAACCGAGCTGGTGCGGACCCTAAGCTTCATCACCATGCCTGCGTTGCTCGGGCCCTTGATGGGTCCGACGGTAGGTGGCTGGCTGGTGGAATACCTGAGCTGGCACTGGATCTTCCTGATCAATATCCCGGTCGGGATTCTGGGCTGCTTTGCCGTGCGCAAATTTATCCCGGATTTGCAGGGCGGCGGGCGCACGCGCTTCGACATGGTCGGTTTCCTGCTGTTCGGCGCATCGATGGTGCTGATCACTATTGCACTGGAGGGCTTGGGCGAGCTGCATTTGCCGCATCTGCGGGTGGTGATGCTTCTGTTCGGCGGCATGGCGTGTCTGGCGGCGTATTGGTTGCGCGCCAGTCATGTGGAGTCGCCGTTGTTCTCGGCTTCGCTGTTCAAGACCCGCAGCTTTGCCGTGGGCATCATGGGCAATCTGTTCGCCCGTTTGGGTAGCGGTGCGCTGCCGTTTCTGGTGCCGCTGATGCTGCAAGTCGCGCTGGGCTATTCGCCGTCCCACGCGGGGATGAGCATGATCCCGCTGGCATTGGCGGCCATGTTCGCCAAGCCGCTGGCGACCAAAGCCATCGAGCGTCTGGGCTATCGGATCGTGCTCACGGGCAACACGCTGCTGCTGGGCATTTTGCTGGCGAGCATGGCGCTGATCAGTGCCGAGACGCCTTACTGGGTGCTGTTGATTCATCTGGCGTTGCTGGGTGGCGTCAATTCCCTACAGTTTTCCGCGATGAATGCCGTCACGCTGATTGATCTGGACGACGCCAACGCGGCCAGCGGCAACAGTTTGTTGTCGGTAGTGGCGCAGTTATCGTTGAGCCTTGGCGTGGCTTGCGCCGCTGCGTTACTGGGCGGATTTACCGATGACGTGGCGACTGGGGAAGTCAGCAGCGTGCTGGGCGCGTTCCAGCTAACGTTCCTGTGCGTCGGTGTGCTGGCGATGCTGGCAGCGACGATCTTCTTGCAGCTGTCGCCCCGGATTACGCCAGAGAACCCGCCGCGCAAGCCGCAGCCGGAGCCCGAGATCGAGGCGTGATCGATCCGCCCCTGTAGGAGCGGATTCATTCGCGAGGGGCCGGGCCGGACGAAGCATCTGTATCGACCGTACCGACGTCTCGCGAATAAATTCGCTCCTACAGGGTTTGTGTCCCCAAGTACTGCCATTTATCGCCAGCGCCCCCAAGGCAGGGGTCGCGACCTGATACACTGCGCGACATTTTGTTTTGCAGGCTCACTCTTGTGACTAACACCGCGTTCAACACCTTGCCCCTTTCCGCCGCCATGCTGGCTAACCTGGAGTCCCTCGGTTATGCCCAGATGACGCCGATTCAGGCGCAGAGCCTGCCGGTGATTCTCAAGGGCATGGACCTGATCGCTCAGGCCAAGACCGGCAGCGGTAAGACCGCAGCCTTCGGTATCGGCCTGCTCAACCCCATCAATCCGCGCTTCTTCGGCTGTCAGGCGCTGGTGCTTTGCCCGACGCGCGAACTGGCTGACCAGGTCGCCAAGGAAATCCGCCGTCTGGCGCGTTCCGAAGACAACATCAAAGTCCTGACCCTGTGCGGCGGCGTGTCGTTCGGCCCGCAGATTGGCTCGCTGGAGCACGGCGCACACATCATCGTCGGCACCCCGGGCCGCATCCAGCAGCACCTGCGCAAGGGTTCGCTGGTGCTGGACGGTTTGAACACGCTGATCCTCGACGAAGCCGACCGCATGCTCGACATGGGTTTCTACGACTCCATCGCCGACATCATCGAGCAGACGCCGACCCGCCGTCAGACCCTGCTGTTCTCCGCCACTTACCCGGTGGGCATCAAGCAGCTGTCGTCCAAGTTCATGCGCGACCCGCAGACCGTCAAGGTCGAGGCGCTGCACGCCGACAGCCAGATTGAGCAGATCTTCTACGAAATCTCCCCGGAACAGCGTCTCGAAGCAGTGGTGAAAGTGCTGGATCACTTCCGTCCGCAGTCCTGTGTCGCGTTCTGTTTCACCAAGCAGCAGGTTCAGGAAGTGGTCGATCACCTGATCGCCAAGGGCATGTCGGCGGTCGGTCTGCATGGCGATCTGGAACAACGTGATCGCGATCAAGTGCTGGCGATGTTCGCCAACCGCAGTACTTCGGTGCTGGTAGCGACTGACGTCGCCGCTCGCGGTCTGGATATCGATGGGCTGGACATGGTGCTCAACGTCGAGCTCGCGCGGGATTCGGAGATCCACATCCACCGCGTTGGCCGTACCGGCCGTGCGGGCGAGACCGGCATCGCCGTCAGCCTTGTCGCCCCGTCGGAAAGCCAGCGTGCTCGCGCCGTTGAAGAATTGCAAAAAGCGCCGTTGAACTGGCAGCAATACGACAACCTGACCCGCAGTGAAGGCGGCAAGCTGCTGCCACCGATGACCACGTTGTGCATCGGTTCGGGCCGCAAGGACAAATTGCGCCCGGGCGATATTCTCGGCGCATTGACCGGTGAAGCGGGCATTCCGGGGACTCAGGTTGGCAAGATCGCGATCTTTGATTTCCAGGCGTACGTCGCCGTCGAACGCAGCATGGCCAAACAGGCGCTGGAGCGCTTGAACAACGGCAAGATCAAAGGCAAGTCGCTGCGCGTGCGGATCTTGTAAGGTTTCCAACGCCTCTTTGTAGGAGCGCGCTTGCCCGCGATTGCGGTGAGTCAGGGCATAGATGTCTTACTGAACCACCGCAATCGCGGGCAAGCGCGCTCCTACAGGTTCACCGCCGCCCCCTAGCTTGTTTACACCCCGAGGAATCCGCTTTGCCCGTTACTGACGTTGTGATCATCGGCGCTGGCGCCGCAGGTTTGTTGTGCGCCTTCACTGCCGCCAATCGTGGGCGCAAGGTGATGTTGATCGATCACGCGAACAAGCCGGGCAAGAAGATCCTCATGTCCGGCGGCGGGCGCTGTAACTTCACCAACATGTACAGCGAACCCGGTAACTTCCTTTCCGAGAATCCGCACTTCTGTAAATCGGCCTTGGCGCGCTACACCCAGTGGGATTTCATTGAGCTCGTCGCCAAGCACGGCGTGCCATACCACGAGAAAAAGCTCGGACAGCTGTTCTGCGACAACAAGTCCAGCGACATCCTTGAGCTGCTGCTGGATGAGTGCAAAAAGGCTGGCGTAGAGCTGCACATGGACACCGCCGTGCAGCAGATCGAGAAGGTCGACACTGGCTATCTGTTGCAAACCACACTGGGCAATATCAATTGCCAATCGCTGGTGGTTGCCACGGGCGGCCTGTCGATCCCGACTCTGGGCGCAACCGGCTTTGGCTATCAAGTGGGCAAGCAGTTCGGCCACACGCTGCTGCCGACTCGTGCAGGTCTGGTGCCGTTCACCATCACCGACCAGCTCAAAGATCTATGCACTGAGCTGTCGGGCACGTCGGTGGATTGCCTGGTCATCTGCAATGACACCAGCTTCCGGGAAAACATCCTTTTTACCCATCGTGGTCTCAGCGGGCCGGCGATCCTGCAGATTTCTTCGTTCTGGTTGCCGGGCGATGCGGTAGAAATCAACCTGATGCCGGACCACGACGTGCCGAGCTGGCTGGCCGAGCAGCAAGCCGAGCGCCCGAACAGCGAGCTTAAAACCCTGCTGGGTGAAATCTTCACCAAGAAGATGGCCAACCTGATCGCGGAGCATTGGTTCGCGTCCAAGCCGATGAAGCAATACACCCACGCAGAGCTTGCCGATATCGCTACCAAACTGGCCAGTTGGCAGGTAGTTCCGGCAGGCACTGAAGGTTATCGCACGGCTGAAGTCACTCTTGGCGGCATCGACACGCGGGAGGTCTCGTCCAAGACCATGGAGTCGTTGAAGTCACCGGGGTTGTACTTTGTCGGTGAAGTGCTGGACGTCAGCGGCCATCTGGGCGGCTTCAACTTCCAGTGGGCCTGGGCGTCAGGGTTCGCGGCTGCGCAGTTCGTGTAAGCACCGTTGAATCGCTTTTGTAGGAGCGCGCTTGCCCGCGATAGCGGTGGGTCAGGTTTGAATCCGGCACAGACAGAACACAATCGCGGGCAAGCGCGCTCCTACAGCGAGGTCGCAGCGCGTAAAAGAATAAATTTCACCTGCCCGATGTACAGCCCTCGTTGATCGCTGTACATATCCGTCAGTGACAATTGATATATCGCGAACAAGGCAGTCAGCGTTCATATGGCATCGAAAATCAAATCGTTGCGTAACACCTTCCGCCGCCTGTGGGCGCTGGACAAATTCAGCTACAGCGTTCGGGTGTTCATCGCACTGACCGGCAGCATGGCGCTGTGCTGGTATCAGGGCGAGATGAAGCAGCTGATTCCGCTGTTCCTCGGGATTATCGCCTGCGCACTGTCTGAAACCGACGACAGCTGGCAGGGCCGCCTCAATGCACTGGCGGTGACGCTGGTGTGTTTCAGCGTCGCCGCGCTGTCCGTCGAACTGCTCTTCCCCTACCCCATCCTGTTTGTCTGCTCGCTGGCAATGGCCGCGTTCTGCCTGACCATGCTCGGTGCGCTGGGCGAGCGCTATGGGGCGATTGCCTACGGCACCTTGATTCTCTCGGTTTACACGATGATCGGCGTCGATCAACGCGGCGGCGAGGTCACTGACTTCTGGCACGAACCGATGCTGCTGGTGGCAGGTGCAGCGTGGTACGGCCTGCTCTCGGTGCTGTGGCAGATGCTGTTCTCCAATCAGCCAGTGCAACAAGCGCTGGCGAGGTTGTTCCGCGAGCTGGGTTTGTACCTGAAGATCAAATCCGAGCTGTTCGAGCCGATCAGAACCCTGGATGTAGAGGCGCGCCGGCTCGACCTGGCCAAGCAAAACGGCAAGGTCGTGGCGGCGCTGAACTCGGCCAAAGAGATCATCCTAAACCGCGTCGGAAATGGCCGACCGGGCTCGAAGGTGAGCCGCTATCTGAAGCTGTATTTCCTGGCGCAGGACATCCATGAGCGCGCCAGTTCTTCGCACTACCCGTATAACTCGCTGGCCGACGCCTTTTTCCACAGCGACGTGCTGTTTCGCTGCCAACGCCTGTTGCGTCAGCAAGGCACGGCCTGTCGCGATCTATCGATATCGATTCAATTGCGTCAGCCGTTCATTTACGACGACAGTTTTGCTCACGCACTCAATGATTTGCGCGCCTCTCTGGAGCACCTTCGCATCCAGAGCAATCCTGCATGGCGTGGCTTGCTGCGTTCGCTTCGCGCGTTGGCTAACAACTTGGGGACGCTGGACCGACTGCTCAGCGACGCCAGCAACCCCGATGCGCTGGCAGACGCCACCGACAGCAGCTTGCTGGATCGCTCGCCACGCAACTTGAAAGACGTGTGGAATCGCCTGCGCCTGCAACTGACCCCGACTTCCTTGTTGTTTCGCCATGCGCTGCGACTGCCGCTAGCGCTGGTGGTGGGCTACATCATGGTTCACCTGATTCATCCGTCCCAGGGTTACTGGATCATCCTGACCACGGTATTCGTCTGTCAGCCAAGCTATGGCGCGACGCGGCGCAAACTGGGGCAACGGATCATTGGCACGGCCATCGGCCTGACCATCGGCTGGGTGCTTTTCGATGTGGTGACTGCGCCGATTCTGCAATCGATGTGCGCGGTCATCGCCGGGGTGGTGTTCTTCGTAAACCGCACCACGCGCTATACGCTGTCCACAGCGGCAATCACCGTAATGATTCTGTTCTGCTTCAATCAGGTGGGCGACGGCTATGGGCTGTTTCTGCCACGTCTGTTCGATACGCTGCTGGGAAGTCTGATTGCGGGGCTGGCGGTGTTCCTGTTTCTGCCGGACTGGCAAGGCCGACGCCTGAACAAGGTGCTGGCCAATACGCTGACCTGCAACAGCATTTACCTGCGCCAGATCATGGAGCAATACGCAGAGGGCAAGCGCGATGACCTGGCTTACCGCCTCGCCCGACGCAACGCGCACAACGCGGATGCAGCACTGTCGACGACGTTAGCGAACATGTTGATGGAGCCAGGGCATTTCCGGAAGGAAGCCGACGTAGGGTTCCGCTTTCTGGTGCTGTCCCACACGCTGCTCAGTTATTTGTCCGGGCTGGGCGCCCACAGGGAGACGCCATTACCAGCCGAGGTACGCGAGCAGTTGATCGAGGGGGCTGGCGCCAATTTGGCTAGCAGTATCGATGAGATTGCGCAGAGCCTGGCGAGTCGGCAACCGGTGGCCATTCAAAGTGACGCCGAGGAAGCGCTGGCGGCGGAGCTGGAGCAGATGCCCGAAGAGCTCGACGAAGGGCAACGGCTGGTGCAGACGCAACTGGCGCTTATCTGCCGCCAGCTCGGGCCGCTGCGAACCCTTGCTGCACACTTGATCAAGGCGCCAACGGATGAACCCGCCGACCTTACAAACCGTGCAGCTTGAACAGCTTGTCGTAGCTCCCATCGGCTTTCATGGCCGCGATTTCCTGATCGAAACGTGCAACGATCTTTTCGTGCTCGGGGTTCTTCAGGCTGACCAGAATGTGCAGGGTATTTTCGGCCAAGGATGTAGGCAAAAACTCCACGCTAGTCTGCACATCCTGCGGTTCACGGCTCAGCGCGTAGCGCGCGGCGTATTCATCCTCAACGGTTAATTCGACGCGGCCTGCGGCTAGCATGCGTACTGCGGTGGAGAAATTGGCGACCGGCACCTTTTTCAACTCCGCATCATTGTCGAACGCAGGCGAGTACGCGTAACCACGCACAACCGCAACGGTGTGCGGATGCAGCTGTGCGAGATTCTTGTAATCGACATCGAAACCCTTGCGCTTGATGAAGCGCAACTGGTTGGTCAGATAGGTAGCAGAAAACTGGCCGATGCGGGTACGTTCATCGCTGTACCACGCGTTGATCAAAATGTCGTACCGACCTTCGGTCAGCCCATGGACGGCGCGAGCCCAAGGCACTTGCTCGTATTCTGTGGAGTATCCAGCGCGGCTCAAGGCAGTGTTGATCAGATCGGTAGCCAACCCGCCATTGAGTAACGAAGTATCGGCATATGGGGCCCAGGCGTCGCCCGCCATGCGTAACGTATCTGCCGCCGCAGCAGTGTGGGCCACCCAGATCAGACCCAAAAACCCCATGGTTCGAAGCAAGCCCGGCATGCTCAAGATCCTTAGGCAAACTGACAGCCCGTTATTTTCTGCAACGCCGAGTGGCCCCAAGCGGCGTTAGCCACCCTGGCCAGCAAGTGGCCTTCATTGAAGACTCATTCTGCTCTTTGCACAACGTATAAGAATGTAATGTCTGTGCCGCAGTTCAAGAAACCTGATCAAAACCGAGCCTGCTTCCCCACCATCAAGGTCCGCGTCCGATCATTGAGTTGGGATCGCCTCGTTAAGCGTTTAGTATCCGACATGGATTTCTTTTACGAGCAGGCGTCATGTCGATCAACTGGATTTGCAAACACCATACCGAACTCAACAAAGAGCAGTTGTACGCCATTCTTCAACTGCGGGCCCAAGTGTTCGTGGTAGAGCAAAAGTGCTGGTATCAGGACGTCGACGGACAGGATTTACTGGGCGACACCTGCCATTTGATGGCCTGGCAGAATGATCAGTTAGTGGCCTATCTGCGCTTGCTCGATCCGATCCAACAGAACGGCGACGTGACCATCGGCCGAGTCGTTACCGCCCCATCGATGCGCAACAAGGGCATGGGCCATGAACTGATGGTGCAGGCCATCGACCACGCCGAGCGTAAGTGGCCCGATCAACCGATCTATCTCTCGGCTCAGGCCCATCTACAGGGATATTACAGTCGGTATGGGTTTACGTCGGTGGGTGATGTTTACGTCGAAGACGGCATCGAACATATCGGCATGCGCCGCGACCTGGATTGAAAACCCGTTTCAGGGATAACCCAGCACCGATTTGATTTGCGTGAGGTGGGTGGCAATCCACTCCTTGTCGATTGCCCCCCAGTCACGAATCCGGTAACAGCCCGCATGATTGCGAGCGCCATCCAGTTGCTCGAACTCACACACAATGTCCAGATCCGCCAGCGCCGCAATGGTGTCCTGAGCAGTGCGCCGAGGCATGCCCGTGATCTCGGTCAAAGCCGGCACGCTGCTGGCGATTTCGCTGTCAATCAGATACGCCACATACAAGCGGCGATAGAAGCTGGATTTGGTTTTGCTGACGTCCATTGCGGTGCGGCCCTTTAAGTAATCGCAAGTGATGGATGTAGGAGCGCGCTTGCCCGTGAAATTGCTTTGTCAAAAAGAGCTTCTGCTACTGACGTCACTTTTCGCGGGCAAGCGCGCTCCTACAGAAACCAGACATTGACCTAGCTCTGCAAATCTCGCCACGTCAAATACACCCGCAAATCGAACTCAGTCTGGTGATACCCCGGCTGCATGTGTTCGCACAGGTTGTAGAAAGCTTTGTTGTGATCGGACTCTTTGAAGTGCGCCAATTCATGCACGACGATCATTTTCAGGAACTCGGGAGCCGCATCCTTGAACAGCGCGGCGACACGGATTTCTTTTTTGGCCTTGAGCTTGCCGCCCTGCACCCGCGACACCGTGGTGTGTAGCCCGAGTGCGCGATGGGTGAGGTCAAGGCGATTATCGAACAGTACTTTGTCGATGTTAGGTGCATTGCGCAGGTACTCCTGCTTGAGCGAGAGCGCGTACGCGTAAAGCGCCTTGTCGCTCTGAACCTCGTGACGGCCAGGATAACGCTGCTCCAGATACGCACCCAGCTTGTCTTGGGCAATCAACTGCCGCACTTGCTCCTGCAGGCCCGGGGGATAGGCCTGCAGGTACTTCAGCGGGATAACGATCGGTGAGCTCATGTTGACTTCAAGCAGCGGTAAAAACCGGAGTTTACAGGGTTAGTCCCTGCTGATCTGCAACGGATCGATGGGCATGGTCACGGGCTCGATAAACCGCAATGCAGCTTCAGGCGTCATGGGCCGTCCCAGCAAAAAACCCTGAATGACCTGACAACCGTTCTCTACCAGCCAACGGTACTGCTCAACGGTTTCGACCCCTTCGGCGATTACCTCGATATCCAGCGTCAGGCAGAGGTCGATAATGCTGCGTGCCACTGTCATTTCTCGGGCAGAGCCCATCAGTCCGGCGACAAAGTGTCGGTCCAGCTTCAGGGTGTCCAGATCCAGATTACGCAAGTGAGTGAGCGAGCACTCGCCCGAGCCAAAATCATCCAGAGAAACCCGCACCCCAATGTCGTGCAGATTTTGCAATTGCTTGCGGCTGTGAACAAGGTTGTGAACCAGTGACGGCTCGGTGATTTCGATTTCGAGCTGACGCGGGTGCAGACCATGAATGTGAATGGCTCGCTGCAGCTCTGCCGCCAGATTGGGCATGCTGAACTGAGCAGGACTGACGCTGACACTCATCACCAGATCGTCCGGAAACACCTCACTCCAACGCTTTCGCTGCGACGCGCTTTGTTCGAAAATCCAGCCGCCGAGCTTGTTGATCAGCCGTGTTTCCTCAAGCAAAGGGATGAACACCCCCGGCGGCACATCGCCTGCCGACGGGTGCTGCCAACGCAACAGCGCCTCGAAGCCACGGATTTTGCCGTCTGCGACGCGTACCTGAGGCTGGTAGACCATCGTGAAATCCTTGCCTTCGATGGCCGTTCGCACACTTTCCTCAAGCATCAGCCGTGATCGCGCGCGTCCGTTCATGTCCTGATCGTAAAAGCGGTACTGCTGGCGCCCCGCGCGCTTGGCCTCGTACATCGCAATGTCCGCCGCGCGCAGGAGTGCATCCAGGTTCAGGCCGCAGTCGGGATACACAGCAATGCCGATGCTGGCGCCCAACGTGGCCTCCATTCCGTCGATCTGGCGACGAACCGAGATGCGCTCGATCAGTTTCTCGGCCACCTTCGCTGCATGTTCGGGATAGTCCAGACCGTCGATGACCACCACGAACTCATCGCCGCCCATGCGTGCCAGTACATCGTAGGTCCGCAAGCTGTCCTTCAACTGCTCGGCGACCCACAGCAGCACCTGATCGCCGGCGTCATGTCCCAGCGAATCGTTGACGTGTTTGAACCCGTCCAGATCCATGTACAGCACCACCAGGTACTTTTCAGGGTGCTCTCGACGCGACAGCATTCCTTCGACGGTCTGATAAAAACCACGTCGATTGAGCAAGCCGGTCAGCGCATCGGTAACTGCCTGTTTCTCCAGTTGACTGTACAAATCCCGAACCACGGACATGTCCAGGATGCTCAGCACCATTGCCTTCTGCTCGCCGGGCAATGGCGCACACGACAGCGCTACCGGCACCTGACGACCTTCGGCGGAACGCATGATTGCGTCGTGAACCCGATAAGTTTCTGCACGCCGATAGTGGTGATAAAAACCGGATCCCGTCCACTCGCTGCAATACGGCTCCTGCAGGTAAGTAATCAACTGAGAACCACGCAGTTCGCCATCGGTCATGCCCAACAGCTGACAGATTGCCGGATTGGCAAACCCGATCAGCCCCGACTCATCAACCACCAGAATGCCCTCTGCAACATTGGCCAATACCGAAGCGTTGAAAGCCCGCGCCGCTTCAAGCTCGCGGCTGAGTTTCTGCAACGCGCGGCGATTGGCCTGGTGTTCAAGCAGCGCTTGCACCTTGGGTTTGAGGACATTGGGATCAAACGGTTTGAACAGATAGTCCACCGCCCCGCTGGCGTATCCCCGGTGGACGGCGTCGCGTGATTGCTCATTGGCGGTGAGAAAGATAATGGGGGTCAATCGAGTGCGTTGACTGCCACGCATCAGGCGCGCCACTTCGAAGCCATCCATGCCCGGCATTTGAACGTCGAGCAAGACCAGGTCTACCTCGATATCCAAAAGCAGGCTCAGGGCTTCCATGCCTGAACTGGCCGTGACGATTTCCCAGTCCTGTCGTTGCAGGACCGCACGCATGGTGACCAGATTCTCTGGATAGTCATCGACGACTAATAAGACTGACTTGCCGGACACTGGCCGGTATTGCGCGCATTCCATGCTGCTACTCATTCATTGCTACTGCGGGTAACGGGCTCCGCCCATGGTCCGAACGGTTTTCACTCTAGCCGTCTCTGGAAAAAAAAGAAGAGCGCCAGCGTTATGCCATCAATTAAAGCGACACCAACCGACTAACGGTCAATCGCTTAAGGAGACCGGTTGCAGGGCGCGTAGGCAAAACAGTGGGCACTATGACTTCATCCGCCTGCCAGATTTGCGTTAACAAAGCCCCGGGCGAATCGTATAAGGAGGACCCTTCAAACCCTTGCGCCAGCCACTGTTGCTGGCAATGAGACATACCGGACGCGATAAAAAATGATTGATTTGGGATCCTGGAATCTGAGTATTCCTGTGGGCTCGCCCCCCACGACAATTGAAACCCGGCAACTGGTAAAAGGCTATGACGGCAAGTACTTCAAGTCCGGATCGTCTTCGATAGTGTTCTGGTCGCCCGTGACGGGCAGCAAGACTGAAAACGCTATCTACCCTCGAAGTGAGCTCCGGGAAACCTGGTCCAATGGGGAACTGCACAACTGGTTCTACCCGGACGCTGATAACTATTTGAACGCCAAGCTGCAGGTCAATCAGGTGCCCTCATCGGGAAAGATCGTGATTGGTCAGATCCATGCTTACGAAAGTACCCAACCCTTGCTAAAGGTCGAGTATCAGTACAAGGAGGCGACCCATTCAGGGAATATCGTTGCCAAGGTACGGTTTCACCCCAACGACAAAAAAGGTCGAGTCATCACCGTTGCTGAAGACGTGCCACTCAATGAAACCTTCAACTACATCATCCGCCTTAGCCCCGGCGGCATGCTGAACGTGACCGCCAGGAATATGAACTGGCACGAACGGATCAGCGCTACCTGGAGCGTCAAGCCTCTGTATTTCAAAGCAGGCGTCTATACCCAGGACCACACCGGCTACACCAGCGAAGGCGGCAAGGCGACGTTTTTCAATCTGGATATCGATCACAACAAAACCTGAAGCAAAAAGGCCCGCGCTCTTGTGAGACACGGGCCTTCTGTTTGAAGCGCTGTAGGTTTAAGCCGCTTTGTACTCTTTTTCCGCCGCGTCGAAGCGCGCATGCATTGCTGCCGACGCAGGTTTGCCGATCAAGCTGAACAAAAGGATGGCGATGCTGGCGAAGATAAAGCCCGGGATGATTTCGTACAGCCCCAGCACTTCAAAGTGCTTCCACACCACAACCGTAATGGCGCCTACCAGAATGCCTGCCAGTGCACCGTTACGCGTCATCCCCTTCCACAGCACTGAAATCAGCACCACCGGGCCAAATGCCGCGCCAAAACCTGCCCACGCATAACTCACCAGACCCAGTACTCGGTTTTCCGGGTTAGCGGCCAGGGCGATTGCGATCAATGCGACCAGCAATACCATCGCGCGACCGACCCACACCAACTCCCGTTGCGAGGCCGCTTTACGCAGGAACGCCTTGTAGAAATCCTCAGTCAGCGCACTGGAGCACACCAGCAACTGACAGCTCAACGTGCTCATGACCGCCGCAAGAATCGCTGACAGCAATACACCGGCAATCCAGGGGTTGAAGAGAATCTTGGCCAGCTCGATGAACACGCGTTCGTGGTTTTCAGTCACAGGCGCCGCAAGGTCCGGGTGCGCCGAGAAGTAAGCGATGCCGAAGAAGCCCACAGCAACGGTGCCGCCCAGGCAAAGGATCATCCAGGCCATGGAAATCCGCCGTGCGCTGGCAATGGATTTCACTGAGTCGGCCGCCATGAAGCGCGCCAGAATGTGCGGCTGACCAAAATAGCCCAAACCCCAGCCCATCAACGAAATGATCCCAATGAAGCTGGTGTTTTTGAGCATATCGAAGTTGGTTGGATCGTTGGCTTCGATGGCCAGGAAGGTCGTGTCTACCCCTCCAGTCGCCAGCAGGACGATGATCGGCGTCAGGATCAACGCGAAAATCATCAGCGTGGCCTGTACGGTGTCGGTCCAGCTCACTGCCAGAAAACCACCGATGAAGGTGTAGGCGATGGTCGCAGCGGCACCGGCCCACAGCGCCGTTTCGTACGACATGCCAAATGTGCTTTCAAACAATCGAGCCCCCGCGACGATGCCGGAGGCGCAGTAGATGGTGAAAAACACCAGAATCACGATTGCCGAGATCACCCGAAGCAGGCCGCTGGTGTCTTCGAATCGGCTGGAGAAGTAATCCGGAAGCGTAAGTGCATCGCCGTTGTGCTCGGTTTGCACTCGCAAACGACCCGCCACAAACAGCCAATTGAGATAGGCGCCCACGATCAGCCCGATGGCGATCCAGCTCTCGGAGAGACCCGACATGTAGATGGCGCCAGGCAGCCCCATCAAAAGCCAGCCGCTCATGTCCGAAGCACCTGCCGACAGCGCAGTCACGACGCTGCCGAGGCTGCGTCCACCCAAAATGTAATCAGAAAGATTGTTGGTCGACCGATAGGCCATGAGCCCGATCAGGACCATTGCTGCGATATAAATGACGAAGGTGATCAATGTGGGATTGCTGACACTCATTGCGTACGCCTTTGCTTGTTTTTATTGAGCCCGACGGGCAGCAGGAGATTGGTTTTCACTCATCTCTTACCCCTTTATCGCCACGCATGGAGACGAAAAAATCCAAAGAAATCATCGCCCTTGCAGCTTCTCGCCGCTGCCGGGAAAGAAGGCGCGCATCCTAATCAACAAGCTAAAGCAGGTGCAACCCCCGATTGCTCGATCAGTTGCACCCAAGACTTTAAATTGTGTAACCGCGTACTGTGATTGCGCCGTTTTAGGGCGAATATGCTCGGGTGCAAGGCAAGTGGCACCCGCACTGTGCAGGTCCTTCAGCTTTTCTGACGGCCAGCGGAAATATCCGGAAAAAACAGGTTGCACCCGGTTGCACCCGAACAATAGCAGGGCTAATCTTTGCGGCAGCTGATGCCACAGAACCGTGGCCAACATGAGGAAAACACATGGCGACCACCACTCTGGGTGTCAAACTTGACGACCCGACCCGCGAGCGATTGAAAGCAGCAGCGCACTCCATCGACAGGACTCCGCACTGGCTGATTAAACAGGCGATCTTCAATTACCTGGAAAAGCTCGAGAGTGGTGTAACACTGACTGAGCTCAATGGCTCAGCCAGCAATAATACCGAGGAACAAGGCGATCTGCCTTCGGACGCCACGCACCAGGCGTTCCTCGAATTCGCCGAGAGCATCCTCCCTCAATCGGTGCTCCGCGCCGCAATTACTTCGGCGTATCGCCGCCCCGAACCAGAAGTCGTTCCCATGCTGCTGGAGCAGGCTCGCCTCCCCGCCGCAATGGCTCAAGCGACTAACAAACTGGCGTCCTCTATTGCCGAAAAGCTGCGCAATCAAAAGAGCGCAGGCGGCCGTGCTGGCATCGTTCAGGGGCTGCTACAAGAATTCTCTCTGTCCTCTCAGGAAGGCGTAGCACTGATGTGCCTTGCCGAAGCGTTGTTGCGCATCCCGGACAAAGGTACTCGCGACGCGCTGATCCGCGACAAGATCAGCACGGGCAACTGGCATCCGCACTTGGGCAATAGCCCATCGCTGTTTGTTAACGCCGCCACTTGGGGTCTGTTGCTGACCGGTAAACTGGTCAGCACTCATAACGAAGCTGGCCTCACGTCCTCCTTGAGCCGCATCATAGGAAAAAGCGGCGAGCCCATGATCCGTAAAGGCGTGGACATGGCGATGCGCTTGATGGGCGAGCAGTTCGTCACCGGCGAAACCATTGCCGAAGCCCTCGCCAATGCCAGTCGTTTTGAAGCCAAAGGTTTTCGTTACTCCTACGACATGCTCGGTGAAGCGGCCCTCACCGAACACGATGCACAGAAATATCTGGCGTCGTATGAGCAGGCCATTCACTCCATCGGTAAAGCTTCCCACGGTCGCGGCATCTACGAAGGTCCGGGTATCTCGATCAAGCTGTCGGCCCTGCACCCACGTTACAGTCGCGCTCAGTACGACCGCGTCATGGAAGAGCTGTATCCGCGCCTGTTATCGCTGACGTTGCTTGCCAAGCAATACGACATCGGCCTGAACATCGACGCCGAAGAAGCCGACCGCCTCGAGCTGTCCCTTGATCTGCTTGAGCGTCTTTGTTTCGAGCCCCAGCTAACTGGCTGGAACGGCATCGGTTTCGTGATTCAGGCGTATCAGAAACGCTGCCCTTACGTGATCGACTACGTCATTGACCTGGCTCGCCGCAGCCGTCATCGCTTGATGATCCGCCTGGTGAAAGGCGCCTACTGGGACAGCGAAATCAAGCGCGCCCAGGTTGACGGACTTGAGGGTTATCCGGTCTACAGCCGCAAGGTGTACACCGACGTTTCCTACATCGCATGCGCCCGAAAATTGCTCGCAGCGCCAGAAGTCATTTACCCGCAATTTGCGACTCACAATGCGCACACTCTGTCGGCGATCTACCACATTGCCGGTCAGAACTATTACCCTGGGCAGTACGAATTCCAATGCCTTCATGGCATGGGCGAACCGTTGTACGAGCAAGTCGTGGGCAAAGTGTCGGACGGCAAGCTGAATCGTCCGTGCCGCGTGTACGCCCCGGTCGGTACGCACGAAACGCTGCTGGCTTATCTTGTGCGGCGCCTGCTGGAAAACGGTGCCAACACCTCGTTTGTGAATCAGATTGCCGATCAATCGATCTCTATCCAGACCCTGGTTGCTGATCCGGTGAGCAGCATCGAGCGTATGGCAACCCAGGAAGGTGGCTTTGGTCTGCCACATCCGCGCATTCCTCTGCCGCGTGACTTGTACGGTCCGGATCGCGCGAACTCCGCCGGCATCGATCTGGCCAATGAACATCGCCTGGCATCGCTGTCTTCCGCTTTGCTGGCGACTGCGCATAACGACTGGAAAGCCGGCCCGATGCTGGGCAGCCCGGTGAGCCCCGGAATATCAGCCCCCGTACTGAATCCATCCGATCTGCGTGATGTGGTGGGTCATGTTCAAGAGGCAGGCCTGGAAGACGTCGATAACGCCTTGCTCAGCGCTGTCAGTGCAGGTCCGATCTGGCAGGCAACACCGCCTGCCGAACGCGCCGCCATTCTTGAGCGCGCCGCTGATTTGATGGAAGCCGAAATCCAGCCGCTTATGGGTCTGTTGGCTCGCGAAGCGGGCAAGACATTCGCCAACGCCATCGCCGAAGTACGTGAAGCGGTGGACTTCCTGCGCTATTACGCGGTGCAGGCACGAAACGACTTCACCAATGACGCCCATCGTCCTTTGGGCCCTGTCGTGTGCATCAGCCCTTGGAACTTCCCGCTGGCTATTTTCAGTGGTCAGGTCGCCGCTGCACTCGCCGCAGGCAACCCGGTGCTTGCCAAGCCTGCCGAGCAGACACCGCTGATTGCCGCGCAGGCAGTTCGCTTGCTGCTTGAAGCCGGAATACCCGAAGGCGTCGTGCAATTGTTGCCTGGGCCGGGCGAGACAGTCGGCGCGCGCCTGGTTGGCGATGATCGCGTCAAAGGTGTGATGTTCACAGGCTCGACCGAAGTTGCGCGCCTGCTGCAGCGCAACATCGCCGGTCGCCTGGACGCCCAGGGCCGCCCAATCCCGTTGATCGCCGAAACCGGCGGACAGAACGCAATGATCGTCGACTCCTCCGCGCTCACTGAACAAGTGGTGATCGATGTCGTTTCTTCGGCTTTCGACAGTGCAGGCCAACGCTGCTCGGCGCTGCGGGTGCTTTGCCTGCAGGAAGACTCCGCTGATCGCGTCATCGAAATGCTTAAGGGCGCGATGGCTGAAAGTCGTTTGGGCAACCCTGAACGCCTGTCCGTGGACATCGGCCCGGTCATCGACGCCGAAGCCAAAGCTGGCATAGAAAAGCACATTCAAGCCATGCGCGACAAAGGCCGCTCCGTGTACCAAGTTGCCATCGCCGACAATGATGAGATCAAGCGTGGCACCTATGTGATGCCAACCCTGATCGAACTCGAAAGCTTCGACGAATTGCAACGGGAAATCTTCGGCCCCGTGCTGCACGTGGTGCGCTACAAGCGTAAAGAGATCGACCAACTGATCGGCCAGATCAACGCGTCCGGCTACGGCTTGACCCTTGGTGTACATACCCGTATCGACGAGACGATCGCCAAGGTGGTCGACAACGTCAACGCGGGCAACATGTACATCAACCGCAACATCGTCGGGGCCGTGGTGGGTGTGCAGCCGTTTGGCGGTGAAGGCCTTTCAGGGACAGGTCCGAAAGCGGGCGGGCCTCTGTACCTGTACCGTTTGTTGTCGACCCGCCCTGTGGACGCCATCGAAAAGTCATTCTTGCGCAGCGACGCGTTGACCGCACCAGACACTCGATTGCGCGAATCGATGAGCAAACCCCTGACTGCCTTGAAAGCCTGGGCGAGCAGCAATCAGCACGCCGAACTGGAAACACTGTGCAGCCAGTTTGCCGAGCAGTCGCAAAGCGGTGTCACACGCCTGTTGATCGGCCCTACCGGCGAACGCAACAGCTACAGCATTTTGCCGCGTGAACACGTGTTGTGCCTGGCAGAAGATGAGGCCGACTTGTTGACGCAACTGGCCGCTGTCATGGCAGTCGGCAGTACGGCGATCTGGCCGGAAAACGACCTCAGCAAACCACTGCGCAGTCGTCTGCCCAAAGAAGTCCAGTCACGCATCAAAATGATTGCTGACTGGAACAAAGAAGAGCTGGTCATCGATGCTGTTCTGCATCACGGCGATTCGGACCAACTGCGCTCGATCTGCGAGCAAATTGCCAAGCGCGCCGGCGCGATCATCGGTGTTCACGGCCTGTCGAAAGGCGAAACCAGCATTGCACTGGAACGTCTGGTGATCGAACGTGCGTTGAGCGTTAACACGGCGGCCGCCGGTGGTAATGCGAGTTTGATGACGATCGGGTAAGCGCCGACGCAACCCGTGCGCAGCGGGCGGAACGCAATCCTCTTGTAGGAGCGCGCTTGCCCGCGATAGCAATCTGTCAGACACCGCGTGGTGCCTGCAGAGGCATCGCGGGCAAGCGCGCTCCTACAGGTGATTCAGTTTCAGCAAGCTCGGCATTCATATCCCGTTCTACCCCTCCATCACCCGCATTAATCATCCTTCTACCCGCGTCTTGCCCCGCCTAGACTCCGGCTACCCACAAAAAAGGTACGCCGCCATGTCCGAAACGCTGCTCAGTTCGCGCAATCTGGCTTTTGAGTTGTACGAAGTACTAGATGCCGAAGCATTGACTAATCGCGAGCGCTTCGCTGAGCACACTCGCGAGACGTTCGACGCGGCCATTGGAACGGCGCGCACTATCGCCGAAAAGTACTTCGCTCCGCACAACCGCAAAGCCGATGAAAACGAGCCGCGCTATGAAAATGGCGAGGCGATCCTGATTCCGGAGGTCAAGCCGGCGGTCGATGCGTTTCTCCAGGCAGGCTTTCTCAATGCTGCGCGCAGTTTCGAAGACGGCGGCATGCAGTTGCCCACCCTCCTTTCACAAGCCTGTTTTGCGCATTTTCAGGCCGCCAACGCAGGCTCAACCGCTTACCCGTTCCTGACGATGGGCGCAGCCAACCTGATCGAAAGCTTTGGCAGCGAGGAACAGAAACAGCGCTTTCTGCAGCCGATGATTGAGGGTCGCTTCTTTGGCACCATGGCGCTGACCGAACCTCACGCTGGCTCCTCGCTTTCAGACATCCGCACTCGCGCCGAACCTTCGGCCGATGGCACTTATCGCCTGCGCGGCAACAAGATTTTCATCTCTGGCGGCGATCACTCACTGTCGGAAAACATCGTGCACATGGTGCTCGCCAAGCTGCCTGACGCACCCGCTGGCGTGAAGGGTATTTCGCTGTTCATCGTGCCCAAGTTTCTGGTTAACGAGGACGGCAGTCGCGGCGCTCGCAACGATGTGATTCTGGCAGGCCTGTTCCACAAAATGGGCTGGCGAGGGACGACGTCGACCGCACTCAACTTCGGCGACAACGGCCAGTGCGTGGGGTATCTGGTAGGCAAGCCGCATCAGGGTTTGAGTTGCATGTTCCAAATGATGAACGAAGCGCGGATCGGCGTCGGCATGGGCGCTGTCATGCTGGGTTACGCGGGGTATCTGTATTCGCTCGAATACGCACGCCAACGTCCGCAAGGCAGACTGCCCGACAATAAAAGCCCTGACAGCTCGCCGGTTTCGATCATTGAACACGCTGACGTGAAACGCATGCTGCTGACCCAGAAATCCTACGTCGAGGGCGCGTTTGATTTGGGGCTGTATGCCGCTCGATTGTTCGACGACACCCAGACCGGCGAATCCGAAGACACCCGCAAACAGGCTCAGGAGCTACTTGACCTGCTGACGCCGATCGTCAAATCCTGGCCTTCCGAGTTCTGCCTGAAAGCCAATGAACTGGCGATTCAGATCCTCGGCGGTCATGGCTATACCCGCGAATACCCGGTAGAGCAGTACTACCGCGACAACCGGCTCAACCCGATCCACGAGGGCACTCACGGTATCCAGTCTCTGGATTTACTGGGACGCAAACTTGCCCAAAATGGAGGTGCCGGTCTCAAGCAATTGATTCGCCTGATCGCGCGCACCTGCGAGCAAGCTCAGGCGCATGAATCGCTGACCACCTTGCGTCAGCCGCTGGAACAACTGGTGGCTCGCCTGCAAACGGTAACCATCGGGATGCTGACTGATCTCGCTCAAGGCAAGATCAACAGCACGCTCGCCAACTCTGCGCTGTACCTGAAAGTGTTCGGTCATACCGTCATCGGCTGGCGCTGGCTGGAACAGGCCATTCGTGCACGAGAGGGTCTGGCGAAAGGTGACGAGTCCGACGCCAGCTTCTACAAGGGCAAACTGCAGGCAGCCAGATACTTTCTTACCTGGGAAGTACCGGGCTGCCATCACGAACTGGCGATTCTGGAAAGTCGAGATGACACCTGTTTGTCCATGGACGTCAGTTGGTTCTAGATAACCTGCAGCGACAACGCCGGCCCGCAACGGGTCGGCTGACCGGGCTGTTCGCTGACGGAGTCCGCTACCGTGGGCCGTGCCGCGCAGGCACGAACCCTGTCCCGCCCCAACCGCGCTTCATTCAGACAAAGCTTTGACAGCCAACCAATTCAACAGGTTAAATCGATTGGCACGCTGACTGCATGGTCAGACCGTGTATGCTTTCTCTCTTTTGATTTCGCCTGGAGTACCGCCCTTGGATGCTACGACCATCAACAGCCTGTTCCTGATCGGCGCGTTGCTGGTGGCTGCGAGCATCCTGGTCAGTTCGCTGTCTTCGCGGCTCGGCATCCCGATTCTGGTGATCATCCTCGCTGTCGGCATGACCGCTGGCGTGGACGGCGGCGGCATCATCTTCGACAACTACCCCACGGCCTACCTGGTCGGGAACCTCGCCCTCGCGGTCATCCTGCTCGACGGCGGTTTGCGCACGCGAGTTGCCAGTTTCCGGGTCGCGCTTTGGCCCGCCTTGTCGCTGGCGACTGTCGGCGTCCTTATCACCACCGGCCTGACCGGCATGATGGCCGCCTGGCTGTTCGATCTGAACATCATTCAGGGCTTGCTGATCGGCGCCATCGTCGGCTCCACGGACGCCGCGGCGGTGTTCTCGCTGCTGGGCGGCAAAGGCCTGAACGAACGGGTGACGGCCAGCCTGGAAATCGAATCCGGCAGCAACGACCCCATGGCCGTGTTCTTGACCGTCACCCTGATCGGCATGATTTCCAGCGGCGAAACCGGTTTGCACTGGGCGCTGCTGGGGCATCTGATTCAAGAATTCGGCATCGGCGCAATTATCGGGCTTGGCGGTGGCTGGCTGATGCTGCAAATGGTCAACCGCATTCATCTGGCCAACGGCCTATACCCGATTCTGGTGGTCGCTGGCGGTCTGTTCGTCTTCGCACTGACCAACGCCATTCACGGCAGCGGCTTCCTGGCGGTTTATCTGTGCGGTCTGGTCTTGGGCAACAAGCCGATACGCAGCCGCCACGGTATTTTGCACATGCTCGACGGCATGGCCTGGCTGGCGCAGATCGGGATGTTTTTGGTGCTGGGCTTGCTGGTAACGCCCCATGACCTGCTTCCCATCGCGCTACCTGCCCTGGGGTTGGCACTCTGGATGATTCTGGTGGCGCGGCCTTTGTCAGTGCTGGCTGGTCTGCTGCCGTTCAAAGTGTTTCACACGCGGGAGAAAGCCTTTATCGCCTGGGTCGGCCTGCGCGGCGCAGTCCCGATCATTCTGGCGGTGTTCCCGCTAATGGCCGGGTTGCCCCAGGCGCAGCTGTATTTCAACCTTGCGTTCTTCATCGTGCTGGTGTCGCTGCTGGTGCAGGGCACGAGCCTGCCGTGGGTCGCCAAACTGCTGAAAGTCACGGTTCCTCCGGAGCCTGCACCGATCTCCCGCGCAGCGCTCGAAGTACACGTCACTAGCGAGTGGGAGCTGTTCGTTTATCGCCTCGGCGCCGAAAAGTGGTGCATCGGTGCAGCTCTTCGCGAGCTGAAAATGCCTGAAGGCACGCGGATTGCGGCTCTGTTTCGTGGTCAGCAACTGCTCCATCCGTCGGGTAGTACGGTGCTGGAGGTTGGCGATCTGTTGTGTGTCATCGGCCACGAACACAACCTCCCCGCCCTCGGCAAGCTGTTCAGCCAGGCACCGCAACGGGGTCTGGATCTGCGCTTCTTCGGCGACTTCGTTCTTGAGGGAGACGCTCAGCTCGGGGCTGTCGCGGCATTGTACGGTTTGAAACTCGACGGTCTGGATTCGAACATGCCGCTGAGTCAGTTCATCATTCAGAAAAATCGGGGCGCTCCAATCGTCGGCGACCAGATCCAATGGAATGGAACTATTTGGACTGTCGCAGTTATGGACGGGAACAAGATCCTCAAAGTGGGCGTCAGATTCCCGGAAGGAAGCCGCCCAGGTCCCGGGTTGTTCCTTTAAACTGCCCGCTATTCCACGTGCTCGACCCGGTGTCTATGTTCTCGCTGCGTACTTTTGTTGCCTCGGCCCTGCTTGGGTTTTGCCTTTCTTCTTTCCCGGTTTTGGCTGCCGACACTCCTCCGCCCACCAGCGACTCGGTTCAGCGAAGCCTGGACAAAATCGCTGATCGCAAGCTGGCAGACGCCGATCAGAAAGCACTGCAACAAGTGCTCGAACAGACGCTGACCTTTCTGACTGCACAAAAAGACAATCAGAAAAAACTTGAAGACCTCAAGCGCCAGTTAGCTGATGCGCCCAAGCAAACCGTCGAAAATCAAAAAGAACTGACCCGACTAAAAGGCATCCGCTTGATGCCGGTGTCGCAGCGTTACGCCAATCTTGACGTCCCCGCGCTGGAACAAATGCTCAGCCAGCGCAGTACCCAGCAGGCTGATCTGCAAAGCGCTTTGAACGACGCCAACAGCCTGACCATCACTGCCCAGACTCGTCCGGAGCGCGCGCAGGCCGAAATCAGCGCCAGCCAGACGCGCATCCAGCAGATCAACGCCACGCTCAAGTCAGGTAAGGACGCGGGTAAAACCATCAGCGCCGACCAGCGCAATCAGCTGAATGCTGAGCTTGCGTCCCTCAACTCGCTAATGGCCCTGCGCCGTCAGGAGCTTGCCGGTAATAGCCAGTTGCAAGACCTGGGCGGCAGCCAACGGGATTTGCTGACCGAGAAGGTCACCCGCCAAGAGCAGGAAATTCAGGACCTGCAAACCCTGATCAACGACAAGCGTCGCGCCCAGTCCCAGGAAACCGTGACGCAGCTTTCTATTGAGGCGCAGAAAGCTGGCGGCAGCAGCCTGCTGGCCACTGAAAGCGCGGCCAACCTCAAGCTGTCCGATTATCTGTTGCGCGGCACTGATCGCCTCAACGAGCTGACCCAGCAGAACCTCAAGACCAAGACGCAACTGGACGCGGTCACCCAGACCGATCAGGCGCTGGATGAGCAGATCAACGTGCTAAGTGGCAGCCTGCTGCTCTCCAAGATTCTCTATAAACAGAAGCAAGCGCTGCCGCACCTGAAGCTCGACAGCGGCCTGGCTGACGAAATCGCCGACATCCGGCTCTACCAGTTCGAAGTCAACCAGCAACGCGAGCAAATGAGCAGCCCCAGCACCTATGTTGAAACACTGCTGGCAACGCAAAAGCCCGAAGACGTCACTCCGGCGCTGCGCAAGACCTTGCTGGACCTGGCCACCACCCGCAGCGATCTGCTGGAACGTCTGAACCGCGAGCTCAGTTCGCTGCTCAACGAATCCATCACCCTGCAGCTCAACCAGAAGCAATTGGTCAGCACTGCCATCAGCCTGCGCGAAACGCTGGATGAGCAGATGTTCTGGATTCCCAGCAACAAACCGCTGGACGTCGAATGGTTTGAGCGCGTGCCGGCGCGTCTCACGAAACAGATCACCACGCTGCCTTGGACGTCCAGCATCAGCGAACTCTCTGACGGCCTGACCCAGCGCCCGTATATCTTTCTGCCGCTGCTGCTGGTCATTGGCGTGCTGATGTGGAAACGCAAAGCGCTGTACGAGAAGCTCAATCGCCTGCACGCCGACATCGGCCACTTCAAGCGCGACCGGCAATGGCAAACGCCGTTGGCGATTTTCATCAATGTCTTGCTGGCGACCCCGTTTTCACTGGCGTTGGCGCTGTGTGCGTATGCGCTGCAAATCGATGCCCGCGGGCAGAACGTCAACCTCGGTGCGGCGCTGCTGCAGATTGCCTTGGCGTGGCTGGTGTTCTACACCGCTTACCGCATTCTGGCGCCGGGCGGCGTCGCGCAATTGCACTTCCGTTGGGAAAAGCCCCAGGTCGAATTTTTGCGCGGCTGGATTCGGCGTCTTGGTCTTGTGGTACTGGCATTGGTGACCGTGGTCGCCGTCGCGGAACATGAGCCTGCGGCATTGGCCGACGATGTCATCGGTATCGCCGTGGTATTGACCTGTTACGCGATGATGACCTGGCTGCTGGCGCGCCTGTTGTTGACCAGCCCGACTCACCACAACGCGTCGCTGTTCCGCCGCGCACTGGGCCTGGCGTTTACCGCGCTTCCAATCGCGCTGTTTCTCGCAGTGTGCTTTGGCTACTACTACACCGCGTTGAAGCTCAGCGACCGACTGATCAACACGCTGTATCTGGTGATGTTGTGGCTGGTGATCGAAGCCGCCTTCGTCCGAGGCCTTAGCGTTGCTGCCCGCCGTCTTGCCTATCAGCGTGCTTTGAGCAAACGCCAGGCAGCGAAGGAATCGGGCGATGGCGAAGGCGCGCTTATCGAAGAGCCGACTCTTGATATCGAGCAGGTGAACCAGCAGTCGCTGCGCCTGATTCGTCTGGCCTTGCTGGCAGGCTTCATCGGCGCGCTGTATTGGGTCTGGGCCGATTTGATCACAGTGTTCTCGTACCTCGACAACATCACGTTGTACGAATACACCAGCGGCACCGGCGCCACCATGAGCATGGTTCCGATCAGCCTGGGCGACTTGATTGGCGCACTGGTGATCATCGGCATCACCTTCGTGCTGGCTGGCAACTTGCCGGGCCTGCTCGAAGTGTTGGTGCTGTCGCGCCTGAATCTGGCGCAAGGCAGTGCTTACGCCACCACCACATTGTTGTCGTACACCATCGCCGGCGTCGGTTTCGTCTCGACGTTGTCAGCTCTGGGCGTCAGCTGGGACAAGCTGCAGTGGCTGGTAGCGGCACTGTCGGTGGGTCTGGGTTTCGGGATGCAGGAAATTTTTGCGAACTTCATCTCGGGCATCATGATTCTGTTCGAACGCCCGGTTCGCATCGGCGACACAATTACCATCGGCAACCTGTCGGGCACGGTCAGCAAGATTCGTATCCGCGCGACCACCATCACCGACTTCGACCGCAAAGACATCATTGTTCCGAACAAGACGTTCATCACCGGCCAACTCATCAACTGGTCGCTGACCGATACCATCACCCGTGTCACGCTGAAGCTGGGCGTGGATTACGGTTCTGACCTGGATTTGGTGCGCAACCTGCTGCTCAAGGCCGCGCAAGACAACCCGCGCGTCTTGAAAGAGCCTGCGCCCATTGTGTATTTCCTGAACTTCGGCGAAAGCACGCTGGATCACGAACTGCGCATGCACGTGCGCGATCTTGGTGACCGCAACCCGGTGCTCGACGAGATCAACCGCTTCATCAACAAGGAGTTCAAGAAGCAGCACATCAACATCTCGTTCCGGCAGATGGAGGTGTATCTCAAGAACATGCAGGGCCAGGAATACAAGATGGTGCCTATCGAGCAGGAAGCGAAAACCATCGCTGCTCCAGGGACTGTGCCCCCCGCGCCCAAAGATGCCCCGGAGCCACCCGAAGCACCTGAGCCGCCGGAAGCCAAACTCGACTGATGGGTTAAATCCCAGCAGAATGCTCGGACATTCTGCTGGAGGCATCCCTTGAAAGCCCTCGACGAACTGACTTTCGACAACCGCTTCGCCCGCCTCGGCGATGCGTTCTCCACTTCCGTGCTGCCTGAACCGATTGCCGAGCCCCGTCTGGTGGTGGCCAGTGATGCCGCTTTGGCGTTGCTGGACCTGGACCGGGAACAGGCGCAGACACCGGTATTTGCCGAGTTGTTCGGCGGACACAAGCTGTGGGCCGAGGCCGAACCTCGGGCGATGGTCTACTCCGGTCATCAGTTCGGTTCGTACAATCCGCGGCTAGGCGACGGTCGTGGGCTGTTGCTGGGCGAGGTCTACAACGACGCCGGTGAACATTGGGATTTGCACCTCAAGGGCGCCGGGCAGACGCCCTACTCACGCATGGGCGATGGACGCGCGGTATTGCGCTCTTCGATTCGTGAGTTTCTGGCGTCCGAGGCACTGCACGCGTTGGGCATTCCCAGCAGCCGCGCGGCCTGCGTGATTGGCTCGACGACCCCGGTCTGGCGTGAAACCCAGGAGCGCGCTGCCATGGTCTTGCGTCTGGCGAAGAGTCATATTCGATTCGGCAGTTTTGAGTATTTCTTCTACACCAAGCAGCCTGAAGAGTTGAAACAGCTGGCCGATCACGTACTGACGCTGCATTACCCACACGCCCTCGAACAGCCCGAACCGCATCTGGCGATGTTCACTGAAATCGTCGAGCGCAACGCCGAGTTGATCGCCAAATGGCAGGCCTACGGTTTTTGTCACGGCGTGATGAACACCGACAACATGTCGATTCTCGGCATCACTTTCGACTTTGGGCCGTTCGCGTTTCTCGACGACTTCGATCAGAAATTCATCTGCAACCACTCCGATCATGAAGGGCGTTACTCCTTCAGCAATCAGGTGCCGATCGGACAGTGGAATCTCAGTGCTTTGGCCCAAGCGTTGACGCCGTTCATTACCATTGAGGCGCTGCGCGAGGCAATTGGCCTGTTCTTGCCGCTTTACGAGGCGCATTACTTGGACCTGATGCGTCGCCGTCTTGGCCTGACCACGGCCGAAGACGAAGACAGCACGATTGTCAGCCGCCTGCTGCAACTGATGCAGAACAGCGGCGTCGATTACACGCTGTTTTTCCGCCATCTCGGCGACGAGCCAGCCGAAACTGCCGTGCGCCGCCTGCGAGATGATTTCGTCGACAGAGCGGGTTTTGATGCCTGGGCTGAGATATACATCGCCCGCGTCAACCGAGAAAACGCAGGCACTGAGGACGAACGCCGAGCGCGCATGCATGCAGTCAATCCGCTCTACATCCTGCGCAACTACCTGGCCCAACGCGCCATCGAAGCCGCCGAAAAAGGCGACTACGACGAAGTCCGCCGGCTGCATGAAGTGCTGTGCAATCCCTTCGAAGAACAGGCAGGGATGGAAAGTTACGCACAGCGTCCGCCGGACTGGGGCAAGCATCTGGAGATTAGTTGTTCTTCGTGATCATTAGCTTACTGATTAAGCTTTGTCGGCAGGCGCGCTAGCAATTGCCGCAGTGACATTGCCCATTGCGCCGTCGATGCCAGGTGACCCGGCAGCGTCAGGCGCAGGGTCACGCTTTTTGCGTTGAAGCATGATTTCCAGCATCTCAAACAGCGTTAAAAACTTTGGCTCCTTTCGGTCCAGAAGACTACTGTCCTCCTGAATCCAGACTAATCGCTTAGCTTCATAATCTTCTGGATACTGTGCCTGCTCTATAAGTGGCAAAGATTTATAATGAGCCACAACCTCCGCATAAAAATTTGGAGTGCGGCCATTTTTCAATGCGGACTCGATATCTGATTCGTGCATTAACCTACGATTCCATCTCGCTTCGATATTATTTACGCCATACCAAGCGGCTCGTCTCTCATTGATGGTGTAAGAGCCTTTGTCGTCGTACACGATCAAGTTAAGTAGCTCTCGGGATAAGCCGACAAATGGATTTACTACATTGCGATCATGTTGGTCAGATCGGACGACGTATTCGGTAGCTTTCTTTGCTCTGTCCAAAAGTTCAGGATTATCGGTTTCAGGCACCTCTTGATTGTGAGAGACTTTTTCTGCCTGATAAATATCTCCCAATATCTGGCTTAACAGTCGCTCTGCCTCCATGCCTAGCTGACGCCGATCAAGCTGGCCATCTCTCAACTCTGCGCGCGCAGCGCTCTCGCTCAACTGCCTGGCAAGTATTGATATAGATGCCGCCTGTGTTGGGCCTCTGGAAACTTTTTCACCGCTTGACAATGGTACGAGCGCCAAGCCATCCCCAGTTTTTTTTGGCGCGACGTCCCTAAAAGGATTACATGATGAAATACCACTAACCATATGCGAACTCCCTGCTTGAAAATCGGAAGCCTGAACAGCCAACGCATGAAAGAAAATCATGGTTAAAGCACCATTCAGGCCAAGCGAAACCCCCTTATCTCATCGTAAACTCCACCGCCCAAGCATGGGTAGATACGTTGGTAGCAGTAATCCTTGCATCACAACGTGCACCTCCACCTGATTCCGAACTTTTATTCCATCGTGGGGGTACCCCGCGACCAGGAAGCTTCAAATAGCTGGTTTTGAACTTACAAGTTTTAGCTCCGACCCTGTACTGAAAAACAACGGAAGTTACATCGGCAGACAAACCACCTCTCACTTTATAAATATTAGACTCCCCGCCCGCTACCGTTGCAGCCGGCTTCGGACTAGCTTCCCCGTAACTATAAGCACTACTACCTAGCGTGTCGTAAACCGCTTCAGAGCTCGAGTTATTTTTAAACGTAACTTGCACTTCCGGCCCAGCTTGAGCCACACCAACTGTACTGAGCGCGGACACAACAGCAACGCCTGCCACATAATTTTTAAAATTCATAAAGAGCTCTTTTTATAATTAATATGAATAAGCTGACATCGATTAATTATTATCAACCGTTACACCAATAGAGACCTGCAACAATTATCAGCAAGCCAATGAACTTGGAAATTTCAGACTTAAATTCATAAAAGAGACGTTACCGGCAGTGCTCGCCACGCACAACTACCCGAACGAGCGGTACTTTCGGATGGCTCATAAGTTTGACTAAGTGATGCTCTCACTGCTCAGCAACCTCCCCAGCACAGCGTCCGCCGGACTGGGGCAAGCATCTGGAGATTAGTTGTTCTTCGTAAGGGCGCCGCTGCCGTCTGGTGTCGCAACAGGAACTGGGGCTTTCGCCGATTTGTCCTTCGAAGCAGCAACGGATGCGAGCTCTGAAGCTTTACCCGTCTCCACGCGTGGCTTTTTTTCGGCTTCTGGCGTTCGGCTCATACCCGCGAGTATTTCAAACAAGTTGTACTGCCTGTCATCCGCTTTCCGATCTACCAGACCATCGATTCGCGCCTTTAATCCTGATTCGTAAGTCTCCGGATATTGCGCTTTTTCGATGGCTGGCAATGTTCGATAGTGAGCCAGGGCATCTGTATAAAACCCTGACATCTTTTTCTCGGTGGAGTACTGCAGAGTGCCTTGAGAAACTGCGCGATCGCGCCAGGAAAACTCTTTTTCCTGAGCTCCCTCCCACGCCGCTCGGCGCTCGTTTACGGTGTAAGGGCCTTTATCGTCGTAGGCAATCAATACAAGTTCAGCATGTGAAAGTCCTGCGAAGGGGCTTTTGGCACTTGGGTCGGCGGCTAGTTTGCGAGTCATGTAATCGGTGGCGTTAATCGCGCGTTGCAGCAACTCGGGATCTTTCGTAACTGGCACCTGCGCGTTATGTGCCGCCCTAGCCTCAAGGTATTTGGGGCCCGTGAGCTCATCCAGCACACGACTCGCCTGTGCGCCAAGTTCAGTGCGGCTTGAAGTTTGGTCCCTTGCCTCAGCCCGCACCGCACTTTCACCGAGTTGGCGAGCGATGTTCGACACGCTTGAGCGCTCGCCAGGACTTGAGTAAACGTTTGAGGGCTGGGAGCTCGTTTGCAGCGGCGTAGCGCCTTTGACAGCGCTGGGAATTCCTACACCTGTCAACACGTGAATGTTTGTAATCATGGACACTCCCTGGATATGTGGATGGCCTTCCGTGGCTCATCTAGGCAACTCAATGGAACTGCGCGCGCGGGACGATATGAAGTAGGGCGTGTCGCCAGCGGACACGTTGTTATCGCTGAAAAAAGGCTACTGCCACTGGCACGCACGCACAACTATTCGAACGACAGGTACTTTCGGATAGTCCGTTGAACTCCACGATGCAACTCAGGCACTTTTCAGCAGCCAATCCAACCCCATCGCCACATGCTCTTGCGTGCTGTCCACCAACGGCAATGGACTGTCCACACCATCGAGCAGCAACCCAATCTCGGTACAACCAAGAATCGCCGCTTCAGCGCCTTGATCGCGTAATTGCCGCAGTACATCGAGATAGAAGTCCCGGGCAGGCTGATGAAAATCGCCTCGGCACAGTTCGGCGAAGATGATCCGATCAATTTCGGCCATGGCGTCTGTGCTGGGCAGCAGGGTTTGGATACCGAAGCGTTCGGCGAGTCGGCGCTTGTAGAAGTCTTCCTGCATGGTGAAGCGTGTGCCCAGCAATGCAGCTTTTGAGACGCCGCGCTGTTGCAACGCCTGGCCCACGGCATCGCCAATGTGCAAGAGCGGAATGCTGACCGCCGACTCGATGGCTCCTGCGACCTTGTGCATGGTGTTGGTCGCCAACAGTAATGCGCCAGCACCTGCACGTTCGAGCCCGCGCGCGGCATCGGCGAGTTGCTCACCAGCCTGCTGCCATTGCCCGGCTTTTTGCAGCGCAGCGATGCCGGCAAAGTCTACCGAATGCAAAAGGATAGGCGCTGAGTGCAGACCGCCGAGGCTGTCGCGCACGCCCTCGTTGAGCCATTTGTAATAAGTTGCAGTGGACTCCCAACTCATCCCGCCCAATACGCCAAGGGTTTGCATGCCGTTCTCCATCAATCGGTTATCGATGCAGGCTAGGCGCATCCTTTGATAGCGGCCAGAGACAGAAGCAGCTCAACCGGCCAGTACAGTGCGCGGACTGTTGATAAGTGCCGATGAAGTCTCCATTTAAATGACATTACCCTTTGAGGCGCCTGCCATGTCTGAGTCCCTGATGATCCCCTGCCCGCAGTGCAACGGGCTGAACCGCATTCCCGCCGATAGACTGGGCGATCAACCCAAATGCGGTCGCTGCAAGCAGCCAGTCTTACTGAGCAAACCGTTCACGTTGACCGAGGGCGACTACGCCAGCCAGATCAAAGGCGACCTGCCGCTGTTGGTAGACGTGTGGGCTGAATGGTGCGGCCCGTGCAAATCCTTCGCGCCGACATTCGAGCAGGCAGCAGCGCAGCTTTCAGGTCGCTGCCGCCTCGCGAAACTGGACAGCGAGGCCAATCAACAGCTGTCGGCTCAGTTGGGGATTCGTTCGATTCCCAGCCTGATCCTGTTCAAGAATGGCCGCGAAGTAGCACGTCAAAGCGGGGCGATGTCCATGCAACAATTAAACGCATGGCTAGGCAGCCAAGGCATCCGATGAACCCACGGAAATACGGCGAAATCTCCTTTTCGCTTGTTAGTGTAAGACGCGTCTGAAAAGGACCTGGGGCTCGGTGGTGAGTCTGTTTTGCGCCTACGATTTACGCTCCGCAGACAATCCAGGAGCAAGCGACGATGACGTTCGTAGTCAGGGAAGGCGATTCAACGAGCACCGGTGGTTTTGTGTTGAAAGCGTCGGGGCGCCAGATGTGCGACGAACGTCGTCTGGCTCGGATGGGCGATCCGGTGTGGTGCGCGGTGTGTGAGCGGGTCGGCTTTATCAATCAGGGTAACCCCACCTATATCGATGAGTTCGTGGCTGTCGCGACCGATGGACAGACCGTCCGCTGCGGCTGCCCTGAGGACCAACACCGGCTTATTTCAAGTCAGAATCGGGTGACGGCGGACATGGATGCGACGATCAGCATCCCTTCGGATTTGGCGAAGGCCGCGCAAAAAGTCGCCAAGAAAATGAATGCGGCGATCAGTAACGGCTCGTTGCTTCCTGAACGCGGTTGATGCTCTGCAACCGCAGAGGCCTCAAGCATTGTTCTCAAGATACTGATGCAGCTCCATGAACTGCTGCGTCAGTTTGTGTCGGGGTTCCAGATGAATCAGCGGCGTATTCGCCTGGTGAGACTCACGCATTTTGACTGAGCTGTTCAGATAAACCGGCAGCACGGGCAGCCCTTCGGCAATCAGTTCATCCAGAATCTGCTGTGGCAGGCTGGCCCGAGACTGGAACTGGTTGACGATAATGCCTTCCACTTCCAGATCTTCATTGTGGTCTTCTTTCAGTTCTTCGATCTCCTTGAGCAGGCCGTATAGAGCCTGGCGCGAGAAGCTGTCACAGTCGAAGGGGATGAGCACTTTATCGGCAGCAATCAACGCCGAAACTGCATAGAAATTCAGCGCTGGCGGCGTGTCGATGTAGATTCGCTCGTAATCCTCATCTAACTCATCCAGCAATTTGCGCAGCTTATTGATCTTGTGCTTGGCCTCAAGCTTGGGCTGCAGATCGGCCAGTTCGGCGGTTGCGGTCACGACGTGCAGGTTGTCGAACGGCGTCTCATAGATATCTACTTTGTTTTTCTTGGCAAACGGTCCGGACGACAGGGTTTGCTTGAAGAAATCGGCAATCCCCATGGGGATGTCGTCACCGGTCAGTCCGGTCAGGTACTGCGTGGAGTTCGCTTGCGCATCAAGATCGATCAATAGCGTCCGATAACCTTCATAAGCGCTGACGGCTGCCAGATTGCAGGCGATGCTTGACTTGCCAACACCACCTTTTTGATTGAAAACCACGCGCCGCATGGACGACCTCCCTGATGCTGTATGCCCTGAAGACCGCAGAACGGTCCGATGAATGGTATCGAGTCTATGCAATACACATGACGACGGCGAGTCCTACCAACAATTCTGACAACTGGGGCAGAAGTTTCACCGTGGATGCATCGAACGACCCTACATGAACCTGCCTGAACCTTCGCGCCTAACAGTAAGAAATATCGTGAGTAAACACACTCTTTGTAACTGCGTTTGCCAGTGTGTACCCCTACCGGGATAATGCGCGCCACTCGGCGATAGCGCCGCGCCAGGGTTGGTGTCACTTCGGCTCAATACCGAAGCTGGAAGTATGCCCAAGTGGGCGGGAAGATAACTCGTGATCACGTTTAACATCGCACAATGGCGCGCCTGGGCCCCTGGCCTGGCAACTGCCGAAGACTGGCAACAGTGGAGCCAGCATCCGACGCAGGTCGCCAGTGGAGACCAGGCACCTGACGTGTCGTTTCTGCCAGCCATGCAACGACGACGCCTCAGCCGTCTGGCCAGGATGGCATTCAGCGTAGGCTGGCCACTGGCTGACGGGCACGAACCACTACCGCTGGTATTTGTGTCCCGGCATGGCGAAACACCCCGTACTTTCGAGATCCTTAGCGATCTGGCGGCCAATCAGCCGTTATCGCCCACGCAATTCAGTCTGTCGGTACACAACGCTGTCATCGGCTTATGGTCGATCCTGCGCGGGGAAACCAGCGAGATGACCGCTCTGGCGGCGGCAGGCGATGGGCTGGAGCATGGAGTGATTGAAGCGGCTGCGATGCTGGCCGAAGGCGCCAGCGCTGTGCTTCTGGTCATTACCGAAGAGAATCCGCCCGGCGCCTATGCCCCCTGGATTGACGACGTGCCGCTCCCTTACGCACTTGGGTTACTGCTGACCGCTGGCGATGAATGGCAACTGTCATTGAGTTCGCGGGACCTGCCCAAGACAGCTCCCGTGCAAAGCGAATGGCCGCACGCGCTCAACCTTTTACGCGCGCTGTCGACACAGCAGAGCGCATTGCAACATCCCTGGAAGAGTCGGCTATGGAACTGGCAACGCAATTATTGAGCAGGACCCGCGACGGCTATTACTGGCGTCTGCTGGCCACAGCGGTAAGTTTCGCTCTGTTTGGGCTTGGCGGCCTGTGCCTGCGCATCCTCATCTTTCCGCTGCTTTCACTTTTACCGGGCAGCGCAGAAAGCCACCAGCGTCGTGCCCGGGCGACCATCAGTCGCCTTTTCTGGATGTTTATCCGTTTCATGGCACGTACCGGCGTGCTGACCTACCAGGTCGAAGGCGCCGAGCGTCTAGGTCGCCCAGGCCAAATGATCATCGCCAATCATCCGTCACTGATCGACGTGGTGTTTCTGATCGGTCTGGTGCGTGACGCCAATTGCGTGGTCAAGCAAAGCCTGTGGCAGAACCCGTTCACGCGAGGGCCTGTGCGCTCCACCGGCTATATCAGCAACGACGGCAGCATGGACATGCTCGATACAGCAGCCAATGCAATGCAGTCCGGGCAGACGCTGATCATTTTCCCCGAAGGCACTCGCACGCAACCGGGCAAGGCGCCAGCCTTCCATCGCGGCGGTGCGGCCATCGCACTTCGAGGCGCAACCGTCATCACACCGGTCACGATCCGGGTCTCGCCAACCACCCTGACCAAAGCCGAGCCTTGGTATCGCATCCCGCTACGTCGGGTGCATTTCCATCTGCGCGTGGGCGCCGACATCGATCCCGGCGCCTTTGCAGCCTTGGGTCCGGCCCCCGTCGCATCACGCAAGCTCAACGATTACCTGCATCACTACTACATCAAGGAACTCGCCTCAGATGAGCGATCTGCACCTGGAAATTAAGCAGTTGATCATCGACGCCCTGGGCCTCGAAGACATCAGCACCCACGATATCGGCAACGACCAGACGCTGTTCGGCGAAGGGCTGGGCCTGGATTCCGTGGACGCCCTGGAGCTGGGACTGGCGATTCAAAAACGCTACGGCATCAAGATCGACGCCGATGCCAAAGACACACGCAACCATTTCACTAGCGTGAACACCCTTGCGGCGTTCGTCAGCGCTCGCCAAGTGGCCTGAGGACTGAACATGCAAACCCGTGAAGACATCTTCGAAACCCTGCGCACTGCGCTGGTTGAGTTGTTCGAACTTGAACCTGAGCGAGTCACTCTTCAGGCCAACCTCTACCAGGATCTGGAGATAGACAGCATCGATGCGGTTGACCTGATCGACCACATCAAACGCAAGACTGGCAAAAAAATAGCGGCCGATGAGTTCAAGGCCGTACGCACCGTCAATGACGTGGTCGAGGCCGTATACCGGCGGGTCAACACCGCCGCATGAATCGTCTGATTGGCGTGGCACTGGTGCTGGCGGGAGTGCTGTATCCATTTGCCGTGTACTTCGGCCTGGAGCATTTCTCGCCGTGGCAATTTGCGTTGCTACTGGGCGCATTGTGGGCGGCACGGGCACTGACTGGTGAGCGGCGCCCCGGGCGCCTCGGCGTGGCGTTGGCTGCGATCGGCTTTTGTCTGTTGCTCGGCGTGCTCGACAGCCCGCGCTTGCTGCGCTGGTACCCGGTACTGATCAGCGGCTTCATGTTGAGCCTGTTCGGCTTGAGCCTGGTGCGCGGCATGCCGCTGGTCGAACGATTGGCCCGCCTGACAGACCCTGATCTGCCTGAGCGCGCAATTCGCTACACACGCCAGGTGACGCAGGTCTGGTGCTGCTTCTTTCTGCTCAATGGCCTGATCGCGGCTGCACTGACCCTCTGGGCCCCGCTTACGTGGTGGACGCTCTACACAGGTCTCATCGCCTATGGATTGATGGGCATTCTATTCGCCAGCGAGTGGCTGCTTCGTCAACGAGTGCGAGGACGCGCATGAGCTGGATCGATCCTGAGCACCTGCTGCTAGAAGCCCACAGTGGACGCGGTCTGACGCATCTGCCCGCCATGAACCACGCGCAGTTTCGCGCCGCGGCCCTGAGCGTCGCGGCGGGTCTGGTCGAGCGCAAGGTCAAGCGCGTAGCCATCCACCTTGAAGATGCAGGCGAACTGGCCGTGGCCATCTTTGGCGCATGGCGGGCGGGCGTCGAAGTCCTGCTCCCGGCCGATCTTCAGGGGCAAACACGCATGCGTTGGGCAAACCATGTCGATATGTGGCTGACCGATCTACCCGACGATGTACCGCTGAGCACGTTGCACGGAGAGCCTTTACTGCCTGCCGCGCTCGACCTTGATCGCTGCGTGTTGAGCCTGTGTACCTCTGGCTCCAGCGGCGAGCCCAAATTGATTGAAAAGCGTCTGCGCCAGTTAGCCAATGAAGTCACTGCGCTAGAACGCTTGTGGGGCGCGGAGCTGGGTAGCGCCTGCATTATTGGCAGCGTCGCCACGCAACACATTTACGGCCTGCTTTTTCGGGTCTTATGGCCGCTGTGCGCGGGGCGCACTTTTGTCCGCAGACAACTGCCGTTCCCCGAAGACTTGCAACGCGCCAGCCATGACCACACTACGTTTGCCTGGGTCGCGAGCCCCGCGCTGCTCAAACGCATGGGCGACAACCTCGACTGGCCGGGGCTGCGCGAAGTTCGTCGCGTGTTCTCCTCCGGTGGCGCATTGCCGGTGCAAGCCGCTGAGAGCCTGCACTTACGGCTCGGCCAGTGGCCTACCGAGATCCTTGGCAGTTCGGAAACCGGAGGCATTGCCTGGCGTCGCGGCGATCCATTGTGGCGTGCGTTCGAGGGCGTGAAGCTCAGTCAGGACGGCGAAGGCGCATTGCGCATCGAATCGCCTTATCTGCCAGCAGGTCATGTCGAACAAACGGCCGACGCCGCACGCTTCAATGCCGATGGGCGCTTCGAATTGCTCGGTCGTCTGGACAGGATCGTCAAGCTGGAAGAGAAACGTATTTCCCTGCCGCTGCTTGAGCAAGCACTGACGCTGCATGAATGGGTCAACGAAGCGCGAATGGGCGTGGTCCAGGAAAACCGCGCTTCGCTGGGGGCGCTGGTGGTGCTCAGTGACAGCGGCGTACAGGCGTTGCGTAATCAAGGTCGCCGCGCCGTGACCCAGGCGCTGCGCGAGCATTTGATTCCACACTGCGAAGCGCTGGCCCTGCCCCGCCGCTGGCGTTTATTGAGCCAATTGCCGCTGAATTCCCAAGGCAAATTGCCCCAGTTGCAGGTTGACGCGCTACTCGTAGCACCCCGTGTTCGCGGGCCGGAGCTAGTCAGCCAGCAGCAGGCTGATGATGAACTGCGCCTGAACCTGATCGTGCCGCTGGATCTTGCGCACTTCACGGGTCACTTCCCGAAAACCCCAATCCTTCCAGGCGTCGTGCAAGTGGACTGGGCCATCGATCTGGCGCAGCGTTTACTGCCAGTTCCCCCAAGATTCGCCGGGATGGAAGTCTTGAAATTCCAGCAACTGGTCCGCCCCGGTGATCACATCACCCTGACTCTGCGTTTCGACAACGAGCGCGGCAAACTGCATTTCGCATACCGCAACGGCGAATCGCCTTGTTCCAGTGGACGGATATTGCTGGAGGCGGCTCATGTTTGACCACCATCCCCGTGGGAGCGGACCTGTCCGCGAAGAGACCGGTACACGCCACACATTTTTATCGTTTGCCACTATGTCTTCGCGGACAAGTCCGCTCCCACTGGATCTGCGTTCGTATGCATAACCCCTGCGCAGTAATTCCGGTTTATGACCACGAACTCGCCGTGCCTGCTGTGGTGCGCGAGTTGCTGGAGGCAGGTCTGCCGTGCGTGCTGGTCGATGATGCCAGCAGCCCGGCCTGCGCTGCTGTATTGCGTGAGCTTGCCGAGCAAAACAACGTGTTTCTGGTGCAACTCCCGGTCAACCAAGGCAAAGGCGGCGCAGTCATGGCCGGTTTGCGGGAAGCCGCCAGACTCGGTTTCAGCCACGCGCTACAAGTGGACGCCGATGGCCAGCACGACCTGAATGACATCGCGCTGTTTCTCGACACCTCACGTCAGCATCCGCAATCACTGATCTGCGGCTATCCGCAATACGATGCCAGCGTGCCGAAGGGTCGTCTGTATGCGCGCTACCTGACTCACGTATGGGTCTGGATCAACAGCCTTTCGCTGCAGATTCACGACTCGATGTGCGGCTTTCGCATCTATCCGCTCACACCGGTGCTGCATCTGATCAACACCGTGAGCCTGGGCAAACGCATGGATTTCGATCCTGAAATTCTTGTGCGTCTGTCGTGGCGCAACCAGCCGATGCAATGGCTGCCGACCAAGGTTCACTACCCGCAGGATGGCCTGTCGCACTTTCGCCTGTTCCACGACAACGCGCTGATTTCCAAAATGCACACCAAGCTGTTCTTTGGCATGTTGGGGCGCTTCCCGCTGATCCTCTGGCGACGGTGGCTGCCGTGAGTGACGCCGAGCAAAAACAGCACTGGGCCGAACATCAGGAGCGCGGCAGTTTCGTGCTGATGAAGTTCACCGCGTGGGCAGTCAAGCTGCTGGGGCGGCGGGTGTTGAGCCCGGTGCTGCACGGCATCGTTTTGTACTTCTTCCTGTTCGGTCGCAGCGCCCGGCGTAGCGCCTGGCAATACCAGCAACGCCTGGCAGACTGGAGCAACCGTCCGGACTTGCGCCCCACGCGCTGGGGGGTATTCAAGCAGTTCATGGCATTCGCCGATGCGCTGCTCGACAAACTCGACGTGTGGAACGGCAGGCTCGGGCTTGAGCAAATCGAGATCGTCGACACAGCCCATTTACGCAGCCAGTTGCGCGGCGAGCGCGGGCAAATGCTGGTAGGCGCGCACCTGGGCAATCTCGAAGTGTGCCGCGCGCTGGCTGAACTTGGCGAGAAAGTGACCATGAACGTACTGGTTCACACTAAACACGCCGAGCGTTTCAATCGTCTATTGGGTGAAGCCGGAGCCACCAATCTGCGGCTCATTCAAGTCAGTGAGCTGGACCCGGCCATCATGCTGCAACTGAGTCAGCGACTGGATCGCGGCGAGTGGCTGGCGATTGCCGGCGACCGCGTTGCGCTGCATGGCGGGCGTAATGCTCGCGTCGATTTCCTCGGCCATTCGGCTGCCTTCCCACAAGGGCCGTGGCTGCTGGCTGGCCTGCTGAAATGCCCGATCAATCTGATTTTTTGCCTCAAAGGCGCCGCTGGCTATCAAGTGATTCTCGAGCCCTTTGCTGATGCCATCCAATGGCGCCGCAGTGATCGCCAACAGGTGATTGCGCAATGGACTCAACGCTACGCCGACCGTCTCGCGCACTACTGCCTGCAAGCGCCGAAGCAGTGGTTCAACTTCTACCCGTTCTGGAAATCCGATGACGAACCCAACCGCTGAGCCGATCATCTTCGGCGAGCATCCGTTGAGCATTGAAGACGTGCTGACCCTGTCCAATCGACAGCGGCCCACTGCATTGCAAAGCGACAGCGCCTATCGCCAGCGCATCGCCAAAGGCGCGCAGTTCCTCGACTCGTTGCTGGACAAGGAAGGCGTGATCTACGGCGTGACCACGGGCTATGGGGATTCTTGCGTGGTCGCCGTGCCCTTGCAGCACGTCGAAGCACTGCCGCGCCATTTGTACACCTTTCACGGTTGCGGCCTGGGCAAACTGCTCGACGCGCAGGCCACTCGTGCCGTGCTCGCAGCGCGCTTGCAGTCGTTGTGCCATGGGGTTTCCGGCGTGCGCTTCGAATTGCTGGAACGGCTTCAAGCGTTCCTCGATCACGACATCCTGCCGTTGATTCCCGAAGAGGGCTCGGTGGGCGCTAGTGGCGATCTGACCCCTCTGTCGTACGTGGCCGCCACTCTCTCAGGCGAGCGCGAGGTGATGTTTGACGGCGAGCGTCGTCCGTCCGCAGACGTGCACCGACAACTGGGTTGGGACCCGCTGGTACTGCGCCCGAAAGAAGCGCTGGCCTTGATGAACGGCACTGCCGTAATGACCGGACTGGCGTGTCTCGCGTTCTCCCGCGCCCACTATCTACTGCAACTGGCGACGCGCATCACAGCGCTGAACGTGGTGGCGCTGCAAGGTAATCCGGAACATTTTGACGAGCGCCTGTTTGCCGCCAAGCCGCATCCCGGACAGATGCAAGTGGCCGCGTGGCTGCGCAAGGATCTGGCGATCAATGCGCCGACCGCCCCGCTTCACCGTTTGCAGGATCGTTATTCGCTGCGTTGTGCCCCCCACGTATTGGGTGTGCTGGCAGACAGCCTGAACTGGCTGCGCAGCTTCATCGAGATCGAGCTGAACAGCGCCAACGACAACCCGATCATCGACGCCGAAGCCGAGCGTGTTTTGCACGGCGGGCATTTCTATGGCGGCCACATCGCATTCGCCATGGACAGCCTGAAAAACCTGGTAGCCAACGTCGCTGATCTGCTGGACAGGCAACTGGCGCTGCTGGTGGACGAGCGTTACAACCACGGCCTGCCGAGTAATCTGTCCGGCGCTCCGGCTGATCGCGCGATGATCAACCATGGCTTCAAGGCTGTGCAGATCGGCACCAGCGCCTGGACCGCCGAAGCCTTGAAAAACACCATGCCGGCCAGCGTCTTTTCGCGTTCTACCGAATGCCATAACCAGGACAAGGTCAGCATGGGCACCATCGCCGCCCGCGACGCCATCAGGGTGCTGGAGCTGACCGAGCAAGTCGCTGCCGCTACGCTGATCGCCGCCAATCAAGGCGTCTGGCTGCGCAGCCGTGCCGTCGATGCGCGTCCTCTGCCTCCTGCGCTGGCCGCCATGCATGAGCAATTGGGTAAGGACTTCCCGCCGGTGATCGAAGACCGCGCGCTCGAAGGTGAACTGCGCCTGTGTCTGCAACGCATCGCCGACCAACACTGGAGGCTGCATGCGTAGCAAAGGAGTCATCCACGCCGATACCGAAGTGCTGGTGCCGTTTTTCGATGTCGATTCACTGAACATCGTCTGGCACGGTCATTACGTGAAGTACCTTGAAGTGGCGCGATGCGCGCTGCTCGACAAGCTCGGCCACGACTACAACCAGATGCGCGATTCAGGCTACGCCTGGCCGGTTATCGACCTGCAATTGCGCTACGTACGCGGCGCAGTATTCGGCCAGCACCTGAATGTGCGCGCCAGCCTTGTGGAATGGGAAAACCGCTTGAAGATCGATTACCTGATCACTGACCTCGCCACCGGCGAGCGCATGACACGCGCCAGCACCACACAAGTGGCCGTAGAGATTGCCAGCCGTGAAATGCAGCTGGCATCGCCAAAGGTCTTCGTCGATATCGTGCATAAGGCATTGTCATGAACCGGCTGTTCAACGTTTTAGCCGCAACGGTGCTGATTGCCTTGTCGCCCCTCGCCCACGCGTTCGACCTGCAGCAACTGAGCGAGCAACTGGCCAAGCCCGCGACCATCCACGGTGGCTTCATCCAGGAAAAACACCTGCGGGCCTTGCCTCAGCCACTGACCAGTAAAGGCAACTTCGTACTGGCCAAGGATTTCGGCCTGCTATGGCTGCTCGACACACCACTCAAGCAGGATTACCGCATCACCGCCGCCGGTATCGCCCGTCGTGAGAACGACGAAAACGGTGGCTGGCAAATGATTCCGAACAAGAGCGCAGGCGCGGAACAAAACCGTCTGTTTCTTGCCGTTTTGCAGGGAGACAGCAGCGGCCTGCAGCGGGATTTCGAACTGAACCTGAGCGGAGACGCGCGCGCGTGGAAGCTTGCGTTGGTGCCCCGGTCGCTGATGCTCAAACAGGTCTTCACCCAGATCAACATCGACGGCGGGGCATTGGTGCAACGTATCGAGCTGCTGGAAACCCAAGGCGACAGCACGGTATTGAAGATGCTCGACAGCACCGCTGAGAAACCGCTGACCGACGCGGAGCGCTCTGACTTTGCGCAGTGAGCGCCTGTTGCCGCGTCTGTTCCTGATTCTGCTGCTGGCCATACTGGCGTTGGCGGGATGGCAGTGGCGTGGTGGCGCCCCCTTGTCAGCCAACCTCATGGATCTGGTGCCCGGCGATAGTCCGGATGAGCTGGAGTTGCGCGCCGAACAAAGGATGCAGGAACCGCTGAACCGAGAAATGCTGGTGCTGGTGGGCCACGCAGATCGGCAACAGGCAATCGCCCTGGCTCAGCGGCTGAGTGATCAGTGGCAAGCCAGCGGGCTGTTTGAAAAGGTCCAGTGGAATCTGCAAACCGATCTGCCCGCCCTGCGCCAGCAATTGTTGCAGGGACGGTTGTCGATGCTGGCAAGAGATGATCGGGAACAACTGATCAGCCATCCCCAAGCATTCATCGAACAACGCATCAAAAGCCTGTTCGACCCGTTCGCCGGGTTCAGTCTGGTGCCGAGCCAGGACGACTGGCTTGGGCTGACCGGGCGCATTCAGAACAGCCAGCCCGCACGAGGATCAGTGCAACTGGACATCGGCAGTGGCGCACTGATTGCCACTGCGGACAGCAAAAGCTGGGTATTGCTGCGCGCCCGCACTAAAGCCGATGCCTTCGACATGCACCTGCCGATCAAGGTCGCTGAGCTGCTTGAAACCGCACGCGGGGAAGCGAGCAAGGACGATGGTCAGTTGCTGGCTGCAAGCGGTTTGTTGTACGCGGCTCATGGCCAGCAGCAAGCGGCACGGGAAATCACCTGGGTCGGAGGCGGTGCTACGCTCGGGATTCTTGCGCTACTGCTGTTGGCGTTCCGGCGCTGGCGGGTGCTGTTGGCCTTCGTTCCAGTCATCGTCGGCATGCTGTTTGGCGCCGTGGCGTGCGTAGCGCTGTTCGGCAAGATGCATGTGATGACGCTGGTGCTCGGTTCGAGCTTGATTGGCGTTGCCGTCGATTACCCGCTGCATTACCTGTCCAAAAGCTGGAGCCTGAAACCCTGGCGCAGCTGGTCGGCGCTGCGTCTGACGTTGTCGGGCCTGACGCTGAGCCTGGCGACCAGTTGCATCGGTTATCTCGCGCTGGCCTGGACGCCGTTTCCGGCCCTGACCCAAATTGCTGTGTTCTCGGCCGCAGGTTTGCTCGGTGCTTACCTCACTGCTGTGTGCCTGTTGCCCGCGCTGCTCAATGGCATCGAATTACGCCCGGCACAGTGGCCGCTGCGCATCGCCGAACACTTGTTGAACTGGCGCATGGCGCTATTGAGCAAAGTGCCAACCCCTGCTCTGTTGGCGTTGCTGATGGTCTTTTGCGCAGCGGGCTTGTGGCAGTTGACCAGCAAAAACGATATCCGCCAGTGGATCGCCGCGCCGCAGTCACTCACGGATGAAGCCCGAGCCATTGCACGCATTACCGGCTACCAGCCGACCAGCCAGTTCTTTCTGGTGCGCGCCAAGGATCAGCAGCAATTGCTGGAACGCCAGGCCGCGCTCGGTCAGCGGCTTGATCAGTTGGTGCATGCAAACAAACTGCAAGGCTATCTGGGGCTCAACCAACTGGTGGCCTCGCCTGCCGACCAAGTCAATACCCGTAACGCCCTTGATGCCCTGCCCACGCTATGGCAACCGTTGATCAACCTCGGCGTACCGGTCGAGGCGCTGAACGCCGAACTGGTTACGCTGCGAAGCCTTCCGATTCAGGACATCGACAGCGCGCTGGCCGGTCCTATCGCCGAGCCCTGGCGCCCTTTATGGCTTGGTACAACCGCCGATGGTGTGGCTGGCATTGTCAGCTTGCAGGGCCTGAATGACGCCGCATTGCTGCGCGTCGTAGCTCAAGGGCTTGACGGAGTCCAGCTGGTGGATCGGCTGGGCGACCTAAACAAAGTTTTCGCCGCTACGCAAATCAGCGCCGCCGAATTGAAGCTGCTGTCCTGCGTCTTGATCGTTGCCATGCTGATCATCCCCTTCGGACTCGGCGGCGCATTGAAAGTCATCGCCCTGCCCTTGCTCGCGGCACTGTGCAGCTTGGCCAGCCTGGGCTGGCTAGGTCAGCCGCTGACGCTGTTCAGCCTGTTTGGCCTGCTGCTGGTGACAGCCATCAGCGTCGATTACGCCATCCTTATGCGCGAGCAAATCGGCGGCGCGGCAGTCAGCCTGCTAGGGACATTGCTGGCCGCCACTACAACCTGGTTATCGTTCGGACTATTGGCGGTTTCCAGCACGCCTGCGGTCAGCAACTTCGGCTTGTCTGTCAGCCTGGGATTGGCGTTCAGCTTCATCCTGGCGCCGTGGGCAGGCAAGCATGCCGACGCCAATAGAGCGGCTGAAACGGAGCTGGCGTCGTGATGATTGTCGCGTTCTGGGCTCTGGTCCTGATGCTGTTCGCACTGGCGACACGGCTGGGGCGCCATGTGAATCTGATCCCCATCGTCAGTCAATTACTGCTGGCAACGTTCGGCGTGCCGCTGTTGATGCTGCTATGGGTCGAGCCGAGCTGGCAACTGTCCGGCGCGCAGTTGGTAGCGCCAGTCTGGCTGAAAACTTTGTACGGCTTAAGCTTCGCGCTCGTACTGGGGCACATCCTGAGTGACGTGATTGATGCACGCCTGGATCGAGAAAGCCTGAAAGTTGCGATCCCGAGCTTTTGCATACCGCTGCTGTGCGGGGTCGCCTGCGCCGTCTGGATACTCGACGAGCAATCATGGCTCAGTGCGCTGGCGATCGGGTTGGTGTTCGCGATCACTGCCATACCCGTGCTTTATCTGTACCTGAATCACATCGGCTATCCGCTCGACGCTACGCGGCGGCTGGTGCAGACGGCGATCATGATCGATCTCGCCTGCTGGAGCGTCTTCGGCCTTGCGCAAGGCAGCCTGCACCTGAGCAGTCTGGCGCTGCCGCTGTTGGGCGCCTGCACGCCTCTGCTGCTGCGCGCTCTGAAAATTCGCCAGCCAAACATCTACGGCGCTTTATTTTTCGTGCTGCTGATGGTTGCCGAGCATTACCGGCTCAATGCCTTGATCTTCGGCATCGGCTATCTGCTGTGCATGAATGCCCTCAAGCAACCGTTCGCATTGCCATTGAAACCCCAATTGTTCAGAGCGCTGCAGCATTACCTGGCAATCCCGTTAATCCTCACGTTCGGTATCGTGCAGATCAACCTCCATAGCGCCATGGCCGACTTGGGCTGGGTGAATCTACTGGCGCTGATTGTTCTGCCCATCATCAGCAAAATGCTTGGCAACTGGATCGGTCTGCGCTGGGCGACGCCGTCCTTTACGGGCGCCAGCCGCTGGCGGGAAAGCCTGCTGCTGAACATTCGTGGATTGAGCGAAATCGTCTTTCTCAACCTGTTGTTGCAACAGCAGATCATCACCCCTGCGCTGTACTTCGCACTGATGTCCATGAGCCTGATCGCCACGCTGTTGCCTGCCTTGGCGGGCATGCATCGCCCGTTGCCCACACCACTCGTACTCGCGAAACCCGCAGACAAGGAAACCTCGTGCCAATAGCTGAAATGGAATGTCGGCAGATCGTTGTGATCGGAGCCGGTCCTGCCGGAGCCATCGCCGCCGCACTGCTAAAGCGTCAGGGGCACGATGTGCTGATCATCGAACGCCAGGAGTTTCCACGGTTTTCGATTGGCGAAAGCCTGCTGTCCCATTGCCTGGATTTCGTCGAAGAGGCCGGGATGCTTGAGGCCGTTGAAGCGGCTGGCTTCCAGCTGAAAAATGGCGCTGCGTTTACGTGGGGCGAACAGCACAGTGCCTTCGACTTCGGCGACACTTTCAGCGCCGGTAAACCCACAACTTTTCAGGTGCAGCGCGCGCAATTCGACAAAATACTGGCCGACGACGCCGAGCGCCAAGGGGTCGACATCCGCTATCAGGAAGAGATCACGGCGGTGGATTTCGACGCGCCGCGGCCCGTTCTGCAGGTACGCAGACTGGATGGCAGCGAATACAGCATTCAGGCCGGATTCGTGCTGGATGCCAGTGGTTATGGCCGCGTACTCCCACGTCTGCTGGACCTGGAAGCGCCATCCAATTTCCCGGTCCGGCAGGCAGTGTTTACCCATGTCGAAGACCGCATCGACGATCAGAGTTTTGATCGGGAAAAGATTCTGGTCACGATTCATCCCGAGATGCGCGATGTCTGGTTCTGGTCGATCCCGTTCAGCAACGGCCGCACCTCTGTCGGCGTGGTGGCTTCTGCTGAGCGCTTCAACGATAAACCTCAGGACCTTGATGCTTGCCTGCACGCGTTCATCGGCCAAACCCCGAGCCTTAAACGCGTGCTGCAAAACGCGCAGTGGGACACCCCCGCGCGGACCATCGGCGGTTACTCAGCCAACGTCAAAACCCTGCATGGCAAGGGATTTGCGCTGCTGGGCAACGCCGCAGAATTCCTCGATCCGGTGTTTTCCTCTGGCGTGACCATCGCCATGCGCTCGGCGAGCATGGCTGCCGGTGTGCTGAATCGGCAGTTGCGAGGCGAATGCGTTGATTGGGAAACCGACTTTGCGATCCCGCTGAAACGCGGCGTCGACACCTTCCGCGCGTATGTAGAAGGCTGGTATGACGGCAGTTTCCAGGACGTGATTTTCTATCCGGGCAGTACCCCGGACATCCGCCGAATGATCAGCTCCATCCTGGCTGGATACGCTTGGGACGAGCGCAATCCGTTTGTGGCCGAGCCCAAGCGGCGCTTGCGGATGCTGGCTGAAATCTGCGGGAGTACAGCGCCATGAGCGAACCCTTCTTCAGCCAAAGCTATGTCGAAGAAACCCGGCTGGGGTTTCTGTTCCTGCGCAGTCACACCTGGCAGCACCATGTTTTGCGAGTGGCGATCAACGATCTGCGCGAGCTGTTTCAGGACCCGCTGCCTGCAAACCCCGTACTACTCGATGCCGGTTGCGGTCAGGGTAAGTCGTTTCAGTACCTAAATAGTGTCTTCGCACCCAGCCGGATTCTTGGCGTTGATGCCGACCCTCACAGCCTCAGGCTCAGCGGCGAAGAGGCCCGGCGCCGAGGCCTGAGCGTCGAACTGATAGGCAGCGACTGCGCAGCGCTGCCAGTGCCGGACGCCAGCGTGGACATTGTGTTTTGCCACCAAACGTTCCACCACTTGGTTGAGCAGGAACAAGCGCTGGCCGAATTCCACCGGGTGCTCAAGCCCGGCGGCTATCTGCTGTTTGCCGAATCAACCGAGGCGTACATCGACACCTGGGTCATCCGCTGGTTTTTCCGCCATCCCATGCACGTCCAGAAAAGCGCGGCGCAGTACCTTGAGATGCTTCACCAGCAAGGTTTTGAATTCAGTTCGCAGAACGTTTCCTACCCCTATCTGTGGTGGAGCCGCGCCAAGGATTTTGGCCTGCTGGAACGCTTGAAACTCATCAAACCCAAGCCCTTCGGGCAACGTGAAGAAACCCTGATCAACGTCGTGGCGCGCAAACCGCTTCACGCCCCCGCCGAAGGTACAACCTCATGATCCGTCCCTTGCTGCTGGCCTGTTTGCTGCTGCTGAGCGCTTGCGTCAACCATGCACCGCTGCCACCGCAAACCCCGCACTTCAAGCTGCCGCAGCAGTTACACATCCTGCGTGAAGAGGCCGGACAACGGCAGGACTGGCTGCTGGTGGTCCAGAAGGAACACCACGACTTGCGCTGGTCGCTGATGGACCCGCTCGGCATCCCGCTGGCCCGCCAGAAACTGGCGCACCAGAAGTGGAAAGCCGATGGCCTGCTGCCGCCTAACCCAGAGGCGCGCGAGCTTTTCGCGGCACTGATGTTTGCCCTGACGACAGAGCAAGAAGTGCGTTTCGACTATCCCGGCACCGAGGTTCGCGCCAACGGCCGCAGTCTGGAAGATCGCTGGATCGTGGATTACGCAAGCGAAGGTTTCTTTCGGATCACGATGCCCGATGGTGTGAAATACACAGTCAGCCCGCTTGAAGGCAAAGCGTCGAAATGACCGCTTACCTCAACGCCTTGGGTGTGATCTGCTCGTTGGGCAATGACCGGGCAAGCGTAGCGCGGTCGCTCCTGTCAGGCGACACCTCGGGGATGGTCATCGAGAGCGGCTGGGTGCCTGAGCGCAGTCTGCCGGTGGCGTCGGTCAAGGGCTCGCTGCCGGAGATTGCGCGCCATCTGGAACAACAAAGCAGCCGAAACAACCAGCTATTGCTCGCCGCCGAGTTGCAGATTGACGAGGACATTCAGCGCGCTATTCAGCGTTACGGGCGCGACCGTATCGCGGTGATTCTGGGCACCAGCACGTCGGGTATCGACGAGGCGAGCCGTGGCATCGCTGCGTATTTGCGCGACAACCAGTTCCCCGGTGGATACGACTATCAACAGCAAGAACTCAGCGCACCTGCCAACTTTCTCGCCGCACTGCTGAATTTGAGCGGCCCGACCTACGTGATATCCACCGCATGCACCTCCAGCGCCCGGGCGTTGATGAGCGCGCGGCGCCTGCTCGACATGGGTTTGTGCGACGCGGTGTTATGCGGCGGCGTGGACAGTCTGTGCAAACTGACACTCAATGGATTTACCTCGCTTGAAGCCGTATCGGCGCAGCGCTGCAACCCGTTTTCCCGCAACCGCAACGGCATCAATATCGGCGAAGCCGCCGTGCTATTTCTAATGACCCGCGAAGCCAGCGAGGGACACTCGATTGCCCTGCTCGGCGCCGGAGCAAGTTCGGACGCGCACCATATTTCCGCCCCCGAGCCGAACGGTCGGGGAGCGAAACAGGCCATGCAGCAAGCCCTCGACGCCGCAAAACTGCAGGCCGCAGACATCAGTTACCTCAACCTTCACGGTACAGCCACGCTGCATAACGACGCGATGGAAAGCCTGGCCGTGCAGGGCATTTTCCCGGGCGGCGTGCCCTGCTCATCGACCAAACCCATGAGCGGCCACACCCTGGGCGCCGCTGGCGCGCTTGAGGCGGCGTTCTGCTGGCTGACGTTGTCTTCGCAAAATCCTGACCAGACGCTGCCGCCTCATGTGTGGGATGGGCAGGCCGATACAGAGCTGCCTGCCCTTCGCTGGACCGGCATCGGCGCCCCACTGCGACAAGACCAGCCGCGCCGAATGATGAGCAATTCGTTTGCCTTCGGCGGCAATAACGTCAGCCTGATCATCGGAGACGGTCCATGACTTTCACTGCGCAACACCCATGGCCGCTCGCCGATCTGCTGCCCCATGCCGGGGACATGATCCTCATTGATGACGTACTCGATGTGGGCGAGGAGCACGTTCGCACGCGGGTGCTTGTGCGCCCCGGCGGGCTGTTCAATCGCGCCGACGGCAGTCTGCCCGCCTGGGTCGGTATTGAGTTGATGGCGCAAACCGTCGCCGCCTTTGCGGGTTGTCAGGCACGTCTGAAAAACGAACCTGTGGAGCTGGGCTTTCTGCTCGGCACCCGAAAATTTGAATGCAATGTCGAGCACTTCCCGGCCGGTAGCGAACTGATCATCCACGCCGAACGTTCGTTGCAGGACGACAACGGCATGGGGGTTTTCGAATGCCGTCTTACTGGTCCTGGCATCAGCGCCATTGCTCGCCTGAACGTGTATCGCCCGCCGCAATCGGCAAATTATCTGGCCGAAGGAGCCCAAGATGACTGACTCAATACTGGTCACCGGCTCCAGCCGTGGCATTGGCCGCGCCATCGCGCTGCGTCTCGCGCAAGCCGGGTTCGACCTCGTACTGCATTGCCGCAGCGGTCGCACTGAGGCCGAACAGGTACAGGACGAGATTCAAGCGCTCGGCCGACAAGCCCGCGTGCTGCAATTTGACGTCGCGGACCGCGCCGCCTGCAAGGCGATTCTTGAAGCAGATGTGGGAACCCACGGCGCTTATTACGGCGTGGTGTGCAACGCCGGGCTGACTCGCGACGGAGCGTTTCCCGCGCTGACCGACGACGATTGGGACATCGTGATGCGCACCAATCTCGATGGGTTCTACAACGTATTGCACCCGGTGATGATGCCCATGATTCGTCGTCGCGCGGCCGGGCGCATCGTCTGCATCACTTCCGTCTCGGGGATGATCGGCAATCGCGGGCAGGTCAATTACAGCGCGTCCAAAGCCGGCGTGATTGGTGCGGCCAAGGCGCTGGCCATTGAGCTGGGCAAGCGCAAGATCACCGTCAACTGCGTCGCGCCAGGGCTGATCGACACCGCGATGCTGGACGAAAACGTGCCGGTGGAAGAACTGATGAAAATGATCCCCGCGCAGCGCATGGGTACCCCAGAAGAAGTCGCGGGCGCCGTGAATTTCTTGATGTCAGCAGAAGCTTCGTACATCACCCGCCAGGTCTTGGCAGTCAACGGAGGCCTGTGCTGATGAAGCGCGTCGTCGTCACCGGCATGGCCGGCATCACCTCGTTGGGCAGCGACTGGGCCAGTATCGAAAGCCGCTTCACCGCCAACCGCAGCGGCATCCGGCGCATGGACGAGTGGGACCGCTTCACCGAGCTGAATACTCGTCTGGCCGGGCCCATTGACGACTTTGCCGTACCGTCGCACTGGACCCGCAAGCAATTGCGCAGCATGGGGCGCGTCTCGCGTCTGGCGGTGGGCGCCGCCGAACAGGCGCTGCTGGACGCTGGCCTGCTCAACGACCCGATCATCCGGGACGGGCGCATGGGCGTGGCCTGCGGCTCGTCCACCGGCAGCACCGATGAAATCAAAGCCTTTGGCAACATGCTGCTCAATTCGGTGGCCGAGGGGCTGAACGCCAACTCATACGTGCGAATGATGCCCCACACCACCGCCGCGAATATCAGCATCTTCTTCAACCTGACGGGCCGTCTGATTCCCACTTCCAGCGCCTGCACCAGCGGCAGCCAAGGCGTGGGTTACGCCTATGAAGCGATCAAGTTCGGGCGCTTGCCGTTGATGCTGGCAGGCGGCGCCGAAGAGTTGTGCCCAACCGAAGCGATGGTGTTCGACGCGCTTTACGCCACCAGCCTGAAAAACGATGCACCGCACACCAGCCCGCGCCCCTACGACAACGGACGCGACGGACTGGTCATTGGCGAAGGCGGCGGCATGCTGGTGCTTGAGGAGCTGGAACACGCACTGGCCCGTGGCGCACACATTCATGCGGAGCTCGTGGGGTTCGGCAGCAACGCCGATGGCGTGCATACGACGCGGCCCGAACAGCTGACGATGCGTCGGGCGATGGAGCTGGCACTGGAAGACGCCAATCTCGCCCCGGGTGCCATCGGCTACGTCAACGGTCACGGCACTGCTACCGAACAAGGCGATATCGCCGAAACCCTCGCCACCCACAGCCTTTTCGGCTCGCGGATGCCGATCAGTTCGCAAAAGAGTTTTCTGGGCCACACGCTGGGCGCCTGTGGTGCGCTGGAATCCTGGTTCAGCATCGAGATGATGAACCGCGACCGCTACATCCACACGTTGAATCTGGACGAGGTCGATGAACGCTGCGGCGAACTGGACTACCTGCGGGGCGAGCCTCGGCGCATGAGCCATGAGTTCGTCATGAACAACAATTTCGCCTTCGGCGGCGTCAATACATCGTTGATCTTCCGTCGCTGGTCCTGATTATTTACCGCTTTATTGCCATCACACTTCTCAAGGAGAGAAAGCATGACATTGAAATCCTGGGCCGCTGCGGCTGCTATCGTTTTGAGCGTATTGCCGGCTGTCAGTCAGGCCCGCGATACCGCGCTTTACCTGCCGTTCGACAAGGTCATCGCCGACATGACCGCTGCAAAGAAGCTCGACGGCACCGTGAAGTTTTACCTGGCCGGCGTTCAGCCCAAAGGGCAAGTCACCGTGCTCTCGCCCGGCGCTGTGACCAACAAGAAGACCAACGCCTTCAACAAGTCCGATACCGACGCCTGTGAATGGGTGTTGCAGTCGGCAATTTTGCAGATGAACGAAGCGGCGAAAAGCGCAGGCGCCAATGCGGTGACCAACATCGTCAGTTTCTACAAGAAGGTAGAGCGTAAAGACCCGGCCACGTACGAGTGCCACGCGGGCGCGATCATGGCCGGTGTTGCGCTCAAGGGTGACCTGAGCAAAGTGCAGTAAGCCATTTCTGTAGGAGCCAACTGGTTGGCGAGGCGGAAAATGCGGTTTTTCAGGCACGCCGCCTCGCGAACAAGTTCGCTCCTAGGGAGGAGATTCGGATGGGGTTCACTGCTTTTGATTCTACCCGATGGCCGGAGTTGCAAACCTTATGGCCGAGAAATCGCACGCTGTAACGGACAGCTGCTCTTAACGCCAATTCTACTATATCGAGCTAACTCGCAAGAGCTCAGCCTCCTTGCATAGATTTGCTAACTGACTTACAACATGCCTAGGACACGGTAGAGCGCCTAGAACGTAAAGCCATTTAATCCTCATGTTTACCAGCGACACACATTGCATCGGAAACCGGATCAGTTCAAAGGGCGCCGCCCTCGTTAGTGAGTTACAGAGTCAGCACCAGACTTCATGCGTAGCGGTACTAGTGATATCTTCCGATAATTGAGTAGGAATAATCCTAAGATAGTTTCACCTATTGAAATCAGCTCGAAAGATGGATTATATAAACCGCTCATCCCGTTTCTCATAGACAAATTCACACGTCCAGTAGATAAACGGCAACCTGATCAAATTAAATGGAATTACTAGATGAAAGGCCCTATCCGACTCCCCCCTATTAAAATTACTGCCACGCGCCCCAATAAAAGCGCAGGCTACAAAATCGACTTTGGTGGTCCACCCCTCACGCCTCCTGCGTTAAGAGCCATAGCCAACGGCATAAGACTGAGGTCTTACCTAAAGGGCGAATGGCAAGCAACGATTAATAATTTGTTGATTGAAGCTACACGCAATAACCCTCACTTCATCGGTCCCATCAAGGACGATCTGACAGCAGCTCACTATGCGGACCAGTTTATGTGTCTAAATCCGCTTGCTACGGCAGAGTTTGCGTGGAGACAAGGATGGAGCCAAGCCCGCTCAAAAGGAATGACCATAGAAAAAAACGAAAACGAACTTTCGGGAGGTATCTTCTCACCGATGAAGGCTCTAGCTCATGCGATCTCGGGGGAAGGAACCCCACTGCAAATCAAAATAGAAAATATCGGGATAAATCCAAAGCTTGCTAATCTTCCCGCACTACGAACCATGATAAATAACGCGCGGATAGGTAGCTCACCAATAAGCATCGAAAAAACCGCGTATAACACCGGCATCGACTCCCGAATCACAGAAGCGCATTTAGGAAACATTACACTGAAGATTACCGGTCACGTGCATAAATACGACCAACAACGCTTTACCTTCACAGGAGAGGCGCGAGCTTATCATGATATCTATGACGCCAACCCGTCTAGCCACCGCTCTTGGTTGGCGGAAAACGCTACCACTGTACTGAGTGCGATAATGCAAAGTGCGAATTCTAAAAGCTATGAAATTTCGATTTCCGGTGCTTTACCCATAAATCATTCTCAGTAACGTCAGTAGCCCTTCTACTCTGCAGAGGGGCTACCATTTCTTTTTTTACTATACCTATGAGTTAGCAGGGCTACTTTTGAAAACCGCTTACCTAAAGTATTCGCTTATTGTTAGCACTATGTTAGCCATGGGCTGGCTTTCCCTCTGGATACCAGTATATTACTTCCCTAGAAGTATTCACGACGACGAAATCGTCGTAGCACTTATGGATTATTCAAATTATGTCATATTAGCCCTAGCATTTACCTGCCTTAGCCTGCTACCGATAATTATTAATGGATTGTTTATCAGCCTGAGGAGTTGTAACCCCACAAATAGCGCTAGCAGGCTTCTTCTTTTCATTACGTCGCTCCCTGCAATCTGCCTCGCGGCCTTAAACTTAATTGTTGCTATGGACGGAATAGTCAATCTGATAACATTCATGCCGGCTGCACTTTTGCATTTGGGGCTTCTCGTTTATCTGGTACTTGGCTTTCCGAGAAAACTCAACCATCGACCTATCCCATAATCTCACCCGGCCTTGCGCGTCACCAGTTCGATAAACGCTTTGGCCATTGGTGATTTTTGGTCTTTGCGCTGCACCAGCCAAACCGCTGAGGTCGCCTCGGGATCAAGTAGCGTGCGATACACCACCCCGTCAATGCGCATGCGTTGGTACGACGCGGGCAGCACCGTCACCCCAAGGCCTGCGGCCACCAATCCAATGATGGTCATCGCCTCCCCCGCCTCCTGGGTGATCAACGGGCTGAAACCCGCCTCCCTCGCCAGATCCAGCAGCTGCGCGTACAGCCCGCTGCCATACGAGCGCGGAAAGAATACAAACGGCTCGGCCGCCAGCGCTTTCAAATACAGCCCGTTTTCACTGCCCACCGCCAGCGGATGATCAGACCGAATGATCGCCACCAATGGCTCACGCAGTAACTCCACTGCTACCAGCGAGTCGGGCAAGGGCAGCGGACGCATGATCCCCACTTGCATCGACTGCTGCTCCAGCCGCTCGGCCACCTCCTTGCTGCTCATTTCCTGCAACGCCAGGTGGACCGACGGGAATGCCTGCCGGAACGCGAAGATCGCCTGAGGAATGCTGGAGGTGAAAGGCGCCGATGCGGTGAAGCCAATCTTCAGTTCACCAATCTCGCCCAACTGCGCACGCCGCGCCACGTCGGCCGCTTTGTCCACTTGCGCCAAAACCAGTCGCGCCTCATCGAGGAACAATCTTCCCGCCTGGCTCAGTTCCACCCTGCGGTTGGTACGTTCGAACAACCGCGCGCCAAGTTCGTGCTCCAGCGCCTGAATCTGCTGGCTCAGGGGCGGCTGGGATATGCCGAGGGATTCCGCCGCTCTGCCGAAGTGCAGCTCCTCGGCGACCGCAATGAAGTACCGCAAGTGACGTAATTCCATGACGAATCCATTAGGTCGTTAAACCTATCAAACAGGTCGAACAATATATTGGAAAGAATCATTAGCCAGCTATATTCTTTTCCCATGCTGCTCAGTCATTCCTGAGGTTTCATCGTGAAAACTGCTGTACCCCCCGCTTCACAAAACCCTGCCCCCTCTATGGTCACTGCCGCCATCCCCTTGGGCGACTCCTACATCGAAAAAAACACCCCCGCTTTCATGCGCACCGTACTGGCTCTGTTTTCAGGCGGCTTCGCGACTTTTGCTTTGTTGTACTGCGTGCAACCGATGATGCCGGTGCTTTCCCGTGAGTTCTCCATCAATGCGGCGCAGAGCAGCATGGTGCTCTCGGTTTCCACAGCCATGCTCGCCATCGGCCTGCTGATTACCGGTCCTATTTCCGATCGCTTGGGTCGTAAATCGGTGATGGTGTTCTCGCTGTTTTCCGCCGCGATATTCACCATTGCCAGCGCCCTGATGCCAACCTGGGAAGGTGTTCTGGTAACACGAGCTTTTGTGGGGCTGTCCTTGAGCGGGCTGGCGGCGGTGGCGATGACTTACCTGAGTGAAGAGATCCATCCCCAGCACATTGGTCTGGCGATGGGCTTGTACATCGGCGGTAATGCCATTGGCGGTATGAGCGGACGCGTGATCACCGGGGTGTTGAGCGACTACGTCAGTTGGCATACGGCGCTGTTGATAATGGGGTTGATCGCGATGGGCGCCGCGACCGTGTTCTGGAAGGTTTTGCCGCCCTCTCGCAACTTCCAGGCAAGGCCACTGAACGGACGCAGTTTGCTGGAAGGCTTCGTGCTGCAGTTTCGTGATGCAGGCCTGCCGTGGTTGTTCCTTGAAGGCTTCCTGCTGATGGGCGCGTTCGTGACGCTGTTCAACTACATCGGCTATCGCTTGCTGGCCGATCCCTACAACCTGAGTCAGGCAGTGGTTGGCTTGTTCTCGGTGGTTTATCTGTCAGGCATCTACAGTTCGGCGAAGATCGGCGCGCTGGCGGACCAACTGGGCCGTCGCAACGTACTGTGGGCCGTGATCGTGCTGATGCTGGCAGGTCTGGCGCTGACCATGTTCAGCCCGCTGGCCGTGGTCATCATTGGCGTGTTGATGTTCACATTTGGCTTCTTCGGCGCTCACTCCGTCGCCAGCAGCTGGATCGGTCGCCGCGCCATCAAAGCCAAGGGTCAGGCCTCGTCGCTTTACCTGTTTAGCTACTACGTCGGCTCAAGCGTCGCCGGGACAGGCGGTGGTGTGTTCTGGCATTACGCAGGTTGGAACGGGATCGGCATCTTCATCGGCGTACTGCTGCTCATCGCACTCGGTGTTGCGCTGAAACTGGCGAAAGTGCCGCCGTTGGCGGTGAATGTGCAGGTTTAGCGAGCCTGATCTTTTCAGACAGATAACGGACCCTCATCCCACGACGCGTACTTGCTTCGTCTCATGGTAAAGCGTGAATAGATAAGTCACGCTTTGCTGCTATGATCAGATCATTCCAGCACAAGTGCCTCAAGGCCTTTTTCCAGACAGGAACAACCAAGGGCATTCGTGCAGATCACGCGAAACGGCTGAGGCTTATCCTCGGCGCGATGAATGTAGCGGCAGAGCCAGTAGAGTTGGACTTGCCAGGTTTCAGGCTACATCCATTGAAAGGGCAGTTGACCGGATTCTGGTCGCTGACCGTCAGCGGGAATTGGCGAGTGATTTTCAGATTCATCGAGGCAGACGTCGAACTCGTCGACTACCTGGATTACCACTGACAGGAGCAGTTTGCATGGACATGCACAATCCTCCCCATCCAGGCGAGATGCTGCAAAGCATGTTGCCGGAGCTAAATATTAAAATCGCCGAGATGGCGCGTCGGCTTCATTTTTCCCGTGAAATGCTGTCCCGCGTCATCAACAGTAGAGCGGCAATCAGCCCGGATCTTGCGGTTCGACTTGAGCGAGCAGGTTTGAGCACTGCGCGATTCTGGTTGGGGCTACAAATGAACCATGATCTTTGGCAGGCCGAGCACCGGGAACAACCTCAGGTTACACGGCTGGTCGCCGCATGAATCGGACAGAATGAGCTCCAAATGAAACGCCCGGCATAAGCCGGGCGTTTTTGCATCTGCAGTTCAGCGCTTACTGGTGATACTGCGCCGACAGTTCGTGTACGGCTTCGATGAAGGCACCAGCGTGGGCCGGGTCGACTTCAGGGGTTATGCCGTGGCCGAGGTTGAAGACGTGGCCGGTGCCGCCGCCGTAGCTCTTGAGGATGCGCGCCACTTCAGCGCGAATCGCTTGCGGGCTAGCGTACAGGACCGAAGGGTCCATGTTGCCTTGCAGCGCGACCTTGTTGCCCACGCGACGGCGTGCTTCGCCAATCGGGGTGGTCCAGTCCAGACCCAGCGCGTCGGCACCGGTGTCGGCCATGCTTTCCAGCCACTGACCGCCACCCTTGGTGAACAGGATAACCGGCACTTTGCGCCCGTCGTTCTCGCGGATCAGGCCGTTGACGATCTTCTGCATGTAGGCCAGCGAGAATTCCTGATAGGCCGCGTCGGACAGGCTGCCGCCCCAGCTATCAAAAATCTGCACAGCCTGAGCGCCAGCCAGGATCTGGCCGTTGAGGTAAGCCGTGACCGACTGTGCCAGCTTGTCCAGCAGCAGGTGCATGGCCTGAGGATTTTCATAGAGCATGGCTTTTGATTTGCGATGGTCTTTGGATGACCCGCCTTCGACCATGTAAGTGGCCAGTGTCCAGGGGCTGCCGGAGAAACCGATCAGCGGCACCCGGCCATTGAGCTCGCGGCGGATGGTACTGACGGCATCCATCACGTAGCCGAGATCCTTTTGTGCATCCGGGATCGGCAAGGCTTCGATTTCAGCCAGGGTCGTGACGGTTTTCTTGAAGCGCGGACCCTCGCCGGTCTCGAAGTACAGGCCAAGGCCCATGGCATCGGGGATGGTGAGGATGTCGGAAAAGAGGATTGCGGCGTCCAGCGGGAAGCGCTCAAGGGGCTGCAGCGTGACTTCGCAGGCGAATTCCGGGTTCATGCACAGGCTCATGAAGTCTCCCGCCTTCGCACGGCTGGCGCGGTACTCCGGCAAGTAGCGCCCGGCCTGACGCATCATCCAGACAGGCGTGACGTCAACGGGTTGCTTTTGCAGGGCACGCAGGAAACGGTCGTTCTTCAGGGCGGTCATGGCAGCATCCGGAAAAAAAGTGCGGGCATTTTCTCAGACACCAACGCAAAAGGCACGGTAAGTACCGTGCCTTTTATCTATCAGGTCGATTTGTCGCAGTACGGCGGGGATCTGTAGGAGCGAATTTATTCGCGAGACGGTTTCGGCTTGAACTGTGCCGTCACATGAAGCATTGCCTCGCGAACAAGTTCGCTCCTACAGGAATCAGACCTCCAGATAATCCAGAATCCCTTCAGCCGCATTGCGGCCTTCGAAGATCGCCGTCACCACCAGGTCAGAGCCGCGCACCATATCGCCACCGGCGAAGATTTTCGGGTTACTGGTCTGGTGTTTGAACTGACCCTGCTCAGGCGCCACAACACGGCCTTGGCTGTCGGTCTGGATGCTGAACTGTTCAAACCACGGCGCTGGGCTTGGGCGGAAACCGAAAGCGATGACCACCGAATCAGCAGGGATGATCTCTTCGGAACCCGGAATCGGCTCAGGGCTGCGACGGCCGCGTGCGTCAGGCTCGCCGAGACGAGTCTCGACCACTTTGACGCCTTCGACCTTGTCTTCGCCCACGATAGCGATTGGCTGACGGTTGTAGAGGAAGCGTACGCCCTCTTCCTTGGCGTTCTTCACTTCCTTGCGCGAACCAGGCATGTTTTCTTCGTCGCGACGATATGCACACGTCACGGTACGGGCGCCCTGGCGGATGGAGGTGCGGTTGCAGTCCATCGCCGTGTCACCACCGCCGAGCACTACAACCTTCTTGCCCTTCATGTCGACGAAGTCTTCCGGCGCCTTTTCAAAGCCCAGATTGCGGTTCACGTTGGCGATCAGGAAATCCAGCGCATCGTGTACGCCCGGCAAGTCTTCGCCCGGGAAGCCGCCCTTCATGTAGGTGTAGGTGCCCATGCCCATGAACACGGCATCGAACTCTTCCAGCAACTGATCGACGCTGATGTCCTTACCGATTTCGGTGTTGAGGCGGAACTCGATACCCATGTCGGTGAACACTTCGCGACGATGGCTGAGCACGCTCTTTTCAAGCTTGAATTCCGGGATGCCGAAGGTCAGCAGACCACCGATTTCCGGGTTCTTGTCGAACACCACCGGCTTGACGCCGCCCCGTACCAACACGTCAGCACAACCCAGGCCCGCAGGCCCGGCGCCGATGATTGCCACGCGCTTGCCGTTAGGCACCACGCGCGACATGTCCGGACGCCAGCCCATGGCGAATGCGGTGTCGGTGATGTACTTTTCGACCGAACCAATGGTCACTGCGCCAAAACCATCGTTCAGCGTGCAAGCGCCCTCACACAGACGGTCTTGAGGGCAAACGCGACCGCAGACTTCGGGCAGGGTGTTGGTCTGGTGCGACAACTCGGCGGCAGCCAGGATGTTGCCTTCGGCCACCAGCTTGAGCCAGTTGGGAATGAAGTTGTGCACCGGGCACTTCCATTCACAGTACGGGTTGCCGCAACCCAGGCAGCGATGGGCCTGATCAGCCGAATGCTGGGGCTTGAAGGGTTCGTAGATCTCCACGAACTCCTTCTTGCGCTGGCGCAGCAGCTTCTTCTTCGGGTCTTTACGCCCGACATCGAGGAATTGAAAGTCGTTACTGAGACGTTCGGCCATTCTCTAGAACCTCTAACAGCAGCCTCAAGCTTCAAGCTTCAAGCTGCAAGAATCGTATTCGCAGGCACTCGCGCACTGCCTTTAGCTTGCGGCTTGAAACTTGCCGCTTGTAGCTGCTTTTACTGCGGATTCGCGCGGGTACTCGATAGCAAAGATTTGAGGCTTGCAGCCTTTGGCTTGACCAGCCAGAAGCGACGAAGGTAGTCGTCCAGGTTTTCCCAGAGATTACGGCCCCATTCGCTATCGGTTTCTTCAACGTATTCGGCCAGGACGTGTTCCAGGTGATTGCGGTACGACTCCATCGCTTCGCCGCTGATGCGCTGAATTTCGACCAGCTCGTGGTTGACCCGGTCAACGAAGGTGTTGTCCTGGTCGAGCACGTAGGCGAAACCACCGGTCATGCCGGAGCCGAAGTTGTAGCCGGTCTTGCCCAGCACGCAGACAAAGCCACCCGTCATGTATTCGCAGCAGTGATCGCCCGTGCCTTCCACAACCGTGTGAGCGCCGGAGTTACGTACCGCGAAGCGCTCGCCCGCCGTGCCCGCTGCGAACAGCTTGCCGCCGGTTGCGCCATACAGGCAGGTGTTACCGATGATCGCCGTGTCCTGGGTTTTGAACGGGCTGCCTTTTGGCGGCACGATCACCAGTTTGCCAGCGGTCATGCCCTTGCCGACATAGTCGTTGGCGTCGCCTTCAAGGTACATGTTCAGACCGCCAGCGTTCCACACGCCGAAGCTCTGACCTGCGGTCCCTGTGAAACGGAACGTCACCGGGGCATCATTCATGCCCTGGTTGCCGTGCAGTTTGGCGATTTCGCCGGAAATACGCGCACCGATGGAGCGGTCGCAGTTGCAGATGTCCATCGAGTAATCGCCGCCGCTTTTGGCGACGATTGCAGCCTTGGCCAGTTCGACCATTTTCTCGGCGAGCAGACCTTTGTCGAACGGTGGGTTGCGATCCACTTGGCTGAACTGTGGTTTGTCAGCCGGGATGTGGTCGCTGCCCAGCAACGGCGTCAGGTCCAGATGCTGCTGCTTGGCGGTTTCGCCCGGCAGGATTTCCAGCAGGTCGGTACGGCCGATCAGTTGCTCCAGCGAACGCACGCCCAACCGCGCCAACCACTCGCGGGTTTCTTCGGCCACGTAAGTGAAGAAGTTGATCACCATGTCGACGGTGCCGATGTAGTGGTCTTTGCGCAGCTTTTCGTTCTGAGTCGCCACGCCGGTGGCGCAGTTGTTCAGGTGGCAGATGCGTAGGTATTTGCAGCCCAGCGCGATCATTGGGGCGGTGCCGAAGCCAAAGCTTTCAGCGCCGAGAATGGCTGCCTTGATCACGTCCAGACCGGTTTTCAAACCGCCGTCAGTCTGCACCCGGACCTTGCCGCGCAAGTCGTTGCCGCGCAGGGTCTGGTGGGTTTCGGCCAAACCGATTTCCCATGGAGAACCCGCGTACTTGATCGAGGACAGCGGCGATGCGCCGGTGCCGCCGTCGTAGCCGGAAATGGTGATCAGGTCGGCATAGGCCTTGGCCACACCGGCAGCAATCGTGCCGACGCCCGCTTCTGCGACCAGTTTCACCGACACCAGCGCTTCAGGGTTGACCTGTTTGAGGTCGAAAATCAGCTGCGACAAGTCTTCGATCGAGTAGATGTCGTGGTGCGGCGGTGGCGAAATCAAAGTCACGCCCGGTACCGCATAACGCAGCTTGGCGATCAGGCCGTTGACCTTGCCGCCTGGCAGTTGACCACCCTCACCTGGCTTGGCGCCCTGAGCGACCTTGATCTGCAGTACATCGGCGTTGACCAGGTACTCAGGCGTCACACCGAAACGACCGGTTGCGATCTGCTTGATCTTGGAGCTACGGATGGTGCCGTAGCGCGCAGGGTCTTCGCCGCCTTCGCCGGAGTTGGAACGCGCACCAAGGCGGTTCATCGCTTCCGCCAGCGCTTCGTGAGCTTCCGGCGACAGTGCGCCAAGGGAGATGCCTGCCGAATCGAAACGCTTGAGGATCATCTCCAGCGGCTCGATCTCGTCAATCGACAAGGCCGTATCGAGCTCCTTGACCTTAAACAGGTCACGAATCATCGACACCGGACGGTTGTCCACCAGCGCGGTGTATTCCTTGAATTTGCTGTAATCGCCCTGCTGCACGGCGGCTTGCAGCGTCGCCACGACGTCAGGGTTGTAGGCGTGGTATTCACCGCCGTAGACGAATTTCAGCAGACCGCCTTGCTGGATCGGCTTGCGCGGGCTCCAGGCTTCGGCCGCAAGGGCTTTCTGTTCGGCTTCGATATCGACGAAACGCGCGCCCTTGATGCGACTTGGCACGCCACGGAAGCTCAGCTCGCAAACTTCTTCGGAAAGGCCAATGGCCTCGAACAGCTGCGCACCGCGATAGGACGCGATGGTCGAGATACCCATCTTCGACAGGATCTTCAGCAGGCCTTTAGTGATGCCTTTGCGGTAGTTCTTGAAGACCTCGTACAGATCGCCCAGCACTTCGCCGGTGCGGATCAGATCGCCCAGCACTTCGTAGGCCAGGAACGGATAGACCGCCGAGGCGCCGAATCCGATCAGTACGGCAAAGTGGTGCGGGTCGCGAGCGGTCGCAGTCTCGACCAGGATGTTGCTGTCGCAACGCAGGCCTTTCTCGGTCAGGCGGTGGTGCACCGCGCCGGTTGCCAACGAAGCATGCACCGGCAATTTGCCCGGCGCGATGTGACGGTCGGTCAAGACAATCTGAGTCTTGCCCGAACGCACGGCTTCCTCAGCCTGATCGGCGATGTTGCGCACCGCAGCTTCCAGGCCGACGTTTTCGTCGTAGTTCAGGTCGATGATCTGACGATCAAAGCCCGGACGATCCAGGGTCATCAGCGAGCGCCACTTGGCGGGCGAAATGACCGGCGAGCTAAGGATCACGCGGGAAGCGTGCTCAGGGGATTCCTGGAAAATGTTGCGCTCGGCACCGAGGCAGATTTCCAGCGACATGACGATGGCTTCACGCAGCGGGTCGATCGGCGGGTTGGTGACCTGCGCGAACTGCTGGCGGAAATAGTCGTACGGCGTGCGCACACGTCGCGACAGCACAGCCATTGGCGTGTCGTCACCCATGGAGCCCACGGCTTCCTGACCTTGCTCACCCAATGGACGCAGCACCTGATCGCGCTCTTCGAACGTGACCTGATACATCTTCATGTATTGCTTGAGCTGCTCAACGTTGTAAAACGCCGAACCGTGGTCGCTGTCTTCCAGAGTGGCCTGGATGCGCAGGGCGTTCTTGCGCAGCCATTGCTTGTAGGGGTGACGCGACTTCAAGCGGCTGTCGATGGCGTCGGTGTCGAGGATCTGCCCGGTTTCGGTGTCCACGGCGAAGATCTGACCCGGTCCGACACGGCCTTTGGCAATAACGTCTTCGGGCTTGTAGTTCCACACGCCGATTTCCGACGCCAGGGTTATGTAGCCGTTTTTGGTGGTGACCCAGCGCGCCGGACGCAGACCGTTACGGTCGAGCAGGCAAACAGCATGGCGACCTTCGGTCATCACGATACCAGCCGGGCCGTCCCACGGTTCCATGTGCATGGAGTTGAATTCATAGAACGCCCGCAGATCGGGGTCCATGGTTTCAACGTTCTGCCATGCAGGCGGCACGAGCATGCGCACGCCGCGGAACAGGTCGATGCCGCCAGTAACCATCAGCTCCAGCATGTTGTCCATGCTGGAGGAGTCCGAACCCACGCGATTGACCAGCGGGCCCAGCTCTTCCAAATCCGGAATCAGTTCGTTGGCAAACTTGGTGCGACGGGCCTGAGCCCAGTTGCGGTTACCGGTAATGGTGTTGATCTCGCCGTTGTGGGCGAGGAAGCGGAATGGCTGAGCCAGCGGCCATTTCGGCAGGGTGTTGGTGGAGAAGCGCTGGTGGAACACGCAGATCGCGGTTTGCAGGCGCTCATCGCTCAGGTCCGGGAAGAATGCCGTGAGATCACGCGGCATCATCAGGCCTTTATAGATGATGGTTTTGTGCGAAAAGCTGCAGATGTAGTGATCGCTGTCGGCCGCGTTGGACACCGACGAGCGGCGACGGGCGCTGAACAGCTTGATTGCGAATTCCTGATCGCTCAGGCCTTCGCCACCGATGAACACTTGCTCGATCTTCGGCAGGCGCTCAAGCGCCAGACGGCCCAACACGCTGGTGTCGATAGGGACTTCGCGCCAGCCGATCAACGTCAGGCCAGCGGCGAGAATTTCGCGATTCATGTTTTCGCGGGCAGCTTCGGCGCGGGTGTCATCCTGGTTAAGGAAGACCATACCCACACAATACTGGCGCGGCAGTTCGCTGCCGAAATGCTCTTGGGCAATGGCGCGAAGGAAGGTGTCAGGTTTTTGCATCAACAGCCCGCAACCGTCACCGGTCTTGCCGTCGGCGTTGATCCCACCACGGTGGGTCATGCAGGTCAGGGCTTCGATAGCCGTCTGCAACAGGTGATGACTGGGTTCGCCTTGCATATGTGCGATCAGGCCGAAACCACAGTTATCCTTGAACTCTTCTGGATGGTACAGACCTGCTTTCATAGACACATTCTCACCAGGCTGCCCCTTTTAGAGGCAAATTTCTTTTCAATTCAACCAGTTACCTTCCACGCTGAACGGACGCCAGCTTCGCGGGAGCAAAAGGGAGGTCATTGTACACACCGACACAAAACCTCACAAATTTGGCGACGAAACGTCGCAAATTTATGTCGCATTTGTGAAAGGTTTTATTGCGAATCTCGTGCTAGCCAGAGCTTTGTTGCGAGTCTGACTGGAGCGAACCCGAAGTTCAATGGGCGTCTGGAACGCAGACACCACAAGGCGCGCTGCTCATCAAGCAGCACACCATTGCGATAGATCGAAAATCAGGGGAGCCAAGCGAGTGACCCGGATAGGGTCACTGCGTCATTAGCGAGCTGTGGCGAGTTCCTGTTGGATACTGCCGACAGTACGAGGCCAAGGTTTACCAGCCTGAACCTTCTCTGGCAAGGCCTTGATAGCGGAGAGCGCTGCATTGCGGTCTGCGAAACTGCCGTAGGTGACAACATACAACGGTTTGCCCTGCAGGGTCTTTTTGAAGTAACGGTACTCGCCGCCCTGCTCCTTCACGTAGGCCTGTGCGGCAGACTCGGAGCTGGTGCCCAGAATCTGCACCACGTAGTGAGTCGCTGCCTGACCTGAGTACCAGCCACCGCCTGTGCCGCCCGAGGCAGGAGCAGTCGCAGGTTTTTCAGCAGGCTTTGGCGCCGGTTTGGCGGTGGCGACCTGTGTTGGCGCCGGTGCAGGCTTGGCAACCGGTGCGGCCGGAGCGACAGCAGACTTGGTGGTGGCAGTTGGACGCGGCGCTGGTGTTGGCGTAGGCGCGGGACCAGCCGCCACGCCCGATGGTGGCGCGGTGGTGGTTACGGTTGGTGGTTGCAGCGGTTGATTGGACATCGCGCCGCCATCTTCCCCGTCGCCTTCACCAGCACCTGCGGCTTCAGCCAACGGTGCGCGAGTGGCCGGCTGCGAGCCGTTCATCGGCAATGGCATCGGCTGGGAATTACCGGCGAACTCAATCGCTGGCCCGCCGTTGTTGGACTGCTGGGCAGGCACCTGGCCCTGACCCAACGGCAGTTGAGCCTGGGAATTAGCGGGTGCTGTCGTTGGCGCACTGTTACGGCCGGGAATCAGCCAGGCAGCGAGCAACGCCGCCACTACAACCCCACCCAAAGCCAACACGTGTTTCTTAGGCATTTTGAACCCCATACTTGGACGCTTGACCGCAGAGCGGCTGGCGATCATGGCTTCGATCATTGAATCGCGGGCGACCTGGTTGATCGCACCCGGCCATCCACCGGATTGCTCATGAATATCGGCAATCTGCGTGGCACTGAACACTTCTATACCCCGCCCGGCACCGTCCAGGCGCTGAGCCAGATACTCACGGGTTTCGTCTTCGGCATACGGAGCAAGCTCGATAACGTGGAAGCGTTCTTCCTCGGTGCCTGTTTCAGCACACAGCTGATCCAGGCGATCAATGATCGAGGCCTCGCCGAACAGGAAGACATGCGGACGCCCTTCCGGAGTGCCCGCCGCCAATCCCAACAACGCTTCGAGTGCGGATTCGCCGAGTTGTTCGGCATCATCCACAAGTATGTAGACTTCTTGCCCGGTCAGCGCCAGTTGCACAACTTGCGACAGGATCGCGCGCATTTCGGGCTGGGCGACGTTCAACGCCTGCGCCACCTGACGCAACACGCCCGACGCATCACCGGCGCCACGGGCGGAAACCACCACGCTCTGCACGGACTGCTTGTTGGTACTGGCAACCAGGGCCTGACGCAGCAAGGTCTTGCCGCTGCCATGGGGGCCGGTCACGACCAACAGCAGTTCGCTGTAGCGCGCAAGGTGATGAAGCTGACCCAGCACCGGTTTGCGCTGGGCCGGGAAAAATTTGAAGCCCGGGACCCGCGTAGCAAAGGGGTCATGACTCAACTGGTAATGACCGAGGAAGGCCTCATCGGCGTGCAAACTAGTCATGGATTTTTCATTAACCTCTGAGCTGATCCACCAGACTGCGGTAGTCCGCAGCCAGTGTGGCCTGTAGTACTTCTTTTGGATATTCGTCGGTGATCACTGCCTCGCCCATTCGGCGCAACAAGACCAGACGCAAACGGCCATCGATCACTTTCTTGTCGATCGCCATGTGTTCGATGAAATGCTCGGGCGTCATTTCCTCAGGCGGCACTACCGGCAGACCGGCGCGCTGAAACAGACGAATGCCGCGATCACGCTCCTGTTGGGTGATCCAGCCCAGCCGCGCCGACATCTCTAGTGCCATGACTGTACCCGCCGCAACCGCCTCGCCATGCAACCAGACGCCGTAACCCATGTGGGTCTCGATGGCGTGGCCGAAGGTATGACCGAGATTGAGAGTGGCACGCACGCCGGACTCGCGCTCATCGGCGCCGACCACCGCTGCTTTCGCCGCGCACGAGCGCTCGATGGCAGTAGTCAGCGTGGCTTGATCCAGGGCACGTAGCTTGTCGACGTTTTCTTCCAGCCAGGTCAGAAACGGTTCATCACAGATCAGCCCGTATTTGATGACCTCGGCGAGCCCGGCAGACAGTTCACGCTCAGGCAGCGTGTTGAGCGAACGGGTGTCGATCAGCACGGCCTGTGGCTGATAAAAAGCGCCGACCATGTTCTTGCCCAGCGGATGATTGATGCCGGTCTTGCCGCCTACCGAAGAATCGACCTGGGACAATAAGGTTGTCGGAATCTGGATGAAATCCACGCCGCGCTGATAACAGGCTGCTGCGAAACCGGCCATGTCGCCGATGACACCGCCGCCAAGGGCGATAACCGTGGTACGGCGGTCGTGTCGAGCGGTCAGCAGGGCGTCGAAAATGAGTTGAAGGGTTTCCCAATTCTTGAATGCTTCGCCATCGGGAAGCACGATCGGGAGGATGTTGTAGCCTTCAAGCGTCTTCGTCAGGCGCTCCATATACAACGGGGCCACAGTTGCGTTGGAGACGATGGCAACCTGCCGTCCGGCAATATACGGCTTGAGCAATTCAGGCTGATCCAGCAGGCCTTCGCCAATGTGAATCGGGTAGCTGCGCTCGCCAAGCTCGACTCTAAGTGTCTGCATGTATCCCCACACTGTTCATTTGGGCGTCTGTACGCATGCAATGTGCGCGGTACAGGCGTTGGCGCAAGGCCAAATCGCAACCCTGCTTTTTATGGTCGCCGAGGATAGCGCATTTCCGCCTGCGCTTTAACGGGGAGGAAGCTCGGCCAACAGGGCCAGGATATCAAGAACCACCATTCGGGGCGGTCGCTCGTCGGTTTCGATGATGACGTCAGCGATTTCGCGGTAAAGCGGATCACGGATGGCCAGCAGCTCGCGCAGCACACGCGCCGGATCGGCGGTGCGCAACAATGGGCGATTGCGGTCTCGGGCAGTACGGCCTACTTGCTGCTCCACGGAAGCGTGCAGATAAACCACCCGACCACCGGCATGCAACGCCTGGCGATTTTCTGCGCGCATGACCGCGCCACCGCCAGTTGCCAAGACGACGCCGTCGCAGGCGCATAGCTCGGCAATCATCGCTTGTTCGCGCTCCCGAAAGCCGGCTTCACCTTCTTTATCGAAAATCCACGGGATATTGGCACCCGTGCGCAATTCGATTTCCTTATCGGAATCCTTGAATGGCAGTCGAAGCTCTTTGGCCAGCAAGCGGCCGATGGTGCTTTTGCCTGCGCCCATCGGCCCCACAAGTATTAAATTTCGCACAGAATCAACGACTCACAGCAATCGCCTGGTTGTTCATGATACGCGGAGTGAGGAACACCAACAGCTCGGATTTTTTCTCCGAGACCACATCCCGCCGGAAAAGTCGGCCAAGATACGGCACATCGCCGAGAAATGGCACTTTATCAACGACTTTACTCTGCGTATTGGAGAACACGCCACCGATTACGATGGTTTCGCCGTCAGCTACTAGCACCTTGGCGTTCACTTCGTTTTTCTTGATTGGTGGTACGCCCAGAACGGTGTTGATGTAGTCCGGTTCGTCCTTGGTGACCTTCACTTCCATGATGATGCGGTTGTCCGGAGTGATCTGCGGAGTCACCTCCAGCGACAGCGACGCCTCCTTAAACGATACAGACGTCGCACCGCTGGAGCTGGCCTCTTGATACGGAACCTCCGTACCTTTGAGGATCTTGGCCGTCTCCTTGTCCGAGGTCACGACCTTGGGCTGGGAGACGATTTCGCCGTTGCCGGATTTCTCCATGGCGCTGAGCTCAAGATCCAGCACGGTGTTGTTGGTGATGAACCCAAGCCCAATCGACGACGTAGGGCTGGCAACGCCCATGTCGACATATGGCGCATTGGTCACAGCGCCCGGCGTACCGGTGACAGTGCCCCCGCCGCCAGCCGTGAAGTTGCCGCGGTTGGCAGACCCGCCCCAACTGACGCCCAGCGCCTTGTCGTAATCGACGTTGGCCTCGACGATGCGCGCTTCGATCATCACCTGACGCACCGGGATATCCAGCTGCGAGACGATGCGGCGCAGCTCATCCAGGCGATCCTGAGTCTGATAGGCGATGATGTTGTTGGTGCGGTCATCCACGGTGATCGAGCCGCGCTCATCGGTCTTGGCATCGGCACTGGTCACTGACTGGAACAGTTTGGCGATGTCCGCTGCCTTGGCGTAGTTCACCTGCAGCAGCTCACGACGCAGCGGTGCCAGTTCGGCGATCTGCTTGAGCGACTCCAACTCCTGACGTTCGCGGGCGGCGATTTCATCCGCAGGCGCTACCAGCAGAACGTTGCCGATCTTGCGCTTGTCCAGGCCTTTGGTCTTGAGCACAAGATCCAGCGCCTGATCCCACGGCACGTTTTGCAGGCGCAATGTGATGCCACCTTGCACGGTGTCACTGGCTACCAGGTTCAAGTTGGTGAAGTCCGCTATCAGCTGAAGCACTGAACGCACGTCGATGTCCTGAAAATTAAGCGAAAGCTTTTCGCCGGTGTAGACCAGCTTCTCTGCGTTGCGGCGGTCCATGTCCTCGTTGGTGAGCGGGCGCACGCTGATGGTCAGTTTGTTGTCGGTCTGAAAAGCCGAGTAGTCGAACGCGCCCGAAGGCTCGATCAGGATACTGGCCTTGTCGCCGCTGACACTGGCGTTCACGAACTGCACAGGGGTGGCGAAATCCTTGACGTCCAGACGTACGCGCAACTTATCGGGCAGTTGGGTCTTGGCGAAATCGACACGGATCTTGCCGCCGGTTTCCTGGATGTCCGGCGCGATGCCGGCATCACTCAGCTCGATGACGACGTTGCCTTCACCCAGCTCGCCGCGTTGAAAATCAACGTTTCTGACCGCTTTGCCGACCGGCGCATACGCCTTGGGCGGGGCTTTGGCGCTAGCAGGCGGAACGCTGACACGAGTGGCGCCCATTGCCGAACTTGGCTGGGAGCCCTGCGCCGCTGCGGCGCCCTGGCCAATGACTACGAACAAATTATTGCCTTCGACCCGAGAGCTATAGGGCGCCAGCACGGTCAGGTTAATGATGACCCTCGTGCGATCCTTCGCTTCGACAACCACAACGCTATGGGCATTGCCGTTCCCCAGATCACGGCTCTTGATCGCCAGCTGGCTGCTGACTCCCGGCAAGTCCAGCGCGATGCGTGCCGGCTGCTCGGTGGTGTAGGCGCGAGGCGCAGGCACCGGACCGTCGAAAGACAGTTTCAATTCGACCCGATCCCCCGGCAATGCAGCGACATCCAGGGTTTTGAGGTTGGCCGCCTGGAGAATCGGCGAGACCATCGCCATCCATAGCGACACGCCGATAATCGAAAGAATCCTGTTCATGATCAAATTCCACCACTGTGCAGACCCGAAGGCGTTTCGCTTGCTAGCCATTGTCATGAGCGCTCTTTAAGGGAAATGCTGCGCGGCCGCTCCAGCCACGCTCCCTCTCCATCAGGAACGATTTCCATCACTTCCACTGCAGCATCGCTGATGCCGACCACTCGACCATCATTGCGCCCCAGGTAGTCGCCCACCTTGACCCGATGCACTCCGCCTGCCCCCTTCAACAACGCGAAAGTGCCCGTCGGGTTGCTGATCGTGCCGACCATTTCGAAGACTTCGATGTTGAACCCTTCGAGGAATTGCTTGACCCGCGTAAGGTCAGGCTGAACCAACAGCGACCCCTTCTGACGCCGAAGTGGATCAACCTTGACCGGCGGCTGAAACGGGCTGCGCAGGCTCGACGCTGCGTACGTAAATGCTTCATACGCACGAAATTTCGGCAGCGGCTCAATCGTCCCGACTGGACGGGCACGCACTTCGTTCATGAACTGGGTCAAGTCGCCGAACTCGCTCTGACTGTCACAACCTGCTAACCCCATGAGCGCCACACTGACGCACAACCATCGCGCCGCACTCATTTCTGCAGTCCTTTATCGTTGTAACGGTAGGTCTTGGCCAAAATGCTCATGCGCAGTTTGTTGGGCGATTTGGGATCAGCCGGTTTGATTTCAAAATCGTGCAGCGTCACGATCCGCGGCAAGCTGGCTACGCCGCTGACGAAGGTCGCCAGATCGTGGTAGTTGCCGACCACCGTGATCTGTATCGGCAGCTCAATGTAAAACTGCTGGGCCGCTTCGGGCAGCAACTTGATCTCTTCAAACTCCAGCCCGCTACCCAAACCAGTACGGGTGATGTCTTCGAGCAGGCCTGGCACTTCGGTGTCGCTGGGCAGTTGCCGCAGCAGCGCGCCGAAGGTGTTTTCCATTTCGGTCATCTGGGTTTTGTAGGCTGGCAGGTTCGCCGCCTGGAAAGCCTTGGTTGAGAACTGCTCTTTGAGCGCAACTTCCTGAGCCTGCGCTTGATCCAGCTGCGCCTGCATGTCCTGGATATAAAAGAAGTAACCCCCCGCAAGCACCAACACCATCAGTAGCACGCCAGCGATGGTTTTGACTGCCGCAGGCCATGAACCAAGGTTGTTGAGGTCGAGGTCGCCAAGGTCGATCTTGCGCAGGCTTTCCATCCATTCGGAAGCATTCATGGCTTGGCCCCCTCAACAGCCGGCTGCGTCTGGCGCACTGTCAGTTGAAAGGTGTTGGCCTGGTCTACCGCGCCTGCGGTGGTGGCTTTGACTTCGGTAAGACTTGGCGCTTCCAGCCAATCCGAGGCGTCGAGATTACGCAGCAGGTCCGAGACGCGGTTGTTCGATTCGGCCGAGCCGGCAATGCTGATGAGTTTGTCGGTCATCTTCACTTCGCTGAAATACACACCATCGGGCAGCGTGCGAGCCAATTGATCAAAAATGCGGCCAATGATCGGTCGGTTGCCTTGCAGGTCCTGAATGATCTTCATCCGTTCCAGCAACTGCTTGCGCCGTGCCTTGAGCTCACTGATTTCTTTGATGCGCGTATCGAGCTGAACGATCTCAGTGGTGATGAACTGATTACGCGCATTCTGATGGCTGATTGCGCTGCTAATGTATTGATCGGCCAGCAACACGGTGCCAATGCCAATCACCAGCACGCCCGCCAATGAGGTGAGAAAGCGCTTTTTGCGCTCTTCGCGAAGCTGTTCGCGCCAGGGTAATAGGTTGATCCGAGCCATTAGTCGAAGCTCCTCAACGCCAGCCCGCAGGCAATCATCAATGCGGGCGCATCACTGGCCAGTGCCCCTGCATTGACCTTGGCACTAAGGGCCATGTCGGCAAACGGGTTTGCGACCATGGTCGGGGTGCCAATGCGTTGCTGGATCAAGTGATCCAGGCCGGAAATTGACGCCGTCCCCCCTGCCAGCATGATGTAGTCCACAGTGTTGTACTGCCCGGCCGCGAAGAAGAATTGCAACGAGCGGGAGACTTGCTGGACCACCGCGTCTTTGAACGGCTGCATGACTTCCATGGTGTAGTCGTCCGGCAAACCGCCTTGCTTCTTCGCAAGGCCCGCCTCGCCCACGGACAAACCGTAACGGCGCTGAATCTCTTCGGTGAGCTGCCGTCCGCCAAACAATTGCTCGCGGGTATAAATGATGCGGCCGTTGTGCAGCACGCTGAGGGTAGTCATGGTGGCGCCAATGTCGATCACGGCCACCGTCAGTTGCTCATGATCATGACCCAGTTGCGCCGACAACAGCCCGAATGAGCGTTCCAGCGCATAGGCTTCGACGTCAACGACCTTCGCGGTCAGACCCGCAAGTGCCAGGGCCGCTTCACGTACTTCAACGTTTTCCTTGCGGCAGGCGGCAAGGAGCACGTCTACCCGCTCGGGGTTGCGAGCCGAATAGCCCTGAACCTCGAAATCGATGGCCACTTCTTCAAGCGGATAGGGAATGTATTGGTCGGCTTCGATCTTGAGCTGGTTTTCCATCTCATCGTCAGAAAGCCCGGCATCCATCTCGATTGTCTTGGTAATGACAGCGGAACCTGCGACTGCAACCGCCGTGTTTTTGACATTTGTCTTGGCTTTTACCAGCAAACGCGTCAAAGCACTGCCGACCCCTTCGAGGTCAGCAATGTTCTTTTCGACCACAGCGTTAGCCGGGAGGGGTTCGACGGCGTATGACTCAACTTTGTAACGAGCGCCGGAACGACTCAATTCAAGGAGTTTTACCGAGGTGGAGCTAATATCGATCCCTAGAAGGGTATTGGCCTTCTTACTGAAGAGTTCGAACACAACCGTTTCCCTATGAGATTCCGCCACTTACGGGCGTTTTTTAATACCGTGCCGCTGTCAGCAGTCTTGACAGTAGCGCAAATAACGCTCGGCGACGAAAAATGCTTATAATGCCGAGCGTTTTTTTCGTGTACCGAAGCTTCAAGGCGTGTTCATTTGTAAATGCCTGCGCTTAACCCATTCTTTTTTCTGGAAATCCAAAAGCCTTGATACGCCTGCTGAAGTTTTTCTGGTGGTCTTTCGTCGCGATCGTTTGCGGGCTGCTGCTCGGTCTGAGCGGCGCGTTCCTCTACCTGGCCCCGAACCTGCCATCTGTCGATGCGCTCAGAAACATCCAACTGCAAATTCCGCTGCGCGTGTTCAGCAGCGACGGGAAACTGATTGCAGAGTTTGGCGAAATGCGCCGTTCTCCGATCCGTTTCGCCGATATTCCCCCTAACTTCATTCATGCCCTGCTGTCCGCCGAGGACGACAACTTCGCCAATCATTACGGCGTCGATCCCAGCAGCCTGATGCGCGCCGCCAGCCAACTCGTCAAGAGCGGCCACATTCAATCTGGTGGCTCCACCATTACCATGCAGGTCGCTAAAAACTACTTTCTGACCAGTGAGCGCAGCTTCTCGCGCAAAACCACCGAGATTCTTCTTGCCTTGCAAATCGAGCGCCAACTCACAAAGGACGAAATTCTTGAGTTGTACGTCAACAAAATCTATCTGGGTAACCGGGCCTATGGTATCGAGGCGGCCGCTCAGGTTTATTACGGTAAATCCATTCGTGACTTGAGCGTCGCGCAGATGGCGATGATCGCCGGTCTGCCCAAGGCGCCGTCACGCTTCAACCCCCTGGCAAACCCGACCCGCGCCAAAGAGCGCCGCGACTGGATTCTTGGCCGGATGTTCAAGCTGGGCAAAATCGACGAGAGCACTTATCAGGTCGCGCTCGCTGAACCGATCAACGCCAGCTACCACGTCCAGAGCCCGGAAGTTAACGCGCCGTACATTGCTGAAATGGCGCGCGCCGAGATGGTCGGTCGCTACGGCAGCGAAGCCTACACAGAAGGCTTCCGCGTCACCACCACCGTCCCGAGCAATCTTCAGGAAAGTGCCAACACCGCAGTCCAGAACGGGCTGATCGAATACGACCAGCGCCACGGCTATCGCGGCCCAGAAAGCCGCTTCCCGGGCCTGACCCGCGATGGATGGGTGGCAGAGCTGATCAAGCAACGCACCATCAGTAGCCTGGAGCCAGCGATTGTCAGCCAGGTCGACAAGACCGGCATACGCGTACTGACCCACAACGGCGAGAAAGAGGAAACCGTCGCTTGGGACACCATGAAGTGGGCCCGCAGCTATCTGAACACCAACAGCGTCGGTGCCAACCCCAAAGGCCCGGCTGATGTTGCTCACGTGGGCGACCTGATCCGCGTTCAGCGCCAGGCCGACAACTCGTTGAAGTTCAGCCAGATGCCGGTCGCACAAAGTGCGCTGGTGTCCCTTGACCCGCAAAATGGCGCCATTCGTGCCTTGGTCGGCGGTTTCGCTTTCGAGCAGAGCAATTACAACCGCGCCATGCAGGCCAAGCGTCAACCGGGCTCAAGCTTCAAACCGTTCCTTTATTCTGCCGCGCTGGACAATGGCTACACCGCTGCCAGCCTGGTAAATGACGCGCCGATCGTGTTTGTCGATCAGTACCTGGACAAAGAGTGGCGCCCGAAGAACGACACCGGCACCTTCTTGGGTCCGATTCGCTTGCGTGAAGCGTTGTACAAGTCGCGCAACCTGGTTTCGATCCGCTTGCTGCAAGGCTTGGGCATCGACACCGCGATCAACTACATCACACGCTTTGGCTTCAATAAGCAGGATCTGCCGCGCAACCTCTCGCTGGCCTTGGGCACAGCGACGCTGACGCCTATGGAAGTCGTCGGCGGCTGGAGCGCGTTCGCCAATGGCGGGTATAAGGTCACGCCGTACCTGATCCAGAAGATTGACGATCGTGAGGGCAAAACGCTGTTCGTTGCCAACCCGCCGACCGTCCCGGCCAACGATCCGAATCCAAAAGCAGTGAGCGCTACCGCAACCAGCGATGCGGCGACGTTTGCAGCGCCCGAAACACCAGCACTGACGGCCAATGTGGTGCCAAACGCGATTACCAATACCGGTGAGGCGCCTGCGCCAGCAGTTGCAGAGCGCATCGTCGATGGCCGCACTACTTACATCCTCAATAGCATGTTGCAGGACGTCATCAAACGCGGCACCGGCCGCCGCGCACTGGCAATGAATCGTCCTGACATCGCCGGCAAAACGGGTACGACCAACGAATCGAAAGACGCGTGGTTCACCGGCTATAACGCCGACTACGTGACGACGGTGTGGACAGGCTTCGACCAACCGGAAAGCCTGGGTCGCCATGAATTTGGCGGTACCGTGGCTTTGCCGATCTGGATGAACTACATGAGCGCCGCGCTCAAAGACAAGCCGCCCCACGTCCAGGCCGAGCCGGACGGCATCCTGAGCCTGCGGGTCGACCCGATCAGCGGCCGCGCTGCCACGCCAAGCACACCGAATGCGTTCTTCGAGCTGTTCAAAAGCGAAGACACACCACCTAGCATGAATGAGATGGGTGGAGCACCAGCACCGGGCAGCCCATTGCCAGCGGATGAGGCGGCGCCGATAGACTTGTTCTGACTGTGAGTGAGCGCGCTCCTGTGTAGGAGCGCGTTTGCCCGCGATCGGGATTTGTCAGTCGCCATCGATGCAGGATATGCCGCCACGCATCCCCTGTAGGGCCCAACTTGTTGGCGAGAGATTCGTCAAACAGCGATGAAGCTTCGCGAACAAGTTCGCCCCCACAGAAAGATGCTCATAAAAAAACCCCGGCCAATGACCGGGGTTTTTATGGGCGACTGCTTTTAGCCGTTAAACACTTCATCCACGCTGTTCAGCGGGTAGTGCTTCGGATACGGCAGAGTCGCAACGCCGGTGGCAATAGCGGCCTTGGCAACGGCATCGGAGATCAGACCCAACAGGCGGGAATCCATTGGTTTCGGAATGATGTACTCACGACCGAATTCCAGCTTGATTCCACCGTAGGCGTCGCAGACTTCCTGAGGTACAGGCAGCTTCGCTAGTTCGCGCAGAGCATTGGCGGCAGCGATCTTCATCTCTTCGTTGATGCGCTTGGCACGAACGTCCAGTGCGCCACGGAAGATGAACGGGAAACCCAGCACGTTGTTGACCTGGTTCGGGTAGTCCGAACGACCGGTCGCCATGATCACGTCATTGCGGGTGGCGTGGGCCAATTCCGGGGAGATTTCCGGATCAGGGTTCGAGCACGCGAACACGATTGGGTTAGGCCCCATGGATTTGAGGCCTTCGGCGCTCAGCAGATTAGGGCCGGAAAGACCGACGAACACATCAGCGCCATCAAGTGCATCAGCCAGCGTGCGCTTTTCAGTTGAGTGCGCAAATTGAGCCTTGTACTGGTTCAGATCAGTACGACCTGCGTGGACCACACCGTTACGATCGATCATGAAGATGTTTTCGATCTGTGCGCCCATGCTCACCAGCAACTTCATGCAAGAGATCGCCGCAGCGCCAGCGCCCAGGCAGACAATTTTCGCCGATGCCAGGGTTTTACCAGCGATTTCCAATGCGTTGATCATGCCAGCTGCAGTAACGATCGCAGTGCCGTGCTGGTCATCGTGGAATACCGGGATGTCGCACTGTTCGATCAGTGCTTTCTCGATTTCAAAGCACTCAGGCGCCTTGATGTCTTCCAGGTTGATGCCGCCAAAGGTGATGGAGATGCGCTTGACGGTGTCGATGAAAGCTTGCGGGCTTTCGGAATCGACCTCAATGTCGAACACGTCGATGCCAGCAAAGCGCTTGAACAGTACGCCCTTGCCCTCCATCACAGGCTTGGAAGCCAGTGGGCCGAGGTTACCCAGACCCAGAATCGCGGTGCCGTCGGAGATGACTGCAACCAGATTTCCTTTGCCGGTGTACTTGTACGCAAGCTCAGGGTCGCGAGCGATCTCGCGGACTGGCTCGGCAACACCAGGACTGTAAGCCAACGACAGATCGCGCGCGGTTGCAGTGGCTTTTGTGAGTTCTACGCTCAGCTTCCCCGGACGAGGATTGGCGTGATATTCGAGCGCGGCAGTTTTCAAATCTGACATGAGGGCATTCCGCTTTTTGCTGTTGGACAGACGGACCGAGGAGCATACGCAAGTCAGAAAGTCCTAACAAGACTGGTGGGTCACAGGTGTCAAGGGGCTGGGAGTACGACTTTTAGCGTAGAGCCGCGAATGACATGGGCTAGAGTGCCCACAATCCGCCAATGAAATGTCTACAATTTTATTGAGATTTCGTATTCAACATCGCTGGGTGCGTGATCGGCATCATCCAGCGAGGCTGGCCGGGTTGCAGTCCCCCACGACGGGAACGATCTACCACCCAGCCCCGCGCTTCCACTCGTTGCCCCTTGAGGCCCATGAGCATAGCGCTGTCGAACTGCCCCGTAAGTTTTGGGGCGATACGTAGAACGAGGGCATCGTCGAACTCGATCCAGATGCCGCCATTGTTGCGTTGCACGCTGCTGACGCGACCGGAGATCAGCGCAAACCCGCCGTTTGCGATTTGATCGGGGGACTGCACTGGAGAAGCGCGCCACAGACCAAGGCCAGCTTTGCGCGCAGCCTGTTCAGCCGCTTGCTGACAATCGACCAAGGCAACATTGGGAGATACCGCGACCAGATAACCCAACCCTTCGGCCAGTAGCTGCGCTTCGAGATTGCCACCGTCTCGGCCATATATATTGGCCAGCGTGCGCCCGTAATGATCGGTTGGCTGCTCGCCTACCCGGACGCTGACTTGTCCGTCGCTTTGATCGACCAGCGTCTGCAGTCGCCGTTTGGCGGCTTCGGCAAATGGCTGAGCCGTCTGGCCTTTCTTGCCGGTTTCCGGTGCATTGATGCCGACCATTCGTACGCTTCGCCCGTCATCCAGACGCACCGTATCGCCATCGACCACACGCTGGACGTGCGCAACGGGCAGCGACGCAGGAGCGGGACACAACGCGTTAGCAGCAGACAGCCAAATCGCAGACATAAAAAAGGCGCCCGCGAGGGACGCCTTTTTAAGCAGCCTGGAGAAACCCACTGGAAACTCCAGAACGGCCAACCTTACTCTGCAGCAGGAGCTTTGGTTGCGCCGAAAGCACCGAAACGCGACTTGAACTTGTCGACACGACCGCCGATGTCCAGAGTCTTTTGCTTGCCGGTGTAGAACGGGTGGCACTCGTTGCACACGTCCAGGCTCAGAGGCTTGGCCAGTGTGGAACGGGTTTTGATGACATTGCCGCAGCTGCAGGTTGCGTCAATGGCTTCGTAAACTGGATGGATATCAGCTTTCATGATTACTTCCTCAGGCTAGCGTGCCGCCACCCAACACTATTGTTGAATACCGCACGGAATTAGGCCGCGCATAGTACCAGACATTACAAACCACGCAAGCGGACGTTTAAACCGGTCGTCTGCTAAGATCGCGCCCTTCGTCATACTCCGTAACAGGACATCCCCCGCGTGCCCGACGCCATTTTGCGCCTCGCCCTGCCCTCGCCCCTGCGCCGCCTGTTCGATTACCTTGCGCCCGCAGGCGTTTCGGCTGGCGACTTGCAGCCCGGCATGCGCGTGCGTGTCCCGTTCGGGCGCCGGGAGATGATCGGCATTCTGGTGGAAGTCGCCGACCATAGCGAAGTCCCGGCCGACAAGCTCAGGCCTGCCATTGCGATTCTGGACAGCGAAGCCCCGTTGCCGCCTGCGCTGTTCAAGTTGTGCCTGTGGACCGCGCAGTATTACCAGCACAGCCTGGGCGATACCCTGAGTTGGGCGCTGCCAGTGTTGCTTCGTCAGGGCGAGCCAGCCGAGTCTCGCCAGGAACGCTTTTGGCAGATCGCGCCCAACGCCAGCGTCGATGACCCGCGTATCGCGCGCGCGCCGAAACAAAAAGAAGCGCTGGTGACGCTCGCGCAACACCCTCACGGCGTGGCGCACCAGTTGTTGAGCAAGCTGATGCTCAACCGCGAGAGTCTGAATTTGCTGCTGGCCAAGCAGCTTGTGCAGGTCGAGGTCCGCTGTCACAAGCCGGTCGAACGCCACGAGCGCTGGCTGGCGCAGCCTGAATTGCCGTTGAACCCGGAGCAACGCGCCGCGTATGAAGCAATACGCGCAGGCTTCGGCAGTTTTCACGCTTCACTGCTGGCAGGCGTAACCGGCAGCGGCAAGACCGAAGTCTATTTGCAGCTGATCCGCGAAACCCTTGAAGCGGGCAAGCAGGCGTTGGTGCTGATCCCGGAAATCAACCTCGGCCCGCAAACCCTGGCTCGCTTCGAACAGCGCTTCAATGCACGCATCGCCCTTGTGCACTCGAACGTCAATGACCGCGACCGACTCGACGCCTGGCTGGCGGCGCGGGACGGCGAAGCGGACATCATCATCGGCACCCGCTCGGCGCTGTTCACACCGATGAAGAATCCTGGCCTGATCATCATCGATGAAGAACACGACGGCTCCTATAAACAGCAGGAAGGTTTGCGCTACCACGCGCGGGATCTGGCGCTGGTCCGTGCGCGCCAGGAAGATATCCCCATCGTGCTGGGCTCGGCGACGCCTTCCCTGGAAAGCCTGCATAACGCCTACACCGGCCGGTACGCGCTCTTACGCTTGAATCAACGAGCGGGAGGGGCGCAGCAGCCGCGCTTCCTGCGCCTGGACGTGAAAAGCCGTCCGCTGGACAGCGGCATTTCCGGGCCGATGCAACAAGCCATCGGACAAACTCTGGCAGCCGGGCAGCAGGTCCTGGTGTTTCTAAACCGTCGTGGCTTTGCGCCGACGCTGTTGTGCCACGACTGCGGCTGGCTGTCGGGCTGCCCTCGATGCGATGCGCGCATGACCGTACATCAGCGATCCGGGGAACTGCGCTGCCATCACTGTGGCCACGTGGAACGCGTCCCGCGCAATTGCCCATCATGCGGCAAGGTCGATTTGCGGCCCGTAGGCGCAGGGACCGAGCGTGCGGAGGAACGGCTGGGGATTTTGTTTCCGGACTTCCCTGTGTTGCGCGTCGATCGAGACAGCACCTCGCGCAAGGACGCGATGAATCAGCTGTTCGCCACCATCCAGAAAGGTAACCCGTGCATTTTGGTCGGCACGCAGATGCTCGCCAAAGGGCACCACTTTCCTCGGGTAACGCTGGTGTCGATTCTCGATGCGGACGGCGGGTTGTTTTCCGGAGACTTCCGCGCCAGCGAGCGCATGGCGCAGCTCATTGTTCAGGTCGCAGGCCGAGCTGGACGCGCCGAAGAGCCGGGGCGCGTGATTATCCAGACGCACCTGGCCGAGCACCCGCTGTTGATCCAATTGACCGAGCAAGGCTATTTCGCCTTCGCCGAACAGGCCCTGAGTGAACGCCGGGCCGCCGGACTGCCGCCGTTTTCGCACCTGGCGCTGCTGCGGGCCGAAGCGCACAAGCCCGGTCAGGCCGAAGGGTTTCTGGATGAAGCGTGCACCGAGGCCGAGCAACTGCTGATCGATATGAAGCTGGGTGGCATTGAATTGCTGGGCCCGGTGCCCGCGCCGATGGAGCGCCGTGCCGGGCGTTACCGCGCGCAATTGCTGGTTCAGGCGAACGCCCGCGCCCCGCTGCACAAATTGCTCGCGACCTGGTTGCTGGCGCTGGAAAACATGCCCAGCGGGCGGCAGGTCAGGTGGTCGCTGGATGTGGATCCGGTGGATTTGTATTGACCACCTTGTAGGAGCGCGCTTGCCCGCGAATACGTCGGCACACTCACTATTTTTGGTGGCTGACACGACGCCATCGCGGGCAAGCGCGCTCCTACAATTGATATCGTACGGCCAACCGCACATCCATCGCGGTTGGCAAGGTGGCTCCGGCAACGGATAATGCCCCGTTTTTCCACCCGCGCATCAAGCGCTGCCGCGCTTGCGGTCGAAGAGAGCATCATGAAAGACACCATTCGCCAGCTGATCCAACAAGCCCTGAGCCAACTCGTCCTCGATGGCGTCTTGCCGGAAGGTCTGACGCCAGCGATTCAGGTGGAGAACGCTCGGGACAAGAAAAACGGCGACTTCGCCAGCAACATTGCCATGATGCTGGCCAAACCAGCCGGCATGAAGCCCCGCGATCTGGCCGAAAAACTGATCGCAGCGCTGCCCGCTGACGAGCAGATCACCAAGGTCGAAATCGCCGGCCCCGGCTTCCTCAATTTTTTCCAGAACACCCAAGCCCTGGCCTCTCGCCTGGACATCGCATTGGCCGACGCTACGTTGTCGGTGCGCAAGACCAACCCCGCGCAGCGCGTGGTGGTCGACCTATCCGCCCCCAACCTTGCCAAAGAAATGCACGTCGGCCATCTGCGCTCGACGATCATCGGCGACGGTGTGGCCAACGTGCTGGAGTTTCTTGGCGACACGGTGATTCGGCAGAATCACGTGGGCGACTGGGGCACACAATTCGGCATGTTGCTGGCCTATCTTCAGGAAACCCCGGCCACCAGTGACGAGCTGGCTGACCTCGAAGACTTCTACCGCGCCGCCAAGGGCCGCTTCGATGAATCCCCAGAGTTTGCCGAGCGCGCCCGTGGCCTTGTGGTCAAGCTGCAAGCCGGTGACGCTGAATGCCTGAGCCTGTGGACTCGGTTCAAAGACATTTCTCTGTCGCACTGCCAGCAAGTCTACGAGCGCCTCAACGTCAAGCTAACGCCCAAGGACGTGATGGGCGAAAGTGCTTACAACGATGATCTGGGCAATGTCGTGGCCGACCTGAAAAAAGCCGGTCTGCTGGTCGAGAGCAATGGGGCGCAGTGCGTGTTCCTCGAAGAATTCAGAACCGCCGAAGACACGCCGCTGCCGGTAATCGTGCAAAAGGCTGGCGGCGGCTACCTGTATGCCACCACTGACCTGGCGGCCATCCGCTACCGCAGCAACGTATTGAAAGCTGATCGCGCGCTGTATTTCGTCGATCAGCGTCAGGCCTTGCACTTCCAGCAGGTGTTCGAGGTGGCGCGCCGGGCAGGCTTCGTCACCAACGACATGCAGATGGAGCACATGGGCTTTGGCACCATGAATGGCGCCGACGGCCGTCCGTTCAAGACCCGCGATGGCGGCACGGTGAAGCTGGTCGATCTGCTCGACGAAGCCGAAGAGCGCGCCTACACGCTGGTGAAGGAGAAGAACCCGGAAGTCGCTGAAGGCGAGCTGCGCAGCATTGCTAAAGCGGTCGGCATCAGCGCCGTGAAATACGCTGACCTGTCCAAGCACCGCGCCAGCGACTACAGCTTCAACTTCGATCAGATGCTGAGTTTCGAAGGCAACACCGCGCCGTATCTGCTGTATGCCTACACCCGCGTGTCAGGCGTTTTCCGCAAGCTTGGCGCCGCGTTCGACCCAAGCAAAGGGCAGATCATGCTCGATGCACCGCAGGAGCAGGAACTGGCTGCGCGGCTGGCGCAGTTTGGTGAAACCCTGAACAACGTGGCCGAAAAAGGCACTCCGCACGTCCTGTGCGCCTATCTCTACGATCTCGCCGGTCTGTTCTCAAGCTTCTATGAGAACTGCCCGATACTCGGTGCCGAAAGCCCCGAGCAGCAACAGAGTCGTCTGCGTCTCGCTGCCCTGACCGGCCGCACCCTCAAGCAAGGCCTGGAACTCTTGGGTCTGGAAACTCTGGAGCGTATGTAAGTTGGCAGTCAAAAAGAAACCTGCTCCCAAGCGCGGCGCCAGCCGTTATCAGGCACCCGCGAAGCAGCCGATCCCTGGATGGGTGTGGATGGCGATTGGCCTGACGGTCGGCGCCTTCATCGTTTTTCTGATGAAACTCGAACCCGGCGGCGATGACATCAAGCGCGTACGGGCCGATGCCAAGGCCGCGAAGATCGCTGAGGCCAACAAAACGCCGCCAAGCCCGACAGCGCCGGTCAAGCCCAAGTACGACTTCTATACGCTGCTGCCTGAATCCGAAGTGATCGTGCCTAACGAGGCGGTGCCCGAGAAGACGCCGTCGCCAGTCGTTGCCCCGACCGCTCCGGTTTCCCCGGAACAGGCAGCGAAGATCGACACAGCACGCGCGCAGGCCGCCCTCAGTGGTTTGACGCCACCGCCACCGCCACCGGTTGCCAAACCTGCACCCGTGACGACGTTCTTCCTGCAGGCGGGCTCGTTCCGTAAACAGGCGGATGCCGACAAAGTGCGCGCGCAGATCATTCTGCTCGGTCAGGCGTCAACGGTTGAGTCCGGGACGGTGAAAGACGAAACCTGGTACCGCGTGTTGGTGGGACCTTTCAGCAACCGCGAACAACTGACCACCGCGCAGAAGCAACTGGCAGGGGGCGGGTTCAGCAACTTGCTGCTGCAACAGCGGCAGAGTCGCTAAGAACCAGCAACTGTAGGAGCGCGCTTGCCCCGCGATCGGCGACGTAGTCGTCGTAAAGACTGCAAACGCCCGACAGATCGCGTTTGCAGCATTTACGACCGGCTCCCGGCCGATCGCGGGACAAGCCACGCTCCTACAGGGAGATGCGCCAACAGCGCGATCCCACCACCATTCATCCCCCAACGCCCTCAACAGTTGAAATACCCGCCTCCACCCCCATATGAGTTTGCATCAGGGCATTTTCGCCCCGCAGCGTGGAGACTCTCCCCTTGACCACCATCGTTTCAGTGCGCCGCCACGGCAAAGTTGTCATGGCAGGCGACGGCCAGGTTTCCCTGGGCAACACCGTCATGAAAGGCAACGCGAAGAAAGTCCGCCGCCTGTACCACGGCGAAGTCATCGCCGGATTCGCCGGAGCCACCGCCGACGCCTTCACATTGTTCGAGCGCTTCGAAGGTCAGCTCGAAAAACACCAGGGCCACTTGATCCGCGCCGCAGTGGAGCTCGCCAAAGAATGGCGTACCGACCGCTCGCTTAGCCGCCTGGAAGCCATGTTGGCCGTCGCCAACAAAGACGCATCCCTAATCATCACTGGCAACGGCGACGTCGTTGAGCCCGAAGATGGCCTGATCGCCATGGGTTCCGGTGGCGCATTCGCTCAAGCCGCCGCGCGCGCCCTTCTGCTGAAAACCGAACTGTCGGCCCGGGAAATCGCCGAAACCGCCCTGCACATCGCCGGCGACATCTGCGTGTTCACCAACCACAACATCACCATTGAGGAGCAGGACCTCGCCGAATAAGCGTCTGGCACTGGCCGCGTACAATCGCGGCCTGCCACAGCTGTTCGAGCCAGAGGACCGTTGAAAACCATGTCCATGACTCCCCGTGAAATCGTCCACGAACTTAACCGCCATATCATCGGCCAGGACGATGCCAAGCGCGCCGTCGCCATCGCGCTGCGTAATCGCTGGCGCCGGATGCAGCTGCCCGAAGAGCTGCGCGTTGAGGTCACCCCGAAGAACATCCTGATGATCGGCCCGACCGGTGTCGGCAAAACCGAAATCGCCCGTCGTCTGGCCAAGCTCGCCAACGCGCCGTTCATCAAAGTTGAAGCAACCAAGTTCACCGAAGTCGGCTACGTCGGCCGCGACGTCGAATCGATCATTCGTGATCTCGCTGACGCTGCCATGAAGCTGCTGCGCGAACAGGAAATGGTCAAAGTTCGCCACCGCGCTGAAGACGCCGCTGAAGATCGCATCCTCGATGCGCTGCTGCCACAAGCTCGCGGCTTCCAGGACGAAGCGTCGCCAAGTGATACCAACACTCGTCAGCTGTTCCGCAAACGTCTGCGCGAAGGTCAGCTGGACGACAAGGAAATCGAAATCGAAGTGGCTGAAATGGCCGGTGTCGATATCTCCGCGCCACCTGGCATGGAAGAGATGACCAATCAGCTACAAAGCTTGTTCGCCAACATGGGCAAGGGCAAGAAGAAGAGCCGTAAGCTGAAAGTCAAAGAGGCACTGAAGCTGGTTCGCGACGAGGAAGCGGGCCGTCTGGTCAACGACGAAGAACTCAAGGCGAAGGCGCTTGAAGCGGTCGAGCAGCACGGCATCGTGTTCATTGACGAAATCGACAAAGTCGCCAAGCGCGGCAATGTTGGTGGTGCTGATGTGTCCCGTGAAGGCGTACAGCGCGACTTGCTGCCGCTGATTGAAGGTTGCACCGTTAATACCAAGCTGGGCATGGTCAAAACCGACCACATCCTGTTCATCGCCTCCGGCGCGTTCCACCTGAGCAAGCCGAGCGACCTAGTGCCTGAGCTGCAAGGTCGTCTGCCGATTCGTGTCGAATTGAAGGCCCTGAGCCCGCAGGACTTCGAGCGCATTCTCAGCGAACCGCATGCCTCGCTCACCGAGCAGTATCGCGAGCTGCTGAAGACTGAAGGCCTGAACATCGAGTTCCTGCCTGAAGGCATCAAGCGTCTGGCCGAGATTGCCTGGCAGGTCAACGAGAAGACCGAGAACATTGGTGCACGTCGTTTGCATACGCTGCTTGAGCGTCTGCTCGAAGAGGTGTCCTTCAGTGCCGGCGACCTGGCCAGCGCGCAAGATGCCGAGACGATCAAGATCGACGCCGAATACGTCAACAGCCATCTGGGCGAGCTGGCGGCGGATGAAGATCTCTCCAGATACATCCTCTGAGCTGAGAGAGGAGCGATAGGCCCGTGGGAGGGAGCTTGCTCGCGATTGCAGTGGGTTAATCACTATTGCAGCGTCTGAAAAAACGCATCGCGAGCAAGCTCCCTCCCACAGTCATGTCATCTGCTAAATCATGAAACGACAACGGATTGCAGGTCACCCAGTGAAGTCCAAACTCCCCACCGCCATCCAGCTACACAAAGCCTCCAAAACCCTGACCCTGAAATACGGCCCGGAGGAGGAATACCACCTGCCCGCCGAATTCCTGCGGGTGCATTCGCCCTCGGCAGAAGTGCAAGGTCACGGCAATCCGATTCTGCAATTCGGCAAGCTGGGCGTCGGCCTGACAAGGGTAGAGCCGGCAGGTCAGTACGCACTGAAACTGACCTTCGACGACGGCCATGACAGCGGTTTGTTCACCTGGGAATACCTCTACCAACTGGCGCAACGCCAAGAGGCGCTGTGGGAGGATTACCTGACCGAATTAAAAACGGCTGGCAAAACCCGCGATCCTTCCGAGCAAGTCATCAAGCTAATGCTCTAGCCCGCCGCTTGGCGTTTTAGGACGCACTTTCTAATTTCCTCTGCTTCAATACTCCGCGCAGCGGCCAACGATTGGCCTGCTTGCGATTTTTTGAAATCTCGCGTAACCAATGATTCTGGCAAGTTCTCTGCATCGGAGTTTATGCAGTAGCTGCCGGTGCTCGCCGTTTCGTATCGCCTCACACGCAGGCCGGTCGTCGGCACGAGCACCTTCTGGAAGGTGTTAATCATCGGTCACCCGAGAAGCAGTACTGGCCTGTGCCTGTGTCGCTGATTCACAGGAAAGGCAGTACTCGTCTCAGGACAATGGAGCGTCGTAGATGAGTAACAAGAGTAACGATGACCTGCAGCGTCAAGCCTCCGAGCACACGCTGGGTTTGAACCCCGTCGTCGGTTTGCGTCGTAAGGATTTGCTCACCACGGCTCGCATGGTTTTGACTCAAGCCATCCGGCAGCCCATTCACAGCGCCAAGCACGTTGCCCACTTCGGGCTTGAACTTAAAAACGTGCTGCTCGGCAAATCCACCCTGGAACCTGGCAGTGACGACCGTCGCTTCGCTGATCCGGCATGGAGTCAGAACCCACTTTATCGTCGTTATCTGCAGACCTATCTGGCCTGGCGCAAAGAGCTGCACAGCTGGATCGATGACAGCAATCTCACTCCACAGGACATCAGCCGTGGTCATTTCGTCATCAACCTGATGACCGAAGCCATGTCCCCCACTAACGGCGCGGCTAATCCGGCGGCGGTAAAGCGCTTCTTTGAAACCGGAGGCAAGAGCGTCCTCGACGGTCTGTCGCATCTGGCCAAGGATCTGGTGAACAACGGCGGGATGCCGAGCCAGGTCAACATGGATGCCTTTGAAGTGGGCAAAAGTCTCGGCACGACTGAAGGCGCGGTGGTGTTTCGCAACGACGTGCTGGAATTGATTCAATACAAGCCGATCACCGAACAAGTGCACGAACGGCCGCTGCTGGTGGTACCGCCGCAGATCAACAAATTCTACGTATTCGATCTGAGTCAGGATAAAAGTCTGGCGCGCTTTTGCCTGCGCAACAACGTGCAGACCTTCATCATCAGTTGGCGCAACCCGACCAAGGCCCAGCGCGAGTGGGGCCTGTCGACGTACATTGATGCGGTGAAAGAGGCCGTGGACGTGGTCTGCGCGATCACCGGCAGCAAAGACATCAATATGCTCGGCGCCTGCTCCGGCGGTATTACCTGCACCGCGCTACTAGGCCATTACGCCGCGCTGGGCGAGCAGAAGGTCAATGCGCTGACCTTGCTGGTGAGCGTGCTAGACACGACGCTCGACAATGAAGTGGCGTTGTTTGTCGATGAGCAAACTCTGGAATCAGCCAAGCGTCATTCGTATCAAGCCGGGGTGCTGGAAGGCAAAGACATGGCCAAGGTCTTCGCCTGGATGCGCCCCAACGACCTGATCTGGAATTACTGGGTGAACAACTATCTGCTCGGCAACGAGCCGCCGGTGTTCGACATCCTGTTCTGGAACAACGACACCACTCGTCTGCCAGCGGCGTTTCATGGTGACCTGATCGAGATGTTCAAGAACAATCCGCTGGTTCGCGCCAACGCCCTGGAAGTCAGCGGCACCCCAATCGATCTGAAGCAGGTTAAAAGCGATGTCTTCTGCCTGGCGGGCACCAACGATCACATCACGCCTTGGGGCTCTTGCTACAAGTCAGCACGACTGTTCGGCGGAAAGACTGAATTTGTGCTGTCCAGTAGCGGCCATATTCAGAGCATTCTGAATCCACCAGGTAACCCAAAGTCGCGGTACATGACCAATCCGGATCTGCCGGCAGACGCCAGCAAATGGCAGGAAGACGCGACCAAACACACCGATTCCTGGTGGCTGCACTGGCAAAGCTGGCAGGCCGCGCGCTCGGGCAAATTGAAAAAGGCACCGGCGAATCTGGGTAACAAGGTTTACACGGCAGGCGAAGCATCGCCGGGGACGTATGTGCATGAAAGGTAGACAACCACTGTAGGAGCGCGCTTGCCCGCGATTGCGCCGTGTCAGTTTTATATGGGTTGACTGAACGAAAGCTTTCGCGGGCAAGCGCGCTCCTACAGGTGAACCGCGGCATCAAACACACGACCGGCAACGCGCAAAACAGCACCACCGGCGTTTTAACCCACAGGGCTTCGTGCATGCCGCAACCGTTTGTATTTCGCTCCATCGACCTGGACGGTCACACCATTCGCACGGCGGTGCGCACTGGCAAAAGCCATCTCACCCCGCTGCTGATCTTCAATGGCATCGGCGCCAACCTGGAGCTGGTGTTTCCGTTCGTCGACGCGCTGGACCCGGATCTGGAAGTCATCGCTTTCGACGTCCCAGGCGTTGGTGGTTCATCGACGCCTAGCCGCCCTTACCGCTTTCCCGGCCTGGCGAAACTGGCCGCGCGCATGCTCGACTATCTGGATTACGGCCAGGTCAACGTGATCGGAGTTTCCTGGGGCGGCGCGCTGGCCCAGCAATTTGCCTACGATTACCCCGAGCGCTGCAAAAAGCTGGTGCTCGCGGCCACGGCAGCCGGTGCGGTGATGGTGCCCGGCAAACCAAGAGTGCTGTGGTTGATGGCAAGTCCTCGCCGATATATTCAGCCGTCCCACGTGATTCGCATCGCGCCGGAAATATACGGAGGTGCGTTTCGGCGCGATCCCCATTTGGCCGCCAATCATGCCGCCAAGGTCCGCTCGTCCGGAAAGCTGGGTTACTACTGGCAACTGTTTGCGGGCATGGGATGGACCAGCATTCACTGGCTGCACAAGATCAGGCAGCCCACGCTGGTGCTGGCCGGTGACGACGACCCGCTCATCCCGCTGATCAATATGCGCCTTCTCGCTTGGCGGATACCCAATGCCCAGCTACACATAATCGACGACGGTCATTTGTTTCTGATTACCCGTGCCGAAGCGGTGGCGCCCATCATCATGAAATTTCTCCAGCAGGAACGGCAGCGCGCGGTGATGCATCCGCAGCCTTCGCCCCTCACCCGATAAGCCCAGGCTGAAGGTTTCAGGAGTCCGCTTTACTCACCAAACGTAGTTGCTTGACTGACTGCGCCATAGACCGGATGTCATGGCGCAGAGTGCGCAGTTCAGAAGTGAACGAGCCTGCGCAGGTGTAGGTGTAGGTGTTGATGGCCAGACGAAGGAGTGTTGAACCATGCGAGACAAAACAGCGAAGAATGCCGAGTCTACGCCAGCGACGTATATCAACGCGCAAAGTGCTATCACGGGCCTGCGCGGCAGCGACCTGTTTTCCACATTGCGCAATGTAGCGATGCAGGGCATCAAGCACCCCATTTACACCGCGCGCCATGCATTGACCCTCGGCGGTCAACTTGGCCGTGTGCTGCTCGGCGATATGCCGCACACACCCAATGCCCACGACAGTCGTTTCTCTGACCCCACCTGGACCCACAACCCGCTGTACCGACGCGGCTTGCAGGGATATCTGGTGTGGCAGCATCAAATTCGCAAGTGGATCGATGACAGCCAGCTGTCAGAGGACGACCGGGCTCGCGCGCACTTCATTTTTTCGTTGCTCAACGACGCCCTGTCGCCGACCAACACGCTGCTCAATCCCCTGGCCGTCAAGGAGCTGTTCAACTCTGGCGGCGCCAGCGTGGTCAAGGGCTTAAGTCATATGTTCGATGACTTGCTGCACAACAACGGCCTGCCCAGCCAAGTCACCAAGGATGCGTTCGAAGTCGGCAAAACCGTCGCGGTGACCCAGGGCTCGGTGGTGTTTCGCAACGAGCTGATGGAGTTGATCCAGTACAAGCCAATGAGCGAAAAGCAATACGCCCGGCCGATGCTGATCGTCCCGCCACAGATCAATAAGTTCTACATTTTCGATTTGAGCCCCACCAACAGCTTCGTCCAGTACGCTCTGAAAAACGGCCTGCAGACCTTCATCATCAGTTGGCGAAACCCTGACGTACGACATCGCGAATGGGGGCTTTCCAGTTATGTCGCCGCCACTGAAGAGGCGATGAATGTGTGCCGGGCCATCACCGGCGCGCGAGAGGTCAATCTGGTGGGTGCCTGCGCAGGAGGGCTGACGATCGCGGCACTCCAGGGGCATCTGCAGGCTAAACGGCAGATACGACGGGTATCGAGTGCGACTTACCTGGTGAGCCTGATGGACAGCCAGATCGAAAGCCCGGCGACGCTGTTTATCGATGAGCAAACCCTGGAAGCGGCGAAGCGGCGTTCGTATCAACGCGGTGTGCTGGACGGTCGCGACATGGCGAAGATATTTGCCTGGATGCGCCCCAACGATTTGATCTGGACCTACTGGATCAACAATTACCTGTTAGGCAAAGCGCCGCCGCCTTTCGATATCTTGTACTGGAATAACGACAGCACGCGGCTGCCTGCGGCATTCCATGGCGATTTGCTGGACTTCTTCAAGCACAACCCGCTGAGCCATCCCGGTGGTCTTGAGGTGTGCGGCACGCCGGTTGATCTGCAGAAGGTGACAGTGGACAGTTTCAGCGTTGGCGGCCAGAACGATCACATCACGCCGTGGGATGTGGTCTATCGCTCGACCTTGCTATTGGGTGGCGAACGGCGGTTTCTGCTGTCCAACAGCGGTCATGTGCAGAGCATTCTGTGCCCGCCAGGCAACCCGAAAGCGAGCTACGTCGAGAACGGTAAACTCAGCGGCGACCCGCGCGCCTGGTATTACGACGCGCAACGCACGGAGGGCAGTTGGTGGCCAACCTGGCTGAGCTGGATACAGGAACGCTCAGGCGCGCAAAAACAAACCCTGACGGTGCTGGGGAACCAGAATTACCCGCCGATGGAGGCCGCGCCGGGGACATATGTGCGGGTGCGTTGATTATCGCGCCCAAGTCGAACTAGATGGCGTTGCTGGTGACGTCTTCGCGGACAGGTTCGCTCCCACAGGATGGATGCAATACCGTGGGAGCGGACCTGTCCGCGAAGACGCCTGATCAGCCGACGCATCCTTTTGAACCTTGTACAAGAAGACTGGATGAAAACCCGCGACCGGATTCTCGAATGTGCCCTGCAACTGTTCAATCAGCAGGGAGAGCCTAATGTTTCGACGCTGGAAATTGCCAACGAACTGGACATCAGCCCAGGCAATCTCTACTACCACTTTCACGGCAAGGAGCCGGTAGTACTGGAGTTGTTCGAGCGCTTTCAGGCCGAACTGGCGCCACTGCTCGACCCGCCCGCCGACGCACGACTGGACGCCGAGGATTACTGGCTGTTCCTGCACCTGATCGTTGAGCGGCTTGCGCATTACCGCTTCCTGTTTCAGGACCTGTCGAACCTCGCCGGACGCCTGCCGAAACTGGCTCGCGGCATCCGCAATCTGCTCAACGCCATCAAGCGCACCCTCGCCTCGCTACTTGCTCGCTTGAAAGCCGAAGGACAAGTGGTCAGCGACACTCAAGCGCTGGGGCAACTGGTGGAGCAGATCACCATGACGCTACTGTTCTCACTGGACTACCAACGCATTCTCGACCGCGAAGGCGAAGTGCGGGTGGTGGTCTACCAGATCATGATGCTGGTCGCGCCGCACCTGACGCCTGGGTCAAAGCAGGCGGCAGAGAGGTTGGCGCTGCATTATCTGGAGGAATGAACTGACCAGGCGAGTGCGTTCCAGGCTGTGGCTACTCATGCCTGCAAGCCCCTGAACCAACGGCTGACCGGAATGGCGTCCTTGGGCAGCGAATAAGGAAAGTTGACCACTGACGCGTAAGAGATCTCCACCACCCACCGGCGCAATGCCCATCCTTCCGACGTTTCCCGCGCACAACAGATACGGACGATGGGTAACAATATATTTGGTTTGAGGATATTTCCTACAATCATTGCGGACGTGTCCGGCAGGCGCCTCATATAAAAAAGTAGACCATTCTCGCTCGAATCGGGGGGCGCAAACCTTGACTTCTTAACCTTCTTGCAACTCTGGGAAAACTTCAACCAGCGCAGCACGGTAAAACTCAGCGCGCCCGGAACATTTTTTATTACCTGCCGCGCTTTTTTTGGCGTTGGTCACCGCGTGTTAACTGGACAAAACCATGTCGTCTTCCCAGATCCTGAGCGCTATCAAATGGCGTGATTTAGTATTGAACCTCGTCATGAAGGAAATGAAAATTCGCTATATGGGAGCAATGCTGGGATTTGTCTGGTCGCTAGGCAATCCTTTGGTGGTGACACTGACCTATTACGTTGTATTCACCTATATCATGCCGAACAATCAAGACCGGTTCGCACTTCATCTTGTTACAGGCGTGGTGCATTGGATGTTGCTTGCACAGGCACTATCGCAAAGCTCCGAGTGGTTGATTGGTAATAGCAACCTGATCCGCAAGATGCGTTTTCCCCATATATTGTTACCCCTGTCTTGCGCAATCACCGTATTGATACTCTGGGCGGGCGCGATGTTGATATATGCAGGCCTGTTTGCTTTCCTCGGCGGCGTGCTTACAAAGGCATTTCTTTGGTATCCGATTATTCTTATTTCCTTCATAGCATTGGTGATGGGGGCCGGGTTGACGCTGAGCGTTTTACAGATAACCGTCCGCGATGCAAAACACTTTACTGATGTATGTGTTCCATTACTTTTCTGGCTGACACCCATTGTCTGGATGACTTCATCAGTGCCAGCTCCCATCGCCAAGATAGTTTCCTTTAACCCCCTGACCCCTTTCTTCAACAGTTTCAACGATATTTTGCACAGTGGTATAACTCCGGCCCTCAGCACCGTGGCTCTTTGTCTCGCGCTCGGTGCAATATCGATGTTTACAGGACTTACTGTGTTCAAGCGACTTGAGACCCGGGTGGAATTATTATGACCGACGTCGTGATTCGCGCCGAAAAACTTTCCAAGGTTTTCAAGCCTCATGATAGCCGAGACGGCCTAAAGAAACGCTTCCTGGGTATCTTCGACGCAAGCCCCCCCAAGCGGCTTGAGCCATTCAAAGCGGTCAATGACGTCTCACTCACGCTGAATAAAGGCGAGTCCCTGGCACTCTTGGGACACAACGGCTCTGGAAAAAGCACCCTGCTGCAACTCCTTTCCGGCATTTATGCGCCCTCCAGCGGAAGACTTTTTACTTCGGGCCGTGTAGCGCCGCTGATTGAGTTGGGCGTGGGATTCCATCATGAGCTGACCGGCGAAGAGAACATTTATCTGAATGCAAGTTTGTTCGGCATGACTAACAAGGAAACTCGGGCGAAATTCAACGACATCGTCGACTTTTCCGGACTGGGAGACTTCATCCACTCTCCAGTGAAAACTTACTCCTCCGGCATGTACATGAAGCTTGGGTTTTCAGTGGCTGTCCATGTAGAACCACAAATCTTATTGGCGGATGAAGTGCTGGCTGTGGGTGACCAAGACTTTAAACAAAAATGCCACCAGCGCATCCGAGACATGCAAAGTGAGGGTATGGCATTGATCCTGGTGACTCACGCTGAAGACGACGCCAAAAGCTTCTGCCAGCGCTACATGAAACTTGAGAAGGGCCAAATCATCGAGCAGGGCAATTTTTGATTCGGTTCAAACTTGAAATTTACTGTTCCTTTTAACCTGTAAGGGCACCCTTACAAAGGTCATTTCAATGCTACAGATTATTATTCCGATGGCCGGAGCCGGCAGTCGTTTCGCAGTTGCTGGTTATACAGATCCAAAACCATTGATTCCGGTGCATGACGTTCCGATGATCAAAGTTGTGATCGACAACTTGACGCCAACGCGCCAGCACAAATTTATTTTTATTTGTCAGGCCGAACATGTCGCAGCGTACGGACTAACAGAAAAACTCCGTCGCTGGGCACCGAATTGCGAAATCGTTGAAATCAATGGCCTCACTGAAGGGGCTGCATGCACTGTGTATGCAGCTAAAGACCTGATCAACCCGAACTACCCGGTGATGATTGCCAACAGCGATCAATACGTGGACGTGGATATCAATGCCTATCTGCAAATGATGGACGAGGCCGATACAGACGGCCTGATCATGACGATGACGGCTAACGATCCCAAGTGGTCGTTCATCAGTTTCAATGACATGGGCCGGATTAACCGTGTGGTCGAGAAGGAAGTGGTCTCCGACGAAGCAACCGTCGGTATCTACAACTTTCGTTCCGGTAGCCAATTGATATCTGCCTTTGAAGAGATGTTCCGAAAAAACCTTCGCACCAATGGTGAGTTCTATGTGGCCCCGGCCTACAACGAAATCATTGGCCAAGGCGCCCATATCATCCACTACAGCATTGGCTCAGAAGGCCACGGCATGTATGGATTGGGCATCCCGGCGGATTTGCAGCTGTTTCTTTCGCTACCCATAAGCTGGCAAGCCACATCGATCATGGGCGCCTGATATGAAGATTCTTAGTCACCGCGGCTACTGGCTGCAAACGTCAGAACGAAATCAACCCGAAGCCTTCCATCGATCTTTCGATCTGGGTTTCGGGACCGAAACAGACGTGCGCGACATGAAAGGTCAGATTGTGATTTCTCACGATATGCCCGTTGGCAACGAACTGACTCTGGATGGCCTGCTGGACATCATGGCCGGTCGCAATCTGCCGCTCGCAATAAACGTAAAAGCTGATGGCTTGACCTTGGCCCTCAAGGCGAAGTTCGCCGAGTACGGCCATACCAACTGGTTCGCTTTCGACATGGCGATTCCGGATATGCGCGGCTATCTGCAGAACGAGATCGCGACCTACACCCGCTTGAGCGAGGTGGAACAGTCACCCGCATGGATCGAACAGGCGACAGGCGTCTGGCTCGATGGCTTTGAAGGAGAGTGGTTCTCCAACGACGTCATCAGCAACCTCCTGGATCGTGCCAAGCAGGTTTGCGTGGTCTCCTCTGAGCTACACGGTCGGCCCCATAAATCTCTATGGCATCAGCTATCGCAACTTAAATGCGCTGAAAACCTGACGCTTTGCACTGACCTGCCAGAAGCCGCCTCTGATTTCTTTCGTGTGAATCCATCATGATCAAAGCAGTAATTTTCGACATGGACGGCGTCCTCATCGAGGCCAAGGAATGGCATTACGACGCACTGAACAAATCACTCAGCCTGTTCGGTTATCACATTAGCCGCCATGAGCATCTGACTGCCTATGACGGGCTTCCGACCTCCCGGAAGCTGGACATGTTAAGTGTTGAACGCGACCTGCCCGTAGCACTGCACGCGTTCATCAATGAGATGAAACAGGTTTACACGATGGAAATCGTGTATGCCCAGTGCAAACCTACTTTTGTCCACCAGTATGCGCTGTCGACGCTGAAGAGGCAGGGTTACAAATTGGCGGTAGCCTCTAACTCGATACGCAACACCGTGCAGGTAATGATGGACAAGGCAAATCTTGACCAATACCTGGACTTACAACTCTCCAACGAAGATGTATTGCAACCCAAACCGGCCCCGGACATTTACCTCAAAGCGATCAGGGATTTAGGTTTGAGGCCTGATGAGTGCCTTATCGTTGAAGACAACGAGAACGGCATCAGGGCTGCGAAGGCTTCCGGTGCGCACGTATTAGTCGTATCGGAAACCAGCGACGTTAACTTCGATAACATTTTCAAAAAAATTGAAGAAGTTGATTTCAATTTTCCTCAGGTGGCTCCTTGAACGCGCTGAATATTGTCTTGCTGGCAGGAAAAAGGGGGCAGGCTCAGCTCACCGACGGCGAATACCCTGAATACCTGTCAGATCTCAACGGCAAACCGTTGATTCATTCGCTGATTGATAATTGTGCGTCGCTGAGTCCAGACAAGATTATCTGCGTGCTCCCAAAAGACGACATCACCAGGCTGCACCTGCGCAACATGGTTCAGCAAATGCACCCCGCGGCGATCGTTCTTCCCGCCTACCAGGAAACCAAAGGTGCCGCATGCACGACACTTCTGGCGAGTGAGCAAATCGATAACGATGGTGAACTGCTGATTCTCAACACCAGCGACGTTCTGGACATAGACCTCGCGGAAGCGGTTCAGACGTTCAGGGACAGCGCCGGGGATGCAGGTGTCGTCATATTCAAATCCTTGCACCCGCGATATTCATTCGTACGCCTGGATAGTGAAGGTCGAGTGATTGAAGCTGCCGAGAAAAACCCGATCAGTCCCCACGCGATCGCTGGCGTTTACTGGTTCCGCAGCGGCTCGCTATTCGTCTCTGCAGCTAAGGAAATGATTCGAAAAGATGCCCGGGTCAATGACAAGTTCTTCATCTCGCCATCACTAAATGAATTGGTGTTGCAGCACAAAAAAATCAACGCTTATCGTATTGATCCAACACAGTACCGCCCGCTGAAAACACGAAGCCAACTGCAGGCATTCGAGGCAGGGTCTAACCAATGAAAACTTCAGTACTCAGGGACATGGTCAAAGGCTGGTTCGTCGGCGGGTTTGAGCCTAATGCCTTCAAAACAGATAGCTGTGAAGTGGGTGTCAAGCAATACAAGGCTGGTGACAAGGAAGCTGCGCACTACCACAAGATCGCAACCGAAATCACCGTGCTGCTTTCAGGATCGGTAAGCATGTGTGATCAAGTCTGGGCCGAAGGAGACATCATTGTTCTTGAGCCCGGTGACGTCACTGCCTTTGAAGCATTGACCGATGCAGTGACAATCGTTGTGAAAGTACCCGGCGCCCTTAATGATAAATACGTTGTCTGACACATGAAAAACACACGGCTAATACACCATCGACGTCTTGGATACCCCGCTGCGGCGAACTTGCGTCCGCTCCCCGCAAATATCCCGTTGTCACACGACTGCTCAAACGTAGTGTCTTTTCGCCCCTCGCCTTTTCGAGCGGCCGATACGATCGTGAAAAACCTGCATGCGGCTCGGAGACCGTTACACATCCATACCGGTGGATCGTGCTGCTTTTATGGCGTTCAGAATGACTCCCCACTTGCTCCACTGCTGCTGTGGGATGCAGCACACTTTCTGGACGTCGGTGAGAAAATCACCATCATCGAAGACGTGCCGGTTAAGTGCTATCTGGATCGCGATTATTTCACCACATCGTTCAAGGCAATCGCACGCTCATCGACGGCGGTGACGTACGAAAAAGTATCAGCCCTGCCCGCTGAGTCCGACGACGATCTCGACAGTTGGACTTTTGGCATTCCGGTGGGCCCGGAAGACGCCACCGTCCTGAACGCAGTGGTTAAGCGCATCCTGGAGATTGACATCCCCAACAAAGAGATACTCCTGTGTGGCACTCCAGGAGATAACTTCGCTTACTTCAACGAAGTGCGCATTGTTGGCGGAGATATAACGGCGCCACCCGTGCAGATCTGCAAGAAGAAGAACCGTCTCGCGCTGGAAGCAAAGTATAAAAACCTCGTGATACTCCACGACCGAGTTTTTCTGCCCAGTCACTTTGGGGACATGGTCCGACGTTTCGGCCCCCGCTACCCGCTGATGACGCTTCAGAGCATGTTTTTCGACAATCGTTTAAGCATGCATCCACGCCGTTACTCGGATTACGGCATGGCCATGGGCGAGATTGCCCAAGGTTTACAAGGGCTTCATCGCAGCTCTGGTAGCGCGGTGACCATCGCACCGACAATCTTTCCCGAAATTGATCGCAGTGCGCTGCGCTTCGGCAACGCAATGCGGTACAACGAAGACGCCAGCTACCCCACTGGCAGCCTCTACATTTGCCGCAAAGAGGTATGGAGTCACTATTCGTTGGATGAGTCTCTGCTGTGGGTTGAATATGAAGACATCGAACACGGATTACGCGCCTCGAAAGCAGGCGTTCCAACGCGGATAAATCCGTTTGGGATAACCCAATCAATTACCTCAAGGCCCCTGTTGGGTACGCCGACACCGGTAGAGTCGATCAGGGGAGGCCTTGCGAGAACCGGGCCGAACTATCTGTCGATGCTGAATAAGAAACCTCTGATCCGGATGTCAGCTGAGTCCGCTTTGGCAAAGCTGCATCAATTTGGCGAAAAGTACCTCGTTAACCCCTCAGCCTTTTCTATTCCTACAGGTTTGAGCCGCATCAGCGTGCGAGCCTGGGTAGAACTGATCGACGATGTCATTCAGCGATCAACGTTCCGCAATGATATTGATTGCGTCCGAGAGTTCATCAGCGACTTCGAGAAAATGGTGCTGCTAGATCAACTGACGAACACCCGCCAAGAGTATTTACTGCAGCGCTTCCTGCTTGATCCGGTAATGACCAAAAAGACGTTGATCAGCCACAGCGAGGAGATCCGTAACATGCTGCGACAGCGCACCCTGCAGACGTGGTATGTCACAGATCCCAAGGATTTCTTTCACCACAACGTACTTTCATTACCAGGAATTCTGATTTCGGCGATTCGTGCCTATGGAGACAGGCGTGGAGTTTTCTACTTCGAAAGTTTTAGTGCAGCTATACGGGCGATCTACCACTCAACCCCGTTCAGGTCCTGTATGAAGGTACGCCCGTGAACATCTTTGTCGCTTCTCAGCAGTGCCCAAAAGTTGATAGTCAGCAGCTCATCAGCGAGCTCTCTCGCATTCATATCGAGTGCAGGAAAACTGTGCCTGTTGTTTTAGTGGACGACCGCTATAACCTGGCCCAACTACCAGCCGGTCGGCGTCCGACGGATCACACGCTGATTCATCTGCAAGAAATGCTCAATGACATGACTCAAACCATTGATCCCAACAAAGTGGCTCAGCGCATGAGCCGAGTGGACAGTCACTGGGTGATCATTGAGTTGGGTCAGCACGATCAGCTGACCTGCGCCGACTTCGTGCGCAATCTCTCCCACTATCACTACCTCAACCCATCCGTTGACTACCACAACCTCGTTTTTATGGCGCCGGTCGTTTATCTCAGCACCTTGTCACGACTTATCAATGAGTCCTTCAACAATCAACCGGCAAGCGGCGACACACTGGCTCTATCAAGTGAAATCGGAAAGCTGTTCGTGATCATGCTGCTGGAAAAAGCGTTCATTGGAGTTCCGTTGCTCGCCGGACTTTTAAGAGGATTTCGCCAAGTTGTTGCGCTCATCTTCCGACGCATTGCGAAAGCCCGCTAAAACAAATTTCAAGTATTTCCAGTCCAGCAAACCCATCTACACAGAGGTATTTCTTTGCAACGCAGAACATTTGTATCCGGCCTGTTGCTTGTCAGCGGTAGCGGCATAGCTGGGCACGGCCTGACGATGCTGGCGAGGAATACTTCTGAACGTAGCCAAGACCCCAAGCTTTTTGCGTCAGCCATGAAGGGCGTCAATCTCGGCGGGATCTCGAACGAATTGTTGCTGAAGCTTTTCTCGCGTCAGCTAACCGAGCAGGACCGCCAGGCGTTTCACGCAGAAGTGGTCAATTACAACCGCAACCTTTTCATCGTTGACGCCCACTCCAAACGACACGGAGTACCTGGCTTCTACCGAGTAACAGAGTAATTATGTTCATCGATACATTAATCATCGGGAATGGATTTGCTGGCAGAACGGTTGCTGGCCCATTGAGTGCGGACTGCCTGATTGTCGAGCGTGGCGAGAAATTCAACATTTTCGAACGCCGTGAGCGCTTCATGACCATGGAAAAAACCGAGAGTCATCACAGCCTCATACGTCGCGCTTACGAATCCAGGCATGCGTTCAATACTCCCGAGCAAATCCCAGAAGACTGTGCTTCCGAATACATTCTGGTGGACGGTGGCTGCTCGAATCATTGGGGTGGACTGAGCTTTCGCCTGTCTGAGAAGGTATTTGCAAATGACAGCACTCAGTTTCCTTGGCCATTCTCTTACCAAGACATCCAGCCGTTCTACAACACCGCCGAGAAACTGCTGCGAATCAGCGCCGATCCAAAAGACCCGGAAAGCCGCCATTCAACCGCAGCAATCAAAGGTGCCACAACATGGCACCAGGCGCTGGAGCCCTATTTCCCCGCAGCCTATATCGGTGCGCAGGCCCACAACCTTTCAAACGACGGAGCTGACGGACAAGGGCATTGTGCGGGCGCAGGAGACTGCGAGCTTTGCCCCATGGATGCGAAAACGCGCGCCCAGCACATCAGGGGCAATACGTCGGTCATGAACGGCGTGATGGTCGACCGATTGCGTTTTGAGAATGGCAACGCTGTGGAGGCAATCTGCACAACTGAGAACGGGCCGATGACCATCGGTTTTAATCGCGTGATCGTAGCGGCGCACGGCGTCGAGTCGTTGAAGCTGTTGTGCAAGAGCAATCTGCCGATCAGTACCCCCAAACACTTAATGGGCCACCACTATCAGGACCATGCTGTCGCCGAGTTGGCCTGCGTTTTACCGGGGACGACAGTGCCTTTCTTTCAGGTGAATACGGCAGCGCAGGTAGTTATTCCCGAGTTGTGCGGTGAGCACGACGGTATCGAGTACACCACGCTGGGCCTGATGACACCTTCAGATGAAGCCGTTTTAGCCAGCGCTTTGGACATCGACAAACTCAACGAGTGGAAAACAGAAGAAGCCATCCGTGAACTGGGCTCGACGCTGAACCTGTTCGTGCTGCTCGAAATTCCACCGGAGTGGGACGTTAACCTGACTTTCAAGGACGAAAAAGTCTCGATGGACACCACGGGTTACCACCAAAACAAAATTCGCTATAACCAAATCATTGCCGACATCTACGCAAAGCTTGAAAAGCTTGGGGCTAAACCGCTGCGTGCTGTCGAGCGCAAACACTACATGAATGCATTTGGGACGCACCATCTGGTCGGGATGCTTGGCATGGGCAATGGGCCCAATGCCGTTGTCGGTCCAGACTTCAAACTGAAGGGCACAGACAACGTATTCGTCGCCGGTGCAGCCTTGTTCCCGCGCTGCGGTTCGCGTAACCCGACCGTCACCGTCGTCGCCCTGAGTTTGATGCTCGCTGAGAAGCTCAACAATCAAATAACCACTAGGGCCTGAACACCATGCGTGCTCTTACCCGAGTTGACTCCGGAAAAATAAGTGTCGTCATTCAAGGGCCTTTGTTTCGCACGCTAAGTCCCGAGCGTAATATTTTCGCCTGCATCGCGTCAGTCAAAAAGCATCTTCCGGACGCTGAGATAATCGTGTCGACCTGGAAACATGAGGACATCTCGCAAGTCCATGCGGATCAGATCATCTTGCTGGATGATCCTGGCTGCCTGCTCGACGACGCTGGCAACCAGATCAACACGAATCGCATGCTCCACTCGACCTGGGCCGGCATCCAGGCGTCTAAACGAGCTTACGTCATGAAGCTACGCGCAGATCACAACCTCACAAGCGCCGCCCTTGCCGTGATCGGTGAACCTGAAGAGACAGCGCCAGACGATACGAAGCTCTTCGAAACACCGATCACTCTTACCACGTTGTATCTGCGCAACCCGGAACGGATGCCCATGCTGTTTCATGTGTCAGACCTGGTTCAGTTTGGCACCCGTGAAGCCATGATCACGCTATGGAACCAGCCTTTACTCAGTCGAGAAGACATCTTCAATGGAAGACCTTCACGCAATCCGTTCGGAAGCTTCAACGGGTTTTCGTCAGTGCGAGTGGTCGCCGAGCAATCACTCATGCTTGGCGCACTGCGCACTCAGGGTATCAATGTAAACCTCAGATACCCTTGCGACGTCCGGATGGACAATCTGAAGTTGTGGGACTGCGTTTTGAGGTGCAACTTCAGGGTCTTGAACTGCCATCAGGCTGGCGTGGATTTCCCTGAGCGCTTTCTGACCACGGGATTTGCGCTGGCCACGCTTTACACCGCGAAGGAGGTTGAACAGTTGTCTGAGCTTAGTCTTCGGGAATACAGACTCCGAATAGTGCGTATTTGGCTCAATCAATACGTATGGAGCTGTTTGCGACCTGCGTGGTGGATCTCGCTGGCCGCAATCGTGCTCTTTAGCGCCTCCCCCGCGTTTGGTAAAGCGGTACGCTCCCAATGGAGGAAGCTAAGAAAGGTCACTCACGCAGACTCGTATCGCACCTAGCACTGGCCTCAGAAAAGCAAACAAAAACCCGACCTGCTTTCACAGACCGGGTTTTGTTGTTTCCAGCCTGTGATCAGGACTGGCTGGCAGGTGTCGACGCGGTGGATGCATTCGCCGAGTTGGCTGCCGGAGCGCTTGGTGCAGGGGTAGCCGCCGCTGTGTTTGCCGTTGAAGCCTGGCTGGTGGCGGCCGGTTTCGCGGCGGCGGCTGGCTTGGGTGCAGCAGGTTTTTTCGCCGCAGGTTTCTTGGCTGCTGCGGGTTTGGCCGCTGGTTTTGCAGCGACCGGCTTGGCGGCGGGTTTGGCCGCAGCAGCCGGTTTGGCTGCTGGTTTCGCCGCAGGCTTCGGAGCAGGTTTTGCCGCCACCGATTTGGCTTTCGTTGCAGTAGACGCGGCCGCCTTGGACGCTGCAGCCACCGGCTTGGTCGCAGCTTTCGCAACCGCAGGTTTAGCCGCTGCCGTCTTGCTTGCGACTTTATTGGCTGCCTTGGCAACAGGCTTGGCGGCGGCTTTGGCCAGCGGCTTGGCAGCTGGTTTGGCCGCGGGTTTTGTAGCTGCGGTTTTCGAGATCGGAGTCACCGAAGACCCGGTCAGTTTCTCGATCTGCTTGGTCAGCAAATCGACTTTGCCGTGCAGCGCTTTGACTTCGTTGCGGCTTGGAACGCCCAACCGGGAGATCGCACTGTTCAGACGCTTGTCGAAAGCTCCTTCCAGCTCGCCCCATTTACCCAACGCCAGATCTTTCACATCGCCGACGCGGGATTTGGTGCCGGCCTTGGCCGTGTCGACCTGTTTCTCGACGACTGTCTTGGTCTGTTTCTCGGCTTTCTCGCCGTCTTTGACCAATGTTTCGAACAGCTTACTGCCGTCATTGCTGATCTTCGAGTAAGCGCCTAAACCAGCCAGCCAGATTTGGCGCGAGTATTTCTCAACCTCGCCAATCCAGGAGCTGCCTTCTTTTTCGGTTTTCTTTTTGCCAGCCATCCCGCTCTCCTTATTGTTTACGCGCGACACGTTCGAGCAATGCCGTCAGCTCATCGAGCTTAGCAGAGAGTGTCTCAACATCATGTTTAGACGGAATGCCAATGCGATTCAAGGCGCTGGCGACACGTCGGTCGAACGCACTCTCGATTTTATCGAACTGAACTTCGACGCGGCCCTTCACTTTGGTGACATCGTCTTTGACCGAATCGATCTCGCTATTGGCGGCATCGACTTTTTCATCGATGACTTTTTTAGCTTTCTTCTCGGTCTGTTCTCCGGTCTTAATCAGCTCTTTGACGTACTCGGCGCCTTCCTGGCCAGCCTTGACGTAAGCGCCCAGACCCGCGAGCCAGATTTTGCGCGCGTAGAGACGCACTTCAGAAAAGCTATGCGTCTCTTCGGCTTTGATTTTCTTCAAAGTAACTTTGGCCATGGTGCACCTCACGCTCGAAAGGGATAGGAGATACCGCCCCGGGGTGTGGGGCATGGGCACAAAGTAGAGAGAAAAATTAGAAAGCTCACCCTAGGGATGGGTGGCTGTGAAAAATCCAGATCTGTAGGAGCCAACTTGTTGGCGAGAAGGTGGATGCGGTGTGTCAGGTACGCCGCCTCGCGAACAAGTTCGTTCCTACAGGGGGGCCGTTGCTCAGGCGGTCAGCACTTTATCCAGCTGCTTCTCGACCTCTGACTTGATCGAGCCACTCATGGCGGACAGAAAGAAATTCAGTTCTATGTTTACGCGCACCAGATCATCCTCAACATCGACCGTGCCTTTGGCGCCCTTGCCTTCCAGCGCGACTGTGTCGCCGTCCCACTCATGGGCGATACCGTATTTGTCCGACAGCTTTTGCAACATGACCTCAGCCTTTTCCCGGGCGTTTTCCTTGCCCAGGGAATGAGCGCGTTCAACGGTAATTCGGGCCATTCAAAGACTCCTTCATCAAGGGGTAAATCGTGGGCGCACTATAACAGCGGGTCACAGCGAAGAAACTGTTGGCGGCAAGCCTTGTCAAGACAAAGCCAGCCCCGGCGATTAGAATGGCCGCACTTTATTCCGGTGACAGCGATATGAACGATCCGCGCAAAGGCAGCGATGCCGAACCCACCACCCACTTCGGTTACAAAAACGTACCGGAAAGCCAGAAGGCCGACAAAGTCGCCGAGGTTTTCCACTCCGTTGCCGCCAAGTATGACTTGATGAACGACGTCCTTTCCGGCGGCATGCACCGCCTCTGGAAGCGCTTCACCATCGAACTGTCTGGCGTACGCGTCGGCAACCGCGTGCTCGACATCGCCGGCGGTACAGGCGATCTGGCAAAAAAATTCTCGCACCTCGTCGGCCCCACCGGCGAAGTGGTGCTCGCTGACATCAACGAATCCATGCTGCGTGTCGGTCGCGACCGCCTGCTGGATCGTGGCGTGGCCGGTAACATGAGCTTCGTTCAGGCCGACGCCGAAAAGCTGCCCTTCCCCGACAACTACTTTGACTGCGTGACCATTGCCTTCGGTCTGCGCAACGTCACGCACAAAGAAGACGCGATTGCCTCGATGCTGCGCGTTCTCAAGCCGGGCGGTCGGTTACTGGTGCTGGAGTTCTCCAAACCCACCAACCCGGTCATGTCCAAGATCTACGACGCGTACTCCTTCGCGTTCATGCCACTGGCCGGCAAGTTGATCACCAATGACTCCGAGAGCTACCGCTATCTGGCCGAATCGATCCGCATGCACCCGGATCAGGAAACCCTCAAAGCGATGATGGTTCATGCCGGTTTCGACCGCGTGACGTACCACAACATGACCTCCGGCATCGTCGCCCTGCACCGCGGCATCAAGCCCTGATGTTGATTCGCGGCCTGCTGGCAAGCGCCGAACACGGCATCAACCGCGTGCTGCGAATGGACAGCACCGCGTTGCCGCGCCTTGATCGGCTAAGCGGCAAAGTGATCGCCGTGGAATGCACCACCCCGGCGTTTCACCTGTTCATCCTGCCTAGCGACGAAGGCCTGATGCTCGCCTCCAACTGGGATGCGGGTGCCGACTGCACGTTGCGTGCACCGGCTGCGAGCCTGATACGTCTGGCCCTGAGCAAAGACAAAACCTCCGTACTGCACAGCCCGGAAGTCGAGCTAGACGGTGAAAGCGCCGTGCTGCTGGAGCTGGTCGGCGTGCTGCAAGACCTCGATCTGGACTGGGAATACGAGCTGTCGCGCTGGCTGGGCCCTGTCGCCAGCCCGCTGATCGGCGCTCATCTGCGCAGCCGCGCGAACTGGACCCGCGACACCGCGTCTAGCCTGAGCCACAACCTCGCCGATTACTTGAGCGAAGAATCACGCACGCTGGTCGGCACACGTGAAGCGCAAGCCCGCTTTGCTGAAATCGACCAGGCCAAACAAGACCTCGAACGCCTCGAAGCCCGCTTCGAACGCCTCGCCCAATCCCTCAAATCCAGCGATAACGCATGAGCCTGCTTGCCGTCCGCCGTCTGTTTCGCATCCAGCGCGTTGTAATTCGCTACCGCCTCGATGATCTGCTGTTCGCCTTGCCGTTGCCGTGGTGGCTGCTGGCCGTGCGCTATGTGTTGCCCTGGCGCTGGCTGCCACGACGCAAAAGCGAACTGACCCGCGGCGCACGCCTGCGTCTGGCGTTGCAGGACCTGGGCCCGATCTTCATCAAGTTCGGCCAATTATTGTCCACCCGTCGCGACCTGTTGCCAGAAGACATCGCCGACGAGCTGATGCGATTGCAGGACCGCGTGCCACCGTTCGAGTCACAAAAGGCCATCGACCTGATCGAGTCCCAACTGGGCGCAAAGATCAGCCAGGTGTTCAGCCGGTTTGACGTCGAGCCGCTGGCTTCGGCTTCGGTGGCGCAGGTTCACGCCGCGCAGTTGAAGACTGGCGAAGAAGTCGTCGTGAAAGTCGTGCGCCCGGGCCTCAAGCCAATCATCGGCTCTGATCTGGCGTGGCTGTTCATTCTGGCGCGCATCGCTGAGCGCCTGTCCGCCGATGCCCGTTTGCTGCACCCGGTTGATGTAGTTCTGGACTACGAAAAAACCATCTACGACGAACTCGATCTGCTGCGCGAAGCGGCCAACTCAAGCCAGCTGCGACGTAACTTCGAAGGTTCGGAGATGCTTTACGTGCCGCAGGTCTATTGGGACTGGTGCCGGCCGAAAGTGCTGGTGATGGAGCGCATCTACGGCGTTCAGGTCACCGATCTGGCGACATTGGCCGATCAGCGCACCGACATGAAAATGCTCGCTGAACGCGGCGTAGAGCTGTTCTTCACCCAAGTGTTTCGCGACAGCTTTTTTCACGCGGACATGCACCCCGGCAACATCTTTGTCAGCACGGTAAAGCCGTGGAGCCCGATGTACATCGCCATCGACTGCGGCATCGTCGGCAGCCTGACCCCTGAAGATCAGGACTATCTGGCGCGCAACCTGTTCGCATTCTTCAAGCGTGACTACCGTCGTGTGGCGCAACTGCACATCGACTCCGGCTGGGTGCCCGCCGAAACCAAGCTCAACGAGTTCGAAGCCGCCATTCGTACCGTGTGCGAGCCTATTTTCGAGAAGCCGCTCAAAGACATCTCCTTCGGGCAGGTCCTGATGCGTCTGTTCCAGACCGCTCGCCGTTTCAATATGGAAGTTCAGCCGCAGTTGGTACTTCTGCAAAAAACCCTGCTCAACATTGAGGGCCTGGGCCGTCAGCTGTATCCGGACCTGGATTTGTGGAGTACCGCGCAGCCGTTTCTCGAGCGATGGATGCGTGAGCGTGTCAGCCCGAAAACTTTGCTGGGCAATCTGCAATCCCAAGTCGAGCAAATTCCGCATCTGGCGGGCATGACCCGCGATCTGCTTGAGCGCATGTCGCAACCCCATCGCAACGATCCACCGCCACCGTGGCGCGAGCGTGGTGACCACTGGGCGCTGCGGCTGATCGGCGCGGCGTTGCTGGCCGGTGGCGCCGTGATGGCATCGGCGCACGTGCAATCAGGCGCCGAATGGGTCGCTTTAAATGCCGTGCCGACCTGGATCATGCTAGTGGCGGGCCTGTATCTGGTCGTTCGTCGATAGCCATGGGCGCAGGCCGCTGGCACACTAACCCTTCCTCAGAGCGGCCGGAGCCGACGATGAAAGACTGGCTGGACGAGATTCACTGGAACAACGACGGCCTGGTTCCGGCAATTGCCCAGGATCACAAGACCGGGCGTGTGCTGATGATGGCCTGGATGAACCGTGAAGCCTTGAGCCTGACCGCCGCCGAGAACCGCGCCATTTACTGGTCGCGCTCGCGGGGCAAGCTGTGGCGCAAGGGTGAAGAGTCAGGACACGTGCAAAAGCTGCACGAACTGCGTCTGGATTGCGACGCCGACGTCATCATTCTGATGGTCGAGCAAATCGGCGGCATTGCCTGCCACACCGGGCGTGAAAGCTGCTTCTACCGCGTATACGATGACGCTGGCTGGAAGACTGTGGACCCGGTCCTCAAAGATCCCGATGCCATTTATCAAGCAGGACACTGAACATGACTGATACCTTGTCTCGCCTTGCTGAGGTGCTTGAAGCACGCAAAGGCGCGGCGGCCGACAGTTCTTATGTCGCCAGCCTGTATCACAAGGGTCTGAACAAGATTCTGGAAAAGGTCGGCGAAGAGTCGGTCGAAACCATCATCGCTGCCAAGGACGCCGCCATCAGCGGCGATTGCAGCGATGTCATCTACGAAACCGCTGACCTGTGGTTCCATAGCCTGGTGATGCTGGCGTCATTGGGTCAACATCCACAGGCCGTGCTCGATGAACTGGATCGCCGCTTCGGGCTGTCCGGTCACGATGAAAAGGCTGCTCGTTCGGCTGAATGAACACTCGCGCTTACGGGCTCTGAATTTATTACGAGGAACGCGTCATGGGTATTTTTGACTGGAAACACTGGATCGTCATTCTGATCGTGGTCGTGCTGGTTTTCGGCACCAAGAAGCTCAAGGGCCTTGGTACCGACGTTGGCGAATCGATCAAAGGCTTTCGCAAGGCCATGAGCGATGAAGAGAAAGCCCCGGAGCAACCGCCGGTGCAGCCACAGCCACAGCCGCACACGACGACTCAGTCTTCGCCGCTGAACCAGCCGCACACCATCGACGCGCAAGCACAGAAAGTCGAAGAGCCCATCCGTAAAGACTAGGTCGTGACGCATGTTTGGTATCAGCTTCTCTGAACTGCTGCTCGTCGGGCTCGTCGCCTTGTTGGTGCTGGGCCCCGAGCGTTTGCCGGGCGCCGCACGCACGGCAGGGCTGTGGGTCGGACGCCTGAAACGCAGCTTCAATGCGATCAAACAGGAAGTTGAACGCGAAATTGGCGCCGACGAAATTCGTCGCCAATTGCACAACGAGCACATCCTTTCGATGGAGCAGGAAGCGCGCAAGATTCTTTCGCCGCAGCAACCGCCCGTCGAGCCCGCTACGTCGGTAACGCCTGCGGCCGCGCCGGTTGCAGACCCACCGCTACCGGTCACCGCAGCAACGCCAGTCCCTACGCCGCCCGCCCCGACGCTGCAAAGCGCCGACATCGGCCCGGCAGCGCCGGCTGAAAGTGCATCGGTCAGTGCTCAGAGCCATACCGGCATCAGTCCGGAGCCTGTTCAACCGGCCCCCGCCGCTGAACCGTCACCTGCCAACCACACTGTGCCGGTGCAGACTGCGCCTTCCGCCAACGATTCGTCATTGCCGCCGCGAGCCCCATGAGCACTATCCCGGAAAACGACCAGCAGATGCCGCTGGTCTCGCACCTCACTGAACTGCGCTCGCGCCTGCTGCGTTGCGTGTTGGCGATCTTCCTGATCTTCGGCTGCTTGTTTTACTTCACGCAGAAGATCTACACCTTCGTCTCCGCACCCCTGCGGGTGTTCCTGCCCGAAGGCGCAACGATGATCGCCACCGATGTGGCCTCGCCGTTCATCACGCCGTTCAAGCTGACGATGATGGTGGCGCTGTTTCTCGCGATGCCGGTGATCCTGCACCAGATCTGGGGCTTTATCGCGCCTGGCCTGTACAAGCATGAAAAGCGCGTGGCGGTGCCGCTGCTGGTGTCGAGCATCATTCTGTTCTACGCCGGTATGGCCTTCGCCTATTACCTGGTCTTCCCGCTGATTTTCCACTTCTTCGCCAGCGTGACGCCTGAAGGCGTGTCGATGATGACCGACATCGCGAGCTACCTGGATTTCGTGATGACGTTGTTCTTCGCGTTCGGTGTGGCGTTCGAGATTCCGGTGGCCGTGGTGCTGTTGGTGTGGATCGGCATTGTCGACGTCAAATACCTGAAGAAGATTCGCCCGTATGTGGTGATCGGTTGCTTCGTGGTGGGGATGATCCTGACACCGCCGGACATTTTCTCGCAGACGCTGCTGGCCGTGCCGATGTGGCTGTTGTTCGAGATCGGCGTGCTGTGCAGTTCGATGATCACCAAGCGTGGTGACCATGAAGACGACGAAGCCGCTGAAGACAAACAGGATCAGCCGCCAGCGACCCAGCCGTGAATTTACTGCTGCTCGAAGAAGCTGACTTCATCGCGGCGGATCGCGTGGTTCTGCGCGACCGCCGCCTCAAGCACATGCAGGAAGTGCATCGCTCGGTAGTTGGCGACAGCCTGCGCGTGGGCCGCCTGGGCGGGCAGTTAGGCAGCGCTGAACTGCTGCGGCTGGAACCTCATGAGGCCGAGTTGTCGGTCCAGTTCGATAAAGAACCACCTGCCAAACTGCCGCTGACCCTGCTTTTGGCCCTGCCACGGCCCAAGATGCTGCGTCGGGTGTTTCAGACCGTCGCGACCATGGGTGTGCCAAAAATCATTCTGCTCAACAGCTACCGCGTCGAGAAGAGCTTTTGGCAGACGCCGTTCCTGGAACCCGAGGCGATTCGCGAGCAATTGGTCCTCGGGCTTGAGCAAGCCCGGGACAGCGTGCTGCCTGAGGTGATCATCGAGAAGCGCTTCAAGCCATTCGTCGAAGACCGGCTGCCCGCGCTGGTCGAGGGCACATTGGGTTTGGTAGGCCACCCCGGTGACTTCCCGCCCTGCCCCCGCGCCGTCGAACAGCCCATCACCTTGGCCATCGGTCCGGAAGGCGGCTGGATTCCCTACGAAATCGAACTGCTACGCAAATCCGGCCTGCAACCGGTGCAACTCGGCGAGCGCATTCTGCGAGTCGAAACCGCCGTCACCGCCCTCCTGTCGCGCCTGTTCTGACCACAAAGCAAATCCCGCGAGCCATCACTAATCCCGCGGGAGCAAGCTCCCTCCCACACTTCATCTGGAAATTTCTCACAGTCCTTCAGTTTTGTTACGCCGCGCCGATGCACAGGCGTCGACAATAACAACGCTGAAGGAATCATCATGACTCGCTGGTTTGCCCAACGTCTCGCCAATGCAGGCGTCAGTCTAAAGCTCGGTATTGGCTTTGGCCTGGTGCTGCTGCTCACTGTGCTCATCATGCTCACTGGCTGGTCGGGTGTGACTTCCGTGATCGACCGAGGCGACAAGCTCGGCAACATCTCGCTGGTCAATGAAGCGACGCTGGAGCTGCGCATTGCACGCATGGTCTACGACGCAAAATTCAGCCCTGAAGCTGCCGCCGAGGTCAGCAAAACCCTCGACAAGCTCGACGCGTCCCTGAAAACAGCTCGGGCCAAAATGGAAGACCCTGAGGACCTGAAGCTGCTGGACACGCAAATTCAGGTTGCAGTCGACTATCGTCGCGCGTTCGAGGACATGACCAAAGCCATCCAGGCTCGCGAAGCCAGCCGCGTCAACCTGGGCGCAACCGCCGACGCCGCTGTAGACGAAGTGGGCAAGATCGAACAAACCCTGTTGCAGCACGACAATATCCTGCAGTTCAACAGCGCCGTGGAGGTGAGCAAGCAGATTCAGCAAGCACGCTTCCAGGTGCGCGGTTACACCTACAGCGGCAACCCGGATTTCGAGAAGAACGCGACGGGAGCCATTGACGACGCAGTGACCAGTATCAATACCCTGGCAGGCGAGATTCCGGCGGCATACATTCCCCAATTGCAGCGTGCGGGGGTTGCACTCAAAGGCTACCGCGCGGCCGTAGGTGTCTACCGCGACGCGCAACTGGGCAGCCGTCAGGCGATGGACAAAATGACTGCGTTGGGTCAGCAACTGTTGGACCTCAGCGACAAAATGAACATGTCCCAGAACACCAAGCGCGAAGCTGACAGCAGCAGCGCCAAGAAAACCCTCGGCATCGCCACCCTGATCGCATTGCTGTTCGGGATCATTGCGGCCTGGGTGATTACCCGACAAATCACCCATCCGCTGCGCGACACATTGACTGCCGTCGAGCGCGTTGCGGCTGGCGACTTGACCCATAACCTTGTCGTCAACCGACGCGACGAGCTGGGACAGTTGCAGAGCAGCATTCAGGACATGACCGTTAACCTGCGCCAACTGGTCAGCGGCATCAGCGATGGCGTGACACAAATCGCCAGCGCGGCGGAAGAGCTCTCCGCGGTGACCGAGCAAACCAGCGCAGGGGTTAACAGCCAGAAAGTTGAAACCGACCAAGTCGCCACCGCCATGCACGAAATGGCGGCCACGGTGCAGGAAGTCGCACGCAACGCCGAGGAGGCGTCGGAAGCCGCCGTTGCAGCCGATCAGCAAGCCCGTGAGGGCGATCGGGTGGTGAACGAAGCTATCGATCAGATCGAAAGACTGGCCAGCGAAATGGGCCACTCCACCGAGGCCATGGGCGAACTCAAGCGCGAGAGCGACAAGATCGGCAGCGTGCTGGACGTGATCAAGTCAGTGGCGCAGCAAACCAACCTGCTGGCGCTCAACGCCGCCATTGAAGCGGCACGCGCAGGCGAAGCCGGTCGTGGCTTTGCGGTGGTCGCTGATGAAGTGCGCAGCCTGGCCCAACGCACGCAGAAGTCGACTGAAGAAATCGAATCCCTCATCGCTGGTCTGCAGAACGGCACCCAGCAGGTCGCGACCATCATGGACAACAGCCGTGAGTTGACCGTCAGCAGCGTGGCACTGACCCGTCGGGCTGGCAGCTCGCTGGAAAACATAACCAAAACCGTATCCGCGATTCAAGCCATGAACCAGCAAATCGCTGCCGCTGCCGAGCAGCAAAGCGCTACAGCAGAAGAGATCAATCGCAGCGTGCTGAACGTGCGCGACGTCTCCGAACAAACCTCCGCGGCCAGTGAAGAAACCGCAGCCTCCAGCGTCGAGTTGGCGCGGCTGGGTACGCACTTGCAGACGTTGGTAGGTCGCTTTCGCGTTTAAGTGTTGATCTTGGGAAGATTGCAATACTTGTAGGAGCGCGCTTGCCCGCGATGCGATCTATCAGCTGACACGCTTACAGCTGACAAAACGCGATCGCGGGCAAGCGCGCTCCTACAGCCAGGTGGATTTGTGACCCACATCACCCCGCCCCTCTAATCAGAAATCTCCTACGACCAGTTCAGGTCGTGCAATTAAACCTCTTGCCGATGCGCTTTCAACGCACGCTCAGCTGTTGCCGGGCGGGCCTTTGATTGCTCATTCGCAGGAGATACACCATGTTTGGAGGGATGAATCAGGCGCTCGGTAATACCAGCGTCAAACTCAAGCTGTCACTGGGCTTCGGGCTGGTGTTGCTGCTGACCCTGGCGATTGCCCTCACCGGTTGGCATGGGCTGGACACGATGATCGAGCGTTCGGAATCGATCTCCGCCGTCGGCCAACTTAACGGCATGACCAAAGACCTGCGCGCCGAGCGCATTACTTTCCGTACTGAAAACACGCCTGAAAGCTCAGCCCGAGTCGTTGATCGACTCAATGAAATCGAAGCGCACCTGATAAAGCTGCGCGCGGACACGGATCTTACCGAGCAGCTCAAACTGTTGAACGGCCAGAGCGAAATCGTGCGTACCCTGGAGAAAACCTTCACTGATCTTGGCCAGTTGCTCAAAGATCGAGCCTCGGCCCATCTGCGCCTGAACGAGCACGCTGAGCAAGCGGTGGCAGCGGTAGGCCAGGTTGAAGGCGAGGTGCTTAAAGCTGTGAGCCAGGAGCAAGACAGCAGCGAGCAGCTGGAAGAATTCACCAACATTCTTCAGTTGCGGCGGCAGATACAGAATGCCCGGTACGAGGTGCTCGCCTACGTGTTCAGCGGGCAGGAAAGTTACGAGGTCTCGGCAATCACGGCCATCGACGAGTCACTGAAAGAGATCGGCCAGATCTCCCAGGATCAGACCGAGGGCAGCGCATCCGGCCTGAAACTGGCCAGCCAGGCGCTACAGAACTACCGCAGCCAGTTGGGCCAATTCAAAGAGATTCAGGTGAAGACCGAAGCTGCCCACGAAAGCATGGAAGCGCTGGGCGAAACACTGCTGACATCGACAGACGAGCTGAGCACCCTGCTAAGCGCCCGCCGTGACAGCGAGGCCACACGGTCACGTACCGCACTGGCCGCAGTTGCAGGACTGGCGCTGATGCTCGGCTTGCTGGCGGCCTGGCTAATCACCCAGCAAATCATCACCCCGCTGCGCCAGACGCTGAGCGCTGCCGAACGAATCGCTCAGGGCGATCTGAGCAAAGACCTCGTCGTTACCCGCCGTGACGAAATGGGCGAGTTGCAACAACGCATGCAGTCGATGACGCTGAACTTGCGGCAGTTGATCGGCGGTATCAGCGAAGGGGTAACCAAAATCGCCAGCGCGGCCGCTCAATTGTCCTTGGTGACTCAGCAAACAGCAGTGGGCGTTAACAACCAGAAGGAGGAGACCGATCAGGTGGCCACAGCCATGAACCAGATGACCGCCACGGTCATGGAGGTGGCGCGCAATGCCGAAGAGGCTTCGGAAGCGGCAAGCCAGGCCGATCAGCAGGCGCGCGAGGGCGACGCCGTGGTCAACGATGCCATTGAACAGATCGAGCGGCTGGCCAGCGAGGTGACCAACTCAACCCAGGCGATGAGCCAGCTCAAGTCCGAGAGCGACAAGATCGGAGGCGTGCTCGACGTGATCAAATCGGTTTCTCAGCAAACCAATTTGCTGGCTTTGAATGCGGCCATCGAAGCGGCACGGGCCGGGGAAGCCGGACGGGGTTTCGCCGTGGTGGCTGATGAAGTGCGTAGCCTGGCGCAGCGGACCCAGCAGTCCACCGAGGAAATCGAGGAGTTGATTGCGGCCTTACAAAGCGGTACGCAGCAAGTAGTCAACGCTCTGGACGCCAGCAAAAGCCTGACCGACAGCAGCGTGGAACTGAGCCGACGCGCGGGCAGCGCACTGGAACACATCACCCGAACGGTCTCGACCATCCAGAACATGAATCAGCAAATCGCCACAGCGGGAGAAGAACAGAGCACCGTGGCCGAACAGATCAACCGCAGCATCTTGAACGTGCGCGATATCTCCGATCAGACAGCAGCGGCAAGCGAGCAGACTGCCGCGTCCAGTGCAGAGCTGGCGCGGCTGGGGCTGGATTTGCAGGCGATGGTGGGGAAGTTTCGGGTTTCATGAAACCGGCTCGATCCTGACTGTAGGAGCGCGCTTGCCCGCGAAGACGTCGGCACATCGCACATCAGTGACGTCTGACACATCGCAATCGCGGGCAAGCGCGCTCCTACAGGTTCGGCGTGACAATACCGGCGTGACAATAAAAAACGCCCCTGAAGCATGAGCTTCAGGGGCGTCGTTATTTCAGCCAGCGATCAGGCGTTTACGAGCGTCGGCTCAAGCACATGACCGGCAGGTTGTAACGGCAGAAGCGGCGCGTGCGGGTCGGCTTCAATCGACTCGCGCCAGGCGGTAAGCCAGGACGTTAGCCCTTCAGTCCACACCACTTCGTGCAAACGAGCCAACGCGACCGGGTCACTCAACAACGCCAGACGCTCGTTGTTGTTGAGTAATTCCGGACCACCCTTGACCGCGTGACGAACACGCTCGATGCGCATCCATTCAATCGGCTCGGCGTGGCGGTGGCGCGATGTCGCCAGCGCGCACGCTAATGCGTTCTGCTGCGGATCGACGACTGCGCGGACGAAACCGTCTTTCAGCGCGTGCCAACGATTCTCGTGGGTGTATTGATCGGTTGACACCAGCTCCTGCGGCGGCGTGTGCTCTTCCGGAATTAGGAAAAGGTTCTCGTCACGCGCCTTGAGGCCGAGATTGGTGCGACTGGAAATCACCGACACCGGAATCGATAGCATCAGTGAACCGACGATCGGCGCCAGCCACCACAAGAAACTCGGATTCAGCCAGCACACCAACAGCGCCCAGCAAAAGCCCAGCAAGGTCTGCGGACCGTGGCGTTTAACGGCCTCGCTCCATGGCGTGGAGTCATCGTCACGTTGCGGCGAGTTCCAGGTCGCGGCCCAGCCCAGGAACGCGGCCAGGACGAAACGGGTATGGAAGATCATGCGCACGGGTGCCAGCAACATGGAGAACAGCACTTCCATGAGCATGGACATCGTGACTTTGATCCGACCGCCGAAGCCCACCGCACCCTTGGCCCAGATCAGAATGATACTGAGCACTTTGGGCAGGAACAGCAGTACGACAGTGGTCGAGAACAACGCAACAGCTTTTTCCGGGTGCCATTGAGGCCACAGCGGATACAGCTGACGCGGCTCCATGAAGTACGTCGGCTCCATCAGCGTATTGACGGCCAGCAGCGCAGTCGACAACACCAGGAAGAAGAACCACAACGGCGCCGACAGATACGACATCACGCCAGTCAGGAACACCGCCCGGTGAACCGGGTGCATGCCTTTGACCAGGAACAGCCGGAAGTTCATCAGGTTACCGTGACACCAACGGCGGTCGCGCTTGAGCTCGTCCAGCAGATTAGGCGGCAGCTCTTCGTAACTGCCCGGCAGATCGTAGGCAATCCACACGCCCCAACCAGCGCGGCGCATCAACGCAGCTTCGACGAAGTCGTGAGACAGAATCGCCCCCGCGAATGCGCCTTTACCCGGCAACGGCGCCAAGGCGCAATGCTCGATAAACGGCTTCATGCGGATGATCGCGTTGTGACCCCAATAGTGGGATTCGCCCAATTGCCAGAAGTGCAGACCAGCCGTAAACAGCGGGCCATAAACACGAGTAGCAAACTGCTGCATACGGGCATAAAGCGTGTCCATGCCCGAAGCCCGCGGAGCGGTCTGGATGATACCGGCGTCCGGGGTGGCTTCCATCAAGCGCACCAGGCTGGTGAGGCATTCGCCGCTCATAACCGAGTCGGCGTCCAGGACGACCATGTAACGGTAGTCCCCGCCCCAACGGCGGCAGAAGTCATCGAGGTTGCCGCTTTTACGCTTCACGCGACGACGACGGCGGCGATAGAAGATCTTGCCGAAACCGCCGGTCTCACGACACACGTCAAGCCAGGCTTGCTGCTCGGCAACACAGATGTCGGTTTCGTTGGAGTCACTGAGGATAAAGAAGTCGAAACGATCCAGATCGCCCGTCGCTTTGACCGATTCGAACGTCGCACGCAAACCGGCGAACACCCGGGGCACGTCTTCGTTACAGATCGGCATCACCAGCGCGGTACGTGCGCCGACTTCGATAGGCTCGTTACCGGCGCTCGCCCCGGAGATTCGATATTTGTCGCGACCGGTCAGCAGTTCGAGAAAGCCCATCAAGGCAGTCCAGAAACCTGCAGACACCCAGCAGAACAAGATCCCGAAGAGCAACAAAATGCTGGACTGAAGTGCGTACGGCAACACCTGTGCAGCGGTTTGCAGCAGCGTCTGGTGGCTGATTTCTTCAAACGAAACCAGCGACCAGCCTTGGTACGGCAAGATGCCTTTCATGTAGAAGCCAGCCACGATGGTCTGGCCCAGCATGAGGATCAGCAGAATGTAACGACGGATCGAACCAACCGTGCGCCAGCGCGACTTGGGTAAGTCGCGTGGCAAATCGTCGTGGGACGGCTTGGGCGGGTTGCCTTTGCCGGTCAGGCTGCGCCAACCACGCACCAGAATATTGGTGCGCCAAGGCTCTGGAACCACCTTGGTACGGCGGATCGGCGGCGTTGCTTTCAGACAGACACGACCGGCAGCGTCGACAGCCAGCATCTCAGCGTCGTGCAGTTCGTCAGCAGTGGTCAGGGTCAGACGCCGCTCCACCGACACCAGAGCGGCGTCGGCAGGATCGGTAAACGTCTGCGCCGAAAGGCGTTCATGCAGCTCAGCGAATGACCCACAGCCTGCCAGTTCGGCACGCTGCTCATCGGTCATCGGCAGGTGTGCCAGGTACTCGCTAAGAGACTCAGGCACGGCTTGTGAATTACTCATCGGCTGGCAACTGATAGCTCCAGGTCTCGGTCAAGATTTGTTGAATCTTGGCCGCGTCCTGCTGGGTGGAAGCAGCCGCTGGAGCTGGCTGCTGAAGGTCCTTACTGCCTTTGTTGGCTTTTGCCGCATCGCCCAACGCCGCTTCCGGGCGTGATGCATCTGCATCGGCCTTGGCTTCGGCAACTTTGGTTGCTTCGGCAGTTTTGGCTGCATCGGCTTTTACGCCGTCAGCGCGCGCTGCGTCAGCGTTAACGATTGGCGCTTTGGTCTCTTTCGATTCCTTGGGCGCGCTAGCAACGACTGGAGCAGCCGGTGCCGGTTTGGCATCGACCTTTTTGTCAGCATTCTTATCGGTTTTGTCAGCGGTGATGACTGCTGGTTCCTTGCCAGGCTCGGCAGGGCTTTCACGCAACAGATAAGCGCGCATCTCGACAGACTTGTTGGTGTCTTTGACTTTCAGGCGCAGCGTCAGGCGCCAGCCTTTGGTCACAGGGTTATAGCGCAGATTGTTTTCGACCAACTCAGTGTTGTCGTCGGTGATGACCTGGCTACGAATTGCGGGATCGTCACCCAGTTTGGCAAGAACCGGACCTACGAAGTCCACCAGGTAGGCAACGCTGCCATCAGGCTGACGCACCAGGTTGGACTGCTTCACGTCACCGGTAGAGCGCAGGGTCTGTTTGACCCAGCCCAGATCAGGGGAGTGAATGGAGTTTTCATCCATGGTCCAGTGCAGACGGTAGTTGAAGTCAATCGGCTCGCCTGGCGCAGGTTGGGTTTCCGGCTTCCAGAACGCAACGATGTTGTCGTTGGTTTCATCGGCAGTCGGGATTTCAACCAGATCGACGGTGCCCTTGCCCCAATCGCCCTTCGGCTCGATCCAGGCGCTAGGACGTTTGTCGTAGCGGTCGTCCAGATCCTCGTAATGGCTGAAGTTGCGGCCACGTTGCAACAGACCGAAACCACGTGGGTTCTCGACCGAGAAGCTGCTGACAGCAAGGTGTTTAGGGTTGTTCAGGGGACGCCAGATCCACTCGCCATTGGCTGCCTGAATCGACAGACCGCTGGAATCGTGCAGCTCGCGACGGTAGTTGAGCACTTTGGACGGCTGGTTGGCGCCGAACAGATACATGCTGGTCAGTGGCGCTACACCGAGCTTGCCGACCTTGTCACGCAGGTACATGCGCGATTGCACGTCCACCAGCGTGTTAGTGCCAGGACGCAAGGTCAGCTTGTAGGCGCCGGTCGCGCGAGGGGAATCGAGCAGCGCGAAGATCACCAGATGGTTGTCGTCCGGATTTGGCTTCTCGATCCAGAACTCGGTGAAACGCGGAAATTCTTCGCCGGACGGCATCGCGGTGTCGATGGCCATGCCGCGAGCGGACAAGCCGTAGACCTGACCCTTGCCGATGACGCGGAAGTAACTCGCGCCCAACATGGTCATGATTTCGTCTTGTTTGTCGTCTTTGTTGATGGGGTACATGACGCGGAAACCCGCGTAACCGAGGTTCTCGGTGGACTTGGGATCGAACTTCACATCGCCAAAGTCGAACCGCGATGGATCGTATTTGATCTCATCGACAGTTGTAGCCGTAACTTCGTTGATCTTCACCGGCGTATCAAAGTGCATGCCCTGGTGATAGAACGAAATCTTGAACGGCGTTTTGTCAGCGGCCCATTCAGCCTTGTCCTGCAAGAAGCGAATCTTCTGATAATCCGCGAACTTCATGTCGCGAAATTCCGCTGGAAGGTTGCTTTTGGGCGCTACGAACTTCTGTCCGGCCAGTTCTTTGGCCTTTGTCGCCACGTCGTCAAGATCAAACGCCCAGAGCTGACTGGCGCCCAATAGACAAAACAGAGCAGACCCCGCCAACAGCGCGCGGTGCAAGCGCTTGCCGGAAGTCTTTGGTGCATTACATGGACTAACAATCACGAGCAACCCTCGCCGAAAACAGATGAAGAAACCAACGGCCAGCTATCAAATGCCGGGTTGGCGAGCATTGTTCCGACTCCGAAAGAGGCTAATGATTCCCCAAGCGGTGCCGGACCAGTCTGCGTTTTTACTGATTCGACAGGCAAATACCTGTCTTTGTAGCGCGCGATTATCTAGCAGGCCGCGTTACAACGCATCAGGTGAACAAAAGTATTTATGGCTTTTTACCTAATAAATTCGGGCCTTCAGGCAAAAACGGCTTTTCACACCTCAAGTAAAAATGTCACAGGGCCATCATTGATCAAATGGACTTGCATATCTGCACCAAATTGGCCCGTTGCGACCTGTGCGTGCAAACTTTTAGCCTTGTGCACCAGGTATTCGAAAAGCTCGGCGCCCAGTGCAGGTGACGCAGCTTTTGAAAAACTCGGACGCAGCCCGCTTTTGGTATCAGCGACGAGTGTGAACTGGGAAACCAGTAACAGGCCGCCCTGCACGTCACTCAACGACAGGTTCATCTTGCCGTCCTGATCGCTGAACACCCGATAGTTAAGCAGCTTATGCAAAAGCTTATCGGCGCTCGCCTGAGTATCTTGGGGTTCAACCCCTATAAGCACCAAAAGCCCCTGATCGATAGCGCCGACAGTTTCACCACCGACATCGACCCGCGCCTGGGAAACCCTTTGCAGCAGACCTTTCATCCAAAAACCCTATTTAACAAGAAGGTTGCGGTGCGGCCCCCTCGCCAACAAGTTGGCTCCTACAGAAGACCTCATATAGCCGCCTACCCCTGTAGGAGCGAACTTGTTCGCGAGGCGATGTGTCAGGCCCAACGCAATAGCCCGCTCGCCAACAAGTTGGCTCCTGCAGGTTTAGTCACGCCTCTTCCGGCGGAAGGTCCAGCAATCGCCGCGCCACTTGTGCCGCTGCACGCACCAACGCATCGGTAATTCCGGGTTCAGATGCCGCATGCCCCGCATCGCGGATCACTTGCAGCTCGCTATTGGGCCATGCCTGATGCAATTCCCATGCATTGTCCAGCGGGCAGATGACGTCATAACGACCGTGCACGATGATCCCCGGCAAATGTGCGATTTTGGGCATGTCGCGGATCAGCTGGTTTTCTTCCAGGAATGCGTTGTGCGAGAAGTAATGGCATTCAATTCGAGCAATCGACAGCGCTCGTTGCGGCTCGGAGAAGCGGTCAACCACTAGCGGATTAGGGCGCAACGTGGCGGTTCTACCCTCCCATGTCGACCAGGCTTTGGCTGCATGCATCTGAGCGATCTGGTCGCTGCCGGTCAGGCGTTTGTGGAACGCTGCCAACAGGTCGTGACGCTCATCCAGCGGAATGGGGGCCAGATAGTCCTGCCAGTAATCAGGGAACAGACGGCTGGCGCCCGCCTGATAGAACCACTCGATTTCCTGAGGACGACATAGAAAGATCCCGCGCAGGATCAGCGCATGCACTCGATCAGGGTGAGTCTGCGCATACGCCAATGACAGCGTTGAACCCCACGAACCGCCGAACAACACCCACTTGTCGATGCCCAGGTGTTTGCGGATGCGCTCAAGGTCTTCGACCAGATGCCAGGTGGTGTTGTTTTCGAGACTGGCGTGGGGAGTAGAGCGACCGCAGCCGCGCTGATCGAAGGTGATGATGCGATACAGATTGGGATCAAAAAACCGACGACTCTGCGCATCGCAGCCCGCCCCCGGCCCACCGTGGATGAACACAACCGGCAAGCCCTCGGGCGAACCGCTTTCATCGACATACAGCACATGCGGCTCTTCCACTGCCAGATCGTGCCGGGCATAAGGTTTGATCTGCGGGTACAAAGTCTGCATAGGTGCTCCACCAAGTCTAATTCAGGGGCTGCTGTCTATCTGCCGTTGGGCATCATAAACCCGAATCGATGAATGATCATGCCCCACTGTTTTTTCACGCTTTTACCCGGCTCCAGAGAAAATGGAACGATCAATGCAGGCGTTTGAGAATTGCATTCGCCAGCGAACCACAACACTCTCTTTGAGTCGAAGCGTGGGTCGTGTCATCGGTTATTTCACTCATTTGGCAGGACATAACCGATGACACGCCCTACAGTCAAACAACCCCTTTGCATCGTCAAACCAACATGAGGTCGTAACCGATGTCTCCGGAACCCAATGTTCGTGACGCTGAAGTGGCAGCATTTCGTGAAGCTGTGCTCAACAAACTCGAGTACGCCGTAGGTAAAGATCCCGACCACGCGTTCGACCATGACTGGTTCATGGCAATTGCGCTGGCAACACGCGACAAGATGGCCGAGCGGTGGATGAACCACACCCGCTACGTCTACAAGCAAGAGAAAAAACGCGTCTATTACTTGTCACTGGAATTTCTCATCGGGCGGTTGATGTTCGACAGCCTGAGCAACCTCGGCATCCTGGAAACCGCCCGCGTGGCGCTCAAGGGTCTGAACGTCGATCTTGAAAAAATTCGCACGCTTGAACCGGATGCTGCGCTGGGTAATGGCGGCCTGGGTCGCCTGGCCGCGTGCTTCATGGAGAGCATGTCGAGCCTGGGCATTGCCGGTCACGGCTACGGCATTCGTTACGAACATGGGCTGTTCCGTCAGGCAATCGTCGACGGCTGGCAGCAGGAGCAAACCGAAAACTGGCTGGACTTCGGCAACCCGTGGGAGTTTGAACGCCCGGAAGTGATCTACCTCATCGGCTTTGGTGGCAGCGTGCAGCCGGTGCTGGACGAGGCAGGAATCCCGGCGCTCGATGCCTCTGGCGAAACAAGGCAAATCTGGCACGCGGGCGAAACCGTTCGGGCGATTGCCTACGACACACCAGTTGTCGGCTGGCGCGGCAAGGCCGTGAACACGCTGCGTCTGTGGCGCGCCCGTGCCGTTGAAGACCTGCACCTTGAGCGTTTCAACGCCGGTGACCACGTCGGGGCTGTCGCGGAAGTCGTTCGAGCTGAAAGTATTTCCCGCGTGCTGTATCCAAACGACAGCACCGAAGCAGGCCAGGAATTGCGCCTGCGTCAGGAGTACTTTTTTGTGTCCGCTTCGTTGCAGGATTTGCTGCGTCGGCACAAGAACATGGGTTACACCATCAACAGCCTGCCTGAGCATGCCGCAATCCAGATGAACGACACGCACCCCTCGATCGCCGTGGCCGAGCTGATGCGCATCCTTATCGATCTGCACGATGTGGAGTGGGACGAAGCCTGGCGCATCACCGTCGGCACCCTTGCTTACACCAACCACACGTTGCTTCCAGAGGCGCTGGAGACTTGGCCGGTGGGCCTGATGGAACGCATGCTGCCGCGTCACATGCAGATCATTTATATGATCAACGCCCAACTGATCGACAACGTGCGCGAGTCGCAAAAAGACGATCCGGACCTGTTCGGATTGCTGCGTGCGGTGTCGCTGATCGAAGAAGACAACGGCCGTCGCGTGCGCATGGGCAACCTGGCGTTTATCGGCTCGCACAGCACCAACGGCGTTTCGGCGTTGCATACCCAACTGATGCGCAAAACCGTGTTTGCGCACTTGCACAAGCTGCATCCGGATCGCATCAATAACAAAACCAACGGCATTACTTTCCGCCGCTGGCTGTTCCAGTCCAACCCGGAACTGACCTCGATGCTGGTCAACGAGCTGGGCGAACAAGTGCTCGACAACCATGAAACTGCCCTGTTGAAGCTGGAGCCGTACGCCGAAAAACCTGACTTCCAGAAACAGTTTGCCGCCCAGCGTTTGCAGAGCAAGAAAGCGCTGGCTGCGATCATTCAGGAACGCATGGGGATCGTCATCAATCCTGAGGCGATGTTCGATGTACAGGTCAAGCGAATCCATGAGTACAAGCGCCAACTGCTGAACCTGTTCCACACCGTAGCGCTGTACCAGGCGATGCGCGCCGACCCGAGCACCAACTGGGCGCCGCGGGTGAAGATCTTCGCGGGCAAGGCAGCCGCCAGTTATCACTCGGCCAAGCTGATCATCAAACTGGCCAACGACATCGCACGCACGGTCAACAACGACCCGACACTGCGCGGCCAGTTGAAAGTGGTGTTCCTGCCCAACTACAACGTCAGCCTGGCGGAGAGCATTATTCCGGCAGCCGACTTGTCGGAGCAGATTTCCACAGCCGGTCTTGAGGCCTCAGGCACCAGCAACATGAAATTCGGCCTAAATGGCGCGCTGACCATAGGCACCCTGGACGGTGCCAACGTGGAAATGAGCGAGCAAGTCGGGCTTGAGCACATGTTCATCTTCGGAATGACCGCGCAGGAAGTCGAAGCGCGCAAACATGCCGGCGAGTTCAATGCCCACGGCGACATTGCCTCTTCCGGTCGTTTGAACGATGTGCTGCAAGCGATTCGTGGCGGGGTGTTCTCGCCGGATGATCCTTACCGTTATGCCGGGCTGATCGACCAGTTGATCGCTTACGACCGCTTCTTTGTCTGCGCGGACTTCGAGTCGTACTGGCACGCTCAGGCCAAGGTCGAAGCGCACTGGCACAACCCGAGCGAATGGTGGCGCTCGGCAGTGCTCAATACCTCGCGCATGGGCTGGTTCTCCTCGGACCGGACGATTCGCGAGTACGCGACCGATATCTGGAAGGCGCTGGATTGAGGTAGCACCCGACCTTCACGGGCAAGCGCACTGTAGGAGCGCGCTTGCCCGCGAATGCATTCTGTCAGGCACCGACACAGGTGCCTGACAGACCTCTATCGCGGGCAAGCGCGCTCCTGCAAAGTGCCCCGTACAACAAACCTTGCAATGTACATCGCCCTTCTCACCACAAATTGTTTCATCCCCTCTCACGCCCGATATACTCCCCGACATCGCCGTTTGCGGCCGAAAAGGGATGTCTTCGCGTGCAATGGATTCTTCTGCTGGCCGGTCTGGTCATCGGCACACTGTTCGACGAATCGCTGATCGGCGGCGCATTGGGCGCAGTCTTGGGTCTGGCAATCGGTTTGGCGCTACGTCTGTCATCACTGAGCAAGCAATCGGCCGAGCATCAGCAACAACTGGCTCAGGCCCAGACCGCTCTGGCTTCACTGCAACAGCGGCTTACTGTGCTGGAAACTTCCCCCACCAGTGTTTTCAAAACCGCTGATTCCGCCCCCGTCGCAGATCCATTACCAGAGCCTTTAAACGTGCAGACCGTCAGCACCGACGGCCCTGAGCTAATTTGGGATCTGCCCGACATCGAGCAAGCCACCCCAGCCCCGGACGGAGATTCAGAGTGGCGCAGGCCACCCGTGCCAAAACTGTCAACACAGCCGTCAACCCAGCAACCTCAAGCCCCCAACCTGTTCGACAGCGCCCTGTTGCGCGCGAAAGACTGGCTATTGGGCGGGAATACCGTGCTGCGCGTCGGGGTGGTCCTGCTGTTTCTTGGCCTGGCGTTTTTGCTGCGCTATGCCACCGAAGGCATGATCGTTCCGGTTGAGGCGCGGTATGCAGGTGTCGCGGCCAGCGCCCTGGCTCTGCTGGGTCTGGGTTGGTGGTTGAGACAGCGCAACGCGACTTTTGCCTTGATGATGCAGGGCACGGGCATCGCAGTACTGTACCTGACGGTCTTCGCAGCGATGAAGCTGCACACGCTGATGAGCCCTGGCATGGCGTTCAGCTTATTGGTCGCGGTGACTGTGTTTTCTGCCGTGCTCGCAGTCACGCAAAACTCATTGGCCTTGGCCTGCGTCGCGGCGCTGGGTGGTTTCGCCGCGCCCCTGCTGACCTCCTCCGGCGACGGTAGCCACGTCGCGCTGTTCAGTTACTTCGCCTTGCTCAACGCCGGCATCTTCGCCATCGCCTGGTTCAAGGCTTGGCGCCCGTTGAACTTAATCGGCTTCATCGGCACCTTCGGCATTGGTTTCGCCTGGGGCCTCAACGCCTATACGCCAGCGTTGTTCTGGAGCACCGAGCCGTTTTTGATTCTGTTCTTCCTGATGTATCTGGCCATCGGTTTGTTGTTCGCCCGACGCAAACTCCAGGAACATGCAACCGGACCCGATGACGACAGCCGCGCTGCACTGCTGCGTTGGTCCGCCCGACAAAGCCACTATGTCGATGGCAGTTTGCTATTTGGTACTCCCATCACAGGTTTCGGCCTGCAATACGCTTTGGTTGAACACATCCCGTTCGGCGCGGCATTCAGTGCGCTGGCAATGGGCATCCTCTATATGGGCATCGCGCGGGTACTCGCCGGAAGGGCGCCGGGCCGCGCGTTACTGCTAGTGGAAACCTGTCTGGCGCTTGGCGTGGTGTTCGCAACGCTGGCAATCCCGCTGGGGCTCGATGCGCAGTGGACCACCGTTGCTTGGGCCATCGAAGGCGCGGCTGTGTTCTGGCTGGGCATGCGTCAGGATCGAGTCTTGGCCCGAGGCTTTGGCCTGTTGCTGCAACTTGGTGCGGGCATTTCGTTTTTCGGCGTGATCAATACATGGTTTGCACCCACGTTCAACCACGGCGATTTCTGGACGCCGCTGCTGATCGCCGTCGCCGGGCTGGTCAGCGCCTGGATGGTTCACAGCATCGGAACCTTACGGTTCTTGCGCGGGAACATCCTGCAACCGGTGTTGTTGCTGTGTGGAGCATTGTGGTGGACGGTTGCGCTGTGCGTATCGACGCACTTCATTTCAGGCGAGGCGGGAATTCCTTATCTGCTGTTCAGTGGCGCGATCAGTGTCGGGCTGTGGATGTTGGTCGCGCTGCGCCTGCGATGGCCAGGTCTCGCGCAGCTCTGCACCCTGCTCACCCCGCTATCTGGCGCACTGTTGCTGATCGAGATTGTCGATACCCGCTACAACCCCGCCGCCGAATGGGGCTGGCTCGGCTGGCTGGCGGTGTGGGTGATTCACTTCATGTCGCTGCGGCGCCTGGCACCCATGATCCCGCCACTCATACTCAACATTGCTCACGCCTTGGGCTGTTGGCTGATCATCAGTGTGCTGTCGCTGCAATTGCGTTTTGCCTTGATGCAGTTGTCGGAGCACTACAACGCCTGGCGCTGGCTGGGTTGGGCGCTGCTGCCAAGTCTGTATCTGCTGGCGATGGCCTCGGCGCGCACTTGGCCGTGGCCAATCAGCAATTATCCGAAATCCTATCGCGTGTGGGCGGGCGCACCCTTGGCCGCATTGATGCTGGGGTGGTTCTGGCTGGCCAACGGATTCAGCGAAGGCGCAGCCGATCCACTGCCGTACCTTCCGCTGATCAATCCTCTGGAATTGGGCCTATTACTGGCATTGGCGGGGGTCTGCCTATGGACCCGGAAACTATTGCCGCAGTTGGGCGTGGCCCCGACAAACGCACAGAAAGCTGCGCTGCTCATCGCTGGTGCATCCCTGTTTGCGCTGGTCACGGCGATGGTCATGCGCACGGCTCACCACTGGGCGGCCGTGCCATGGGACGGCGAGTCGCTGCTGTCGTCGATGCGTGTGCAGGCGGGGCTTTCTATCGTCTGGACGCTTATGGCGCTGGCATTGATGATCGGCGGCCATTTGCGCCTGCGCCGAAAAATCTGGCTGGTGGGCGCGGCGCTGATTGGCGTTGTGGTTGCCAAGTTATTCTTCGTCGAACTCAGCGATCGGGGCGGACTGGAGCGGATCGTCTCGTTTATCGGCGTTGGCATTCTGCTGCTCGTAGTGGGATATTTCGCACCACTTCCCCCCAAATCCCCTGCGCGCCTTTGCGCATCCGAAGAGCCCGCCAAGGATTTGCCCCGCCCATGAGGAATGCGTTGTTGAGTCGTCAATTCATTGCCCAGGCCGCTATGTTCGGCACCCTGCTGTGCACCGTATTGCCCGGCCATGCTGAAGACTTGCCGGACGACTTTGCTAGCCAGACGCCGCTGACCCTCAGCGGCGAGGGCCCGTGGTACCGACTGGAATTACCCTTGTCGGTGCAGTTGCAAGCGCAGCAGGGCAATCTCAACGACGTTCGGATTTTCAATGCCGATGGCCAGGCGCAACCTTATGCGCTGACCGTCAGCCAGCCCCAGAGAACCGAAAACCCACAGCCGATTTCGGTGAAGTGGTTCCCGCTGTATAACCGCGACGATGCCAAAGATGCCGAGCCAACTATCCGCGTCGAGCGCACGCCCAGCGGCACGCTGGTCGAGGTGCAGCCGCAAAGTGAAATCGAGGCTGGCGAAGAAATCCTGCGCGGCTGGTTGCTGGACACCAGCGCGATCAATGCGCCGCTCGATCAGTTGATCATCGACTGGAATACCGAGCGTGAAGGCTTCCAGCGTTTCACCATCCAGGCCAGTGACGACTTGCAGCATTGGCAAACGTGGGGCGAAGGCCAAGTCGCTCGGTTGTCGTTTTCCGACGAGGTGGTGGAGCAGCGCGAAGTGCCGTTGCCTGGCCGTAAGGCTCGCTACTTGCGGCTGCTGTGGGAGAACCCGCAATCGGCGCCAACCCTGACTTCCGCGCAATTGCTCAGCGCTCATCCGGGCGTTTTGCCGCTCAGTTGGTCGCCCGCCATCACAGGGCTTACCGAAAAGCCTGGAGTCTATGTCTGGCCGTTGCCGGTGGCGCTACCGATCGAACGCTTGAAAGTCGACCTCCAGCAGGCCAATAGCCTGGCGCCGGCAACGCTCTATGGCCGTCGTGACGCAAACGCCCCGTGGCGGCAGATCAACGACGGCTTGCTGTATCGATTGACGCAAAACGGTCAGGACGTTACGCAGAATGAGATGGAGCTGCCCGGCGATGTCGTACAGCAATTGAAACTTGAGGTTGACGAGCGTGGCGGCGGGCTGGGCGCTGATGCTCCACGGCTGAGTGTTGCCGTGCGTGCCACGCAATTGGTGTTTCTGGGGCGAAGCGCCCCGCCCTACAGCCTGGCCATTGGCAATAAAACGATCAGCGGCGCCAATCTGCCGCTATCGACGTTGGTTCCCGGCGTCACTGTGGACAAGCTCGCCGCGCTGGGCAGCGCCACGCTCGTATCGATACCGGTCACTGACTCGGCAGCGCCGTTGCTCATTGCCAGTGGCCCCGATTGGAAACGCATGGGGTTATGGGCGGTGCTGGTCATCGGCGTGCTGTTTCTGGGCTGGATGGCGCTGAGTACGTTGAGCGCGTCGAAAAAAAGTCGCTAATGCTGAATCGATACCGCCGTCGCAAACAGAGCGAGATGTTTGCGTTTTGCGACTACGCTCAGGGGCGACGTGAACTCAATGGCTCTGAACCCAGTCTGACAGGCAGTATTACGTCACCACACGCGTTAAACTGTGCGCGTTTTTAATCCCCTTCTTCGGAGCTCTCCATGTCCCGCGTTACCCTGAGTCGCTATCTGATTGAGCAGACCCGCAGCAACAACACGCCTGCCGATCTGCGCTTCCTTATCGAAGTGGTCGCGCGCGCATGCAAGGAAATCAGCCACGCCGTTTCCAAAGGCGCCTTAGGCGGCGTTCTTGGCAGCATGGGCACTGAAAACGTCCAAGGCGAAGTGCAGAAGAAGCTCGACGTGATTTCCAATGAAATCCTGCTCGAAGCCAACGAATGGGGCGGTCACCTGGCCGGCATGGCGTCCGAAGAAATGGACAATGCCTATCAGATCCCGGGCAAATACCCGAAGGGCGCCTACCTGCTGGTGTTCGACCCACTGGACGGTTCGTCCAACATCGACATCAACGCTCCGGTCGGCACCATCTTCTCGGTGCTGCGTTGCCCAAATGAGTACCTGAGCCAGAACGAAGCCCTGAATGAAAAGGCCTTCCTGCAGCCAGGCACCGAACAAGTGGCTGCCGGTTATGCCATCTACGGCCCGCAGACCATGCTGGTGCTGACTCTGGGCGATGGCGTCAAAGGCTTCACCCTGGACCGCGAAATGGGCAGCTTCGTCCTGACCCACGAAGACATCACGATCCCTGAGTCCACTCAGGAATTCGCCGTCAATATGTCAAACCAGCGTCACTGGGAAGCCCCGGTACAACGCTACGTCGACGAACTGCTGGCTGGCGAAGAGGGCCCGCTGAAAAAGAACTACAACATGCGCTGGGTCGCGGCGATGGTCGCCGATGTTCACCGCATTCTGACCCGTGGCGGTCTGTTCATGTATCCGCGCGACAGCCGCGAGCCATCCAAGCCGGGCAAGCTGCGCCTGATGTACGAAGCCAACCCGATGTCGTTCCTGGTTGAGCAAGCAGGCGGCGCGTCCACTGATGGTCACCAGCGCATTCTCGACATTCAGCCTGAAGGCCTGCACCAGCGTGTTGCGGTGTTCTTGGGTTCGAAAGAAGAAGTCGAACGCGCGACCTCGTACCACAAGAGCTAACCACCATGACCGCGCCTTGGCTGCCGTTGCTTGAGTGGTGGTTCGGTACGACCGAATCGCCCAGCGAAGCGGCGAAAGCCAAGGGCAAATTGTGGTTCGGCAAGAAGAAAGCCCAGGACACCGACGCGCAAAATCGCTTCGGTGGTCTGGTGGAGCAGGCACTGGCGGGCGGTTTGTCCGAATGGGCCGAAAGCCCTCAAGGCTGGCTAGCGCTGGTGCTGCTGCTCGATCAACTGCCACGGATGATTTTTCGTGACACCGCCAAAGCCTATGTTGGCGATCCCCGCGCATTGGAACTGGTCAAGCACGGCCTCAAACTCCAGCGCGATCAGGCCCTCACGCCGTTGCAACGTACCTTCCTCTTCCTCGTGCTGGAACACAGCGAAAACCTCACTGATCAGGACGAAGCCATCCGCCGCTTCACCGATTTAATCCCGCTGCTGCCCTCTACCGACTGTGAACACTTCACCCAAAGCCTGAGCTACGCCCGCAAGCATCATGTGGTGATCAAACGGTTTGGCCGGTTTCCCCATCGTAATGAGGTGCTGGGAAGGGAATCTACGGAGGAGGAAGTGGCGTTTTTGCAGGAGCGTGGGTCGAGGTTTTGAGTTGCGTTCAAAAGTTGGCTCGAAGCAACCGTTTTGTTAGAAATGACATAAGGTCTCGCCTGACATCAATGACCGCATGGACAAAGACCACGTCTTGGCGGATTTCATAGATGATTCGATTCATCCCTGAAACGACCTGTCGATAGTCGTTCAGATTGACCGTTTTAAGTTCGTCGGGTATTGAGCCAGCAAATGGCGATGTCGCCAATGTTTCAATCGCATTTCTGACCTGGGCAGATGTCGCCAGCCAGACATCATGGGAAAATTTTTTCAGGATGTAATCACGAGTGTCTCTGAGGTCTAGCTTGGCTGAGTGAAGGATGAAGACCTTGAAGCTCATTGCTCATCTATCCCGTCCAGCTCGTTGAATACGTCATCCACGCTTTGAAATTCGCCGCGCTCGATCTCTCGATGGCCTAACGCCAGAATTTTCAGCAGGGCGAACGTTTCCATTTGTTCCTCGTAGCTTCTTACGTCCATAACTACCAACTTCGCTTCGCCGTTTTGGGTAATTAACATCGGTTCACGACTTTCCGTAATGTCTTTCACGATCTCTGCCGCATGACTTTTGAGATAACTGATTGGCCTGACCTGTGATGAAAATTTCATCGCTCCAGCTCCCGTGATTGAGGCGACCGATTTTAGTCTTAATTCAGTCTTGCTTGCTAATGACTGTTTGGCATATGGAACCGACCCTCTCGTTTATCTTCTAAGCTCTCGGTATCGCGCCAGCGTGTTGCGTCATGGACGAACGCTGCGACGTCGCCCCCCTTTCGTTTCAGGAGCTTCACCCATGTCATTGCGCTCTCTTGCGTTGCTATCGTTCTGCGTATTGCTGGCGGCCTGCAGTAAGGTCAATCAGGAAAACTATTCGAAGATCTCGGCGGGCATGCCCAAGGCCGATGTCGAGAGATTGCTGGGCAGCCCGACTGAATGCTCCGGTGCGCTGGGCATGTCGAGCTGTACATGGGGCGATCAGAAGAGTTTTATCAGCGTGCAGTACGCCGCTGACAAAGTGGTGCTGTTTTCTGGCCAGGGGCTCAAATGAACATCCGTCATTCGTTGCAAATCGGCGCACTGACACTCGCAGCGCTATTGATAGCGGGCTGCGCCTCTTCGGCCGGGGACTCCATGGCCCCGCGAACCGTGGACCATGTCGATCTCAAACGCTATCAGGGCACTTGGTATGAACTGGCGCGCATGCCCATGTTCTTCCAGCGCAACTGCGCGCAGTCCGAAGCACAGTACAAGCTCAAGGATGACGGCAACGTCGCCGTGACCAACCGCTGCCGCACGATTGATGGCAAGTGGGAAGAGGCGACGGGCACTGCATCGCCGCAGGTACCAGGCAAGACCGACAAGCTGTGGGTGGTGTTCGACAACTGGTTTTCGCGACTGCTGCCAGGTGTAGCGAAGGGCGATTACTGGGTGCTGTACTTAGGCGACGACTACAAAACCGCACTGGTCGGCAACCCAAGTCGCAAATACCTGTGGCTGCTGTCGAGGACTGCCCACGTAACAGAGCGGACCAAAGAAGAACTACTTGCCAAGGCGCAACAACAGGGATACGACACCACGATGCTGATCTGGCGGGTGGACGATTCGAAGATTGGGAAGGCCGAGTAATCGGCCATTGTAGGAGCGCGCTTGCCCGCGATTGCGGTATGTCAGTAACCCGTGTTTTGCCTGACACACTGCAATCGCGGGCAAGCGCGCTCCTACAGTTGATCGCGTTCTTGCCTAGCCCAACATTTCCCGCAGCACTTGCGCAAACGCGCGGCTGCTCTCTTCTTCGTCGGCGTGACGGCCATCGCTGATCACCCAGCGGCCATTGACCATCACATCTCGAATCTGCCGATCCCCGCCGGCAAACAGCCACCGGTTGAGGATTGCGTCGCCCGATGCCGTCGCCAGATACGGGTCATTGCCGTCCAGCACCAGCCAGTCCGCGCGCTTGCCGACTTCCAGCGCTCCGACCGGTTGACCCATCGCTTGAGCGCCGCCTACCAACGCCGCGTCGTATAGCGTGCGCCCCACCATTGGTTGATCGCTGCGGTACAGCCGATTACGCCGCTGATCACGCAGACGCTGGCCGTATTCCAGCCAACGAAGCTCCTCAACCACGCTCAACGAAACATGACTGTCCGAACCGATCCCCCAGCGTCCGCCTTGGGCGATGTAGTCCACCGCCGGAAAGATGCCGTCGCCAAGGTTCGCCTCAGTTGTCAGGCATAACCCGGCGATCGCACGGCTGCTGGCCATAAGCGCAACTTCATCGGCTTCGGCGTGGGTGGCATGCACAAGGCACCAGCGCTGATCGACATCGACATTTTCGTACAGCCACTGCAATGGACGTCGACCGCTCCAGTTCAGGCAGTCGTCGACTTCCTTCTGCTGCTCGGCGATGTGTATATGCACGGGGATTTGTTTGTCACTGGCCGCCAGCACATCGCCTATCTGCTGCGGGGTGACGGCACGCAAGGAATGGAAGCACAGGCCCAGCGCTTGGGCTGGTTGGGTCTGGATGATTTGACGAAGATTGGCCTGCAGTTCCAGATAGCTGTCAGTGCTGTGGATAAAACGCCGTTGCCCTTCATTCGGCGCCTGGCCTCCGAAGCCTGAATGGCTGTACAACACCGGCAGCAATGTCAGCCCAATGCCCACCGAACTTGCCGCTTCGCTGACCCGCATCGCCAGCTCGGCCGGGTTTGCGTAGGGCTGGCCGCTGGTGTCCTGGTGGACGTAATGGAATTCGGCAACGGAGGTGAAGCCGCCCTTGAGCATTTCGATATACAGCTGCCGGGCGATGATGCCCAGTTGTTCGGGGCTGATCTGGCCGACAAGCCGATACATCAAATCGCGCCACGTCCAGAAACTGTCGTTGGGGTTGCCCGCGACTTCCGCCAGCCCGGCCATGGCCCGTTGAAAAGCGTGGGAGTGCAGGTTCGGCATGCCTGGCACGACCGGGCCGTTCATCAGCTCGGCGCCTTCACTGTCGGCGTCGGCCAGAACCTGCGTCAGCATTCCTTCCGGACTGACTTCAAAACGCACATTATTCGCCCAGCCAGTCGGCAGCAACGCACGTTCAGCAAAGAAAACGGACATCGTTTTTGCACCCCTCGCGTGAAATTGTCTATACATATACAGACGTTTGTCTGCTCGGTAAACTGCGCCAAGCTTGTCGTCCAACAGGTTAATGGTTAGCGTGAGCGCTGATGCTGTTAGTTGCCATCGATAGCGCCATTGACCCTTTATCACGCCAAACAAGGATTTCTCTGTGCCGACTCCGCCCGCCATCTCTCCGCTGGCCGCCCAGATGGGTGACAGTCCGGCGCCGCTTTACGCCCGGGTCAAGCAGATGATCAACCAGCAGATCGCCAATGGTACGTGGCCGCCGCATCATCGCGTGCCGTCCGAGAGCGAACTGGTCACCCAACTCGGCTTCAGCCGCATGACCATCAACCGCGCCCTGCGGGAGATGACCGCCGAAGGTCTTCTGGTGCGCATGCAGGGGGTCGGCACCTTCGTCGCAGAACCCAAAACCCAGTCAGCGCTGTTCGAAGTGCACAACATAGCCGACGAAATCGCCTCTCGGGGCCATCGCCATACCTGCAAAGTCATTATTCTCTGTGAAGAGGCCGCAGGCTCCGAACGCGCCTTGGCGCTGGACATGCGTGAAGGGCAGCGGGTGTTTCACTCCTTGATCGTGCATTTTGAAAACGACATCCCGGTGCAAATCGAGGACCGTTTCGTCAACGCCGCCGTTGCCCCTGAATATCTGCTTCAGGATTTCACCCTACAGACCCCCTACGCTTACTTGTCGAACGTCGCGCCCCTGACCGAGGGTGAGCACGTGGTCGAGGCGATTCTGGCCGAATCGGACGAGTGCGAATTGCTGCAGATTGAAACAGGCGAGCCTTGCCTGCTGATCCGCCGCCGCACCTGGTCGGGGCGCACGCCTGTGACCGCCGCACGCCTGATTCACCCCGGTTCTCGCCATCGTCTTGAAGGACGCTTCAGCAAATGACTCGACTGACTGTTCTGCGCGCCGCCGACTACCCGCGCATGCCCTGGAAAAACGGCGGTGGCAGCACTGAAGAAATCACCCGCGATTCCGGAGAAGGCCTCGACGGCTTCGGCTGGCGCCTGTCGATCGCCGACATCGAGCAGTCCGGGGGTTTTTCCACATTTGCCGGCTACCAGCGCATCATCACCGTGCTGCAGGGCGCGGGCATGACGCTGGATGTCGACGGCAACACGAGCGAAGCGTTGCTGCCCTCAGACCCGTTTGCGTTCAGCGGTGACAGTCAGGTCTCTTGCGCACTGCTTGACGGACCGATTCGCGACTTCAACCTGATCTACGCACCGAGCCGCTATCGCGCACGGCTGCAATGGATCGACGTGCTACTGCCGCAGCGGTTCTTTACCTCAGCCAACGTGTTCGTGCTGTTCAGCGCCGCCGAGCAAGTCGCGGCCAATGCTGCCGAACACCCGCCGCAACTTCTGGAAAAACATGATTGTCTGCAGCTGGATAACGAAGCCGGCGCGTTGCTTGAAGTGGTGCTGTATGCGCCGCGTGCCAGTCGTTGCTGCGTGATTGAACTGACAGCGATCTGAATCTACGGCGGTCGGCACAGCGACTAATCTGGTACGGAAACATCTGCGCGCACGAGCTGTGCTAATTTGCTGCCTTTTTTCAGGGACGCTAAAACTGCCAATGACGACCATCAACAACAAAGAAACCCCCAGAGCCCTCGCCATCCTGACCAGCTTTCTTGCCTCGGAATCCGCAGGCGGTCTGGTGCTGATGGGCGCTGCGCTGGCCGCAATCATCGTTGCCAATTCGCCGCTGGCGCCCGGTTACTTCGCTGCGCTGCACAGCGTGTGGGGTGGGTTGTCGATCGAGCTATGGATCAACGACGGTCTGATGGCGATTTTCTTTCTGATGGTCGGCCTGGAAATCAAACGCGAAGTCCTGGCTGGTGGCCTGTCGAGCTGGAGTCAACGCGCCCTCCCTGGTTTCGCGGCAGCCGGAGGCATGGTGGTCCCGGCACTGATTTACATCGCAGTGAACTGGGGTAATCCTGAAACCCTCAGCGGTTGGGCCATCCCGGCCGCCACCGACATCGCCTTCGCCCTCGGCGTGCTATCGCTGCTGGGCAAACGCGTACCCACCTCACTAAAAGTGTTCCTCGCGGCGCTGGCAATTCTCGATGACCTGGGCGCCGTCACCATCATCGCGCTGTTCTACAGCACCGGCCTGAACATGCCGATGCTGCTCGCCTCCTTTGCCACGCTTGCCGTCTTGATCGTGATGAACCGCATGGGCGTTCGGCGCTTGTTGCCCTACCTTTTGCTCGGCTTGCTGCTGTGGTTCTTCGTCCTGCAATCGGGGGTTCACGCGACGCTTGCGGGCGTAGCATTGGCCTTATGCATTCCGCTGGGCAAACCGGAAGAAGAAGCGCGCTCCCCGCTGCTGTTTCTTGAGGAAAAGATGCATTACTGGGTCGCGTTTGCCGTCGTGCCGATCTTCGGTTTCGCCAACGCAGGGGTTTCGCTATCAGGCATTACGCTGGGCAATCTTGTGGACCCGGTGCCACTGGGCGTTGCCCTCGGGCTTTTTGTCGGCAAGCAGATCGGTGTATTCCTCGCGGCCGTTCTGGCAATTCGCGCAGGTCTCGCCGTGCTGCCCGAAGGCAGTAACTGGGCGCAACTCTACGGTGTGGCTTTGCTGTGCGGGATCGGCTTCACCATGAGCCTGTTCATCGGCAACCTTGCCTTCCCTGGCGCTGCGCACCTGATTGATGAAGTAAAAGTGGGCGTATTGCTGGGCTCGATTCTGGCGGCGATTGGTGGGGTGATCGTCTTGCGTAGCAAGATGAGTCGGCACTGACACCAACCACAAACTGTAGGAGCGCGCTTGCCCGCGGATGCAATTTGTCTATGACAAATGCATTCCCTGACACACCGCAATCGCGAACAAGTTCGCTCCTACAGAGCTTCGCATTTTTTCTTCAAAATTATTTTCAAACCACTGCATCCAGATCCTTTCCTGCCGGGTAGTACAGACAGCAGCCCTTCGCTGCCCAATGAACTACCCATCAGGAGAAACACCCATGAACGCTAAAAAACGCTTCTGCCTGACTGCTGGCGCGATGGCTTTGAGCTGCGCCACCTCCGTATTCGCTCAGGCTGACTTGCCTGACACCATCAAGGTCCCGGCCGGGCACAAGGTCAGCATGGAGACCACCGGAGTTGGCGAAATCACCTACGAGTGCAAAGCCAAAGCCACCAATCCCAGTGAGACTGAATGGGCATTCGTCGGCCCCAAAGCGGTGCTCAACGACCGCAGCGGCAAGCAAGTGGGCACCTACTTCGGCCCACCAGCGACCTGGGAAGCCAAAGACGGCTCCAAAGTGACGGGCACGCAGTTGGCCGTGGCGCCTTCGAGCGCAGGCAATTTGCCGTATCAACTGGTCAAGGCCAACCCGGCTGAAGGCAAAGGCGCCATGTCTGGCGTTGCTTACATCCAGCGTGTCGCGCTTAAAGGCGGCGTCGCCCCGACCACCGCGTGTGCAGCGGCCAACAAAGGCGCGAAGGAAGAGGTCAAGTATCAAGCGGACTACATCTTCTGGGCTGCCAACTGACAGAACCGACTCCTTATCCTGACGCAGGAACTGGTCTATGCTCCTGCGCGGGATGCCCCGGTCATTGATCGGGGAATGGAGTTTCCTTTTCACGGCTGATCGATTTGTCCGCGCACCAGACACCTTTTGATTACGAAGCTGCTCTGCATGCCTGCGCCCGTGGCGAGCGGCAGGCGCTGCAACGTCTTTATGTAGAAGAGAGCGCGCGCTTGCTGGGCGTGGTTCAGCGCATCGTGCGCGACACCGCACTGGCCGAAGATATTGTGCATGACGCCTTCATCAAGATCTGGACCCGCGCTGCTAGTTTCGATAACAGCCGGGGCTCGGCGCGAGGCTGGATGTTCACGATTGCCCGGCATCTGGCACTCAACACCGTGCGCAACAACGCGCGGGAAGTGCCGATGAACGACGACGATATCGACGACAGCCAGGCGCCGGCCACACTGGACGGCTGGCAGGAAACCCAGGACGCTTTCGACTGGCGGGTCAATCCTGGACGCATCGACTTGTGCCTTGAACAGCTGGAGCCGGTGCGCCGCAATTGTGTGTTTCATGCTTACGTTGACGGTTACTCCCACCAGGAAATCGCCAGCAAAATCGGCGCCCCTCTGGGCACTGTGAAAGCCTGGATCAAACGTAGCCTCGCCGCGCTGCGGGAGTGCATTGGATGAACGAAAACCCAGGCAATGCCCGCGATCCCGATCTGCAAACCCTTGCGGGCGAGTACGTGCTCGGCACGTTATCGGCGCAGCAACGCAGAGAAGTTGAGCAACGCCTGCCGCGCGAGCCTGCGCTGCAAGCGGCGGTCGATGCGTGGGAAGTACGGCTGCTCAACCTCACTCAACTGGCAGAACCGCAAACGCCCTCTCCGCGCTTGTGGGACCGGATCGAACGTAGCGTTGATGCCCTCGAATCTCCCGTACTAAAAACCCGCTCCGTCATAAAAACGCGCTGGTGGGATAGTCTTGGCGTCTGGCGCGGCTTGGCTGGCGCGGGGCTCGCCGCTTCACTGGTGCTGGGGATCACGCTGATCACTCATACCGTTTCGCCTCCAGCACCTTCGTATCTGGTAGTGCTGGTCGCGCCGCAGGACAAAGCACCGGGCTGGGTCATCCAGACCAGCGATTCCCGAGAGATTCAGCTGATTCCGCTGGGCATGGCCGAAGTGCCACAAGACAAGGCGCTGCAGTTCTGGACCAAAGCCGATGACTGGAAAGGCCCGGTGTCCCTGGGGCTGGTCAAGCCTGGCCAAGTCCTGAAAGTGCCGCTGGACAGTCTTCCGACGCTGCAGCCCAATCAACTATTCGAGCTGACGCTTGAGACGTCCACCGGGTCGCCGACGGGAAAACCAACCGGGCCGATTCAGTTCATTGGTCGCGCGGTCAAAGTCATCTGACAAGCTCCCCACATCAGTTCCGGTTAGCGTGATGTGGCGTAACAGGCTGTTACCGCGCGCACCGCTCTGAAGCGCGACGCACCGAAAAGTAACAGCCTGGCCCACCTTCAATGCGATCACCGTTAATGGGGCCTGTCCGTGAACCCTACTCACGAACGCCCGTTGCTGAACGGTTCCCCGGATTTTTAAATACATTTCCTCAAAGTTGGTCCTCTGCTTGCATATGCTTGTATGTACAAGTAAAGATGGGTACGCAAGAGTGACGTCTTTGGCTTTGGGCACGACTGCTACAGTCAACGCAGCGAGACGTACCAACTACCTGTTCCGCCTGTTCGCCACAGGACCGATCATCGAGGATTGCTACGTGACTACTGACAACAAAACCCCGCAATGGACCAAACGCCGCGACGTCGAAATCCGCGCCGCCCGTGGCAACACATTGACCGCCAAAAGCTGGCTGACCGAAGCGCCGCTGCGGATGTTGATGAACAACCTGGACCCGGAAGTCGCCGAGAACCCGAACGAGTTGGTGGTCTACGGCGGCATCGGTCGCGCAGCCCGCAACTGGGAATGCTACGACAAGATCGTCGAAAGCCTGACCAATCTGAATGACGACGAAACCCTGCTGGTGCAATCCGGCAAGCCGGTCGGCGTATTCAAGACCCACACCAACGCCCCCCGCGTACTCATCGCCAACTCCAACCTCGTCCCGCACTGGGCGAGCTGGGAACACTTCAACGAACTCGACGCAAAAGGTCTGGCCATGTACGGCCAGATGACGGCGGGCAGCTGGATCTACATCGGCAGCCAGGGCATCGTTCAGGGCACCTACGAAACCTTCGTCGAAGCCGGGCGCCAGCATTACAACGGCAGCCTCCAGGGCAAGTGGGTGCTGACCGCAGGTCTGGGCGGGATGGGCGGCGCGCAGCCTTTGGCCGCCGGCATGGCGGGCGCTTGCTCGCTGAATATCGAATGCCAACAGAGCCGCATCGATTTCCGTTTGAAGACTCGCTACGTCGACGAGCAGGCCACTGATTTGGACGACGCACTGGCCCGCATCGCCAAATACACGTCCGAAGGCAAAGCCATCTCCATTGCATTGTGCGGCAACGCGGCAGAAATCCTCCCAGAGATGGTCCGCCGTGGCGTGCGCCCGGACATGGTCACCGACCAGACCAGCGCCCACGACCCGCTCAACGGCTACCTGCCAAAAGGCTGGACCTGGGAGCAGTATCGCGACCGCGCCGCCACTGAACCCGCTGCCGTGGTGAAAGCGGCCAAGCAATCGATGGCCGAGCACGTTGAAGCGATGCTGGCGTTCCAGAAAATGGGCATCCCGACCTTCGACTACGGCAACAACATCCGCCAGATGGCCAAGGAAGAAGGCGTGACCAACGCCTTTGATTTCCCGGGCTTCGTGCCTGCCTACATCCGTCCGCTGTTCTGCCGTGGCGTAGGACCGTTCCGCTGGGCCGCGCTGTCGGGCAATCCGGAAGACATCTACAAGACCGACGCCAAAGTTAAGGAGCTGATCCCGGACGATGCGCACTTGCACAACTGGCTGGACATGGCCCACGAGCGCATTGCGTTTCAGGGTTTGCCGGCGCGTATCTGCTGGGTAGGCCTGGGCCAGCGCGCCAAACTGGGTCTGGCGTTCAATGAAATGGTCCGCAGTGGTGAGCTGTCAGCCCCTGTCGTGATCGGCCGTGACCATCTGGACTCAGGCTCGGTTGCCAGCCCGAACCGCGAAACCGAATCGATGCAGGACGGCTCCGACGCTGTGTCCGACTGGCCATTGCTCAATGCGCTGCTCAACACCGCCAGCGGCGCAACCTGGGTGTCGCTGCACCACGGCGGCGGTGTGGGCATGGGCTTCTCGCAGCATTCGGGGATGGTCATCGTCTGTGACGGCACCGACGAAGCCGCCGAGCGCATTGCCCGCGTCCTGCACAATGACCCGGCGACCGGCGTCATGCGCCACGCCGATGCCGGTTACCAGATCGCGATTGATTGCGCCAAAGAGCAGGGTTTGAACCTGCCGATGATCACCGGCTGAGACACACAATCTGTAGGAGCCAACTTGTTGGCGAGGGATCGACGCGGTGTGTCAGTTGCGCCGCTTCGCGAACAAGTTCGCTCCTACAGGTCGG